>JANMKC010000192.1:0-34403 GCA_031371785.1 Flavobacteriales bacterium | reverse complement strand
GAATTGCTCTGCCAGTAGGTGTTCACCAGCAACTCGCGATCGAGCCGTTCGCGGACGTCGATCTTTTCCAACGGCAGCGCCTCACCACAGAAGGTGAGGTTGTCCGGCAGCGTGAGACTGAAGATGCGGTAGCGCTCGCTGAACTGGCGCTGGTAGTCGAGATCGGTGTCGGTGCCGCTCACACCGAAGGAGAAGAGATGCACGCACAGCGCTCCGCCGAGAAGCAACGCGAGCATCAACACTACTTTTCCGATCATGCGCATGGAGGGCGTTCCGGGGATCCGGTGCGCAAAGATCAGTCAGCAACGGGCGCTTTGGTGCGCTTGGTGAGCCCGAAAAGCAACACGAAGAGCACCGCCCAGTAGGTGATGAAGACGATGGAATGCCATTTCTCCCAAACGGGAATGAAGTTCAGCATGGCGAAGACGAAGAAGAAGGACAACGCACCGAGCCCGCAGAAGACCAACGCCACCTGCCCATCGCTGAGCCCCGCGTAACTGAGGTGGTGCGTGGTGTGGTCCTTCCCGCCCACAAAAGGCGAATTGCCGCGTGCGATACGATTGATGGTGACGGTGCTGGTGTCGATGATAGGTAAAGCGAAAACAATGAGCGTGCTCACCGCCTGCCGCCAAGGTTCGATCGCCCCGGACATGCTGGCACCGTTCCAGAAACAACGGATGCCGATATAGGCCAGGAACACGCCGAGGAACTGGCTTCCCGTGTCGCCCATGTACATGCGCGAGGGGTTCCAGTTGAAGAACAGGAAACCGCAGAGCGAAGCGATGATGCCGATGATGAGCACGACGTTGATCGTGATCAGCGGGCCGCTCGTGAGCAGGACCAGCAACCCGCAGGCGAGAATACAGATGCTGGTGACCGTGGTGATCGCGTCCATGTTGTCGAGCATGTTGATCGAGTTCATCATGCCCACCACCCACAGCAGTGTGATGGCGTAGTCGAGCCATGGGTTGTGGAAGACGTGGATGTATGTGCCGGAAGCGATCAGCATCGCACCGCAGGCGACCTGTGTGCCGAACTTCAACAAGGGCCGCGTGTTGTAAGCATCATCTGCCAGGCCCATCATGAAACCCAGCCCGGTGGCACCGAGCAGGCCGAGCAGTTCAGGTTGCAGGGGGTTGCTCTCCTTGGGGAAGAGCGCGCCATGCACCGCGAACGCTCCAAGGAACACGATGAAGAAGCCGATGCCGCCGAAGGCCGGTTTCTGCGACGCGGCCCACCGCACCATGCCTTCGCCTTCCCTGATCCCGAAGGTGCGGAAGAAGCGCATGAACACGCTGTTGGTGATCAGCGAGAAGACCAGCGCGCCGAAGAACAGGCCGCTATAGATGAGGAAGAGCTGCGTGCCGCTGTACATCGATCAACGACCCGTTACGAGTGAAGCGAACAACTGGCCCGCGCGATCCTTGGCGCTGAGCACCGGACCGGTGATGCCCCAATCGATCGCGAGCGCGGGATCGTTCCACAGGATGGTGCGCTCGCTGGACGGTGCATAGTAGGCGGAGCACTTGTAGCTGAAGATCGTCCCGTTCTCCAAGGTTCGAAAGCCGTGCGCGAAGCCTTCGGGGATCCAGAGCATGGTCTTCTCCCTGCCGTTCAATTCCACTTTGTAGTGTTGGCCGCAGGTGGGACTTGCAGGGCGGATGTCCACGCACACATCGAGCACAGCGCCCTGGATCACCCGCACCAGTTTGGCTTGGGCGTCAGGGGCCGTCTGGAAATGCAGGCCGCGCAATACATCCGCGTTGGACAGGCTCTCATTGTCCTGTACGAACCGGGGTTCCAGGCCGGTGGCTTCGAGGAACAGGCCGGCGTTGAAGGATTCAAGGAACCAGCCGCGCGGGTCGCGGAACACCTTGGGCCGCAAGACGAGCAATCCTTCCAGCGGTGCGCGTTCCACGTCCATCACTTCTTCCCGGAGAACAGTTTTTTCCACCACGCCCGGCCTATGCTCGTTGACTTGCCACGGTCCTCGTAGTAGCCATAGCCGTAACCATAACCGTAACCGTAACCGTAGCCGTAGCTGTACCCGTATTTGTTCCGGTCGATGTCCACCCCGTTCAGCACGGCGCTCAGGCGGCGGATCCGGTTCTCGTTGATCAATCGGTCCACGTTGTGGATGAACGCCTTCTTCGAGTAGTCCGCCCGGAAAATGTAGATCGGGAAATCCGCGACCTGGATGATGGAGATGCCATCGGTCACCAATCCGACCGGCGGATTGTCGATCAGGATCACGTCGTACTCGGTCTTCAGTTCATCAAGGATCTGCTGCATGCGCGCGCTGAGGATCAGCTCGCTCGGGTTGGGCGGGATGGGTCCGGCGGTAATGAAATCCAGGCCCTTCAGGGTGCTATGCTGCACGCAGTCGATCAGGTTGTCCTTGTTGATCAGCAACGTGCTCATGCCGCGCATGTTCTCCACCCCGAAGCCCAAGTGGATCTTCGGCTTGCGCATGTCCAGGTCCAGCACGATCACACGCTTACCGCTGAAGCTGATGATGCCCGCCAGGTTGATCGCCACGAAGGTCTTGCCCTCGCCGCTGATCGTGCTGGTGATGGCCACCACCTTCGGGCCGGGGGTGTTGTCAACGAACTGCAGGTTGGTGCGCACGCTCCGGAAACTCTCGGCGATAAGGCTCTTGGGGTTCTTGTCCACGAGCAACTGGCTGATGGGGATCTCCTTCTTGTACTTGGGCACCATGCCCAGGATACCGATGGAGGCATTGCTCATCTTGGCGATGTCGTTCAGGGAGGTGATGTTGTCGTGCAGGATGTACCGCACCAGCACGATGAGGAAGCCGATGATCACCCCGGTGAGCAGGTAGGACAGCAGTACCACATTGCGATCGGGCGATACGGGTCCTGCGGGCATGGGTGCCGTCTCCAGCACGCGGTTGTCCGGTACATAACCCGCCTTGCTGATCCGGTATTCGATGTCCTTCTCCAGCAGTTGTGTGTAGTACTTCTCATTGATGTTGAACAACCGCTGGATCCTGGCGTAGGCCAGCTGTTTTTCCGGGAGCGTGAGAAAGCGGCCGTCGTATTCCGCTATCCGGTCCTCGTATCCGGTCCGCTTCTCATTGATCCGGCTGCGCATGGTGGCGATGCTCGATAGGATCAGCTTCTTCTGCACCTCGATATGTGCGTCCTGCATTTCCACGTTCACGTTGCTCTCCTTGGCCTCGAACACCATTTTCTGGCGATCGTCCAGCATGGTCTCCAGGGTCTTGATCAGGCCCGAAAGCGTTTGCTCGTAGGTCGTTCCCACCAGCAAGGGGATCAGTTGGTACACATCCACCTTTTCCGGATCCTTCTGCGTGGCTTTCTCTATCTCGTTCAACAGGTTGTCCTCGATGTTCAACTGCAGCACCTGGTTCTCATACTCGTTGCTCCGCTCAAGAAGGAGCGGCATCAGCTGCTCCATATTGCTCACCCGGTTGTCCTGCTTGAAATTCTGCATCTTCAGCTCGCTGTCCTTCAGCTGGTCGAAGACCGTGTCCTTCTGGTTCTCGATGAATTTCAGGATACTCTGCGCACTTTCGCTCTTGCGTTCCACGTCGTAGTCGATGAACGCATCGGCCATGACCTGCGCCACGTCGCGGGCCACGTACTTGTTATGGTCCTTGCAACTGATGAAGACCGTCTTGGCGTTCTGGTCCTGTATCCCGATGTTGAGCTGCCCGCTGAAGCGGAAGACGATGGTCATCGGCTTGTTGATCGTGAAGTACAGCTTGCCGTCCGAGTCCGGTTTGACCAACGGCCCGCCATCCTTCACGTGGATCATACAGCGGAAATGCGGGGTTGAGAACGGACGGCCCACCGGGTAGATGTCGCTGAAGGGACGGCCTTCCACGGTATAGGAGAGCTTCACGTCATTGTTCGCCCCCGGATCCATCACGATCGGCTCGTCACGCACCTTCTCATCGAGCACCTCCAGATCGTCCACTGTGAAGAAGGTCTGTGTGTAGTACTCCGTGGTGAGTATCTGCCCCTTGAAGTAATAGCTCACTTGCAAGGGCAACCTCTTGAGCGCTTTGGCAATGAAGAATTTCGATCGCAGCAGTTCCACGTCGGCCGTAAGGTTGCCCGCTTCCACCAGATCGGTCACCTTCAACACCTTGTTCGCATTGTTGGTCTCGCTGAGCTGCATGATGGCCTTGCTCTCGTAGGTGTTCGGCGTATAACGCAGGTAGATCCAGGCGGCCGCGAAGGCCAGCAACACGCACAGGGTGATCCACACCACGGAGCGCTTGACGATGTAGAGGAACAGCCCGAGGTCGAACTCGTTGCTGAAGTTGGTGATCCGCTCCCGGTAACTATCGATACTGACGGCGCGGTTGCCGACGTCGTCGTTCAGCATGGCTTTGGCGGGGCTATTTGCTGAACCCCTTGACGATGCCGATCACCAGAACGGTGGTCGTCAACAGGGTGATGAACGGGTTGATGTCGGTGAGCAGCTCGCGTGCGATCTCCGGGCTGGGTTGCACGTACACGATGTCATCGGCCTGCATGACGAAGTCCGCGTATTTCAGGCCGGAGATGTCGCTCATGTCGAACTGGTAGACGGATCGGCCACCGTCGGGCTTGCGCCGGAAGAGTTTCACCTTGCGTGCATCGCCGCGCTTGGCCACACCAGCGGCACTGCCCATGGCCTCGAGCAACGTGGTGTTGCTGTTCTCCAACGGTACGATCTTGGCGTCCCCACCACCTCCGGGAAAGATCACCACCCGGCGGTTGCTCACCTCCACCTGCACGAAGGGGCGATTATAGAATTCCGTGAACCGCATTTCGAGGTACAATTCCAGTTCCCGTTCGGTCATGCCGGCAACCTGCACCAGCCCCAACAAGGGAACCTTGGCCATTCCATTGAAATCGACCTGGTAATCGAACTTGGTGCGCAACAGGTTGCGGCTGGCACCCTGTTCGTCCACCAGATCGATCATCCGGAAGCCATCATTGGCGAACAGCCGAAAGGTGAAGTTGTCATTGGGCTGCACCTGGAAGGCTCGCTGGAAGGTGTCAGGGACCTGGTCGAAGGTGTAGTCCAAGGGGGTCTTGAACATGATGTCGCGGTTGATGTTGCAACCAGCGAGCACAGTACACAGGACGATCAGCAGGCTCCAACTCCTCACCATTCCGCAGGATTTCGCGCAAAAGTAACGATCCACGCGTGCCGCCTCAGTTGAGGAGTTCACGATAGAGCTGGGCGGTGTCCTCCACCAGCCGGGTATAGTGATAGCGTTGGCGCACATGCTCCCATCCGCCATCGGCCATGCGTGCACGCAGGAGGTCGTCCTGCACTACGCGCAAGAGGTTCTCCCCGAAAAGGTCGCTGTCTGTCGGGGGACTCAACAAGGCGGTGCGTCCCTCGAGCACCACGTTCTCAATGCCACCAACATTGGTGCTCACCACCGGTCTGTTGGCCGCTTGCGCTTCGATCAGGCTTACAGGTGTGCCTTCGTTGAAGCTGGTGAGCGCCACCACATCCACGCCGGCGTTCACGATATCGATCTCCTTGATCCAACTGGTGAAGGTCACATCGGCCCGCTCCACCATCGCATGGCCGTTCACCCCGTGGCCGAAGCCATGTCCATTGAAATACGGCCCCTGCGCCAGGCTCAACCCCAGTTCCCGCGTTAGTGCCTCCAGCCTTTCGCGCTCTTCGCCATCACCCACCACGAACGCGCGCACCCGCTTGCCTGTGCGTTCGCGTACGTGCTTGATCGCCTCCAGGAAAAGATCATGGTTCTTCACCGGTACGAGCCGACCCACGATGCCGATCGCGATCTCATCCTCGGACACCCCGTAGACCTTGCGGAAGAGCGCGCGTTTGCTGGCCTGGTCCTGCTGGAACTTGCCCAGGTCGAAACCGAGCGGTATCACGCTCACTTTTTCATCCTCACAGATGCGGTGTTCGTCCACCAGTTCGCTCTTCTGCTTTTCGCTGATGGCCACGATGCGGCTGCTGCGCTTGGCCAGGAAACGCTCGATGTTCTTGTACACCGCCGTTCGTACCTGCCCGAAATAACTGTGGAACACATGCCCGTGGAAAGTGTGTACGATGGCCTTCACTCCCATCTCGTTCGCCGCCAGCCGACCCACCGCACCTGCCTTGGCCGCGTGCGTGTGTACCACGTCCGGCTTGAAGTCCTTGATCAGTTTCTTGATCCTTCGATACGCCGAGCGATCCCGCCACGGCGCTACCTCCCGTTGCATTTCCGGCAGGATCAGCGGGTCCACTCCCAAGGCTTTCAGGATATGGCCGCTCCCTTCCTCGCTTTCCTCCTGCGCTCCCCCTACCAGCAAGGTCTCGAACTCATCCGGCAGGTACCGCGTGAGGTAGGCCGCGTTGTGCGTGGGGCCTCCAAGATTGAAGCGGTTGATGATGCGGAGGACGCGGGGCATGGCTGGAGCGGGGGGCCGAAGCTACCTAACGATATACGGGCAATGGCCTGAAAACGGATCGCTGTTCTTCACTGCGGAGTGTAGACGGGGCGGGACAGGACGGTTGCCTCAGTTCGTTCGTTCGCCACCCACTTCCCGCTGTTCTGCTCGCACAAGAAGGTCGCTGCTGAGGAATCGCAACCAAGCAGGCGTGCTTTTCATGCGGGCCAGCTTCCGGGCCATGGCGATGGAAAGGCCGGGCAATAGCAGGCCGAGCGGGAAGACGGTGTGGTTGTGAACGTCTACCTGTGTGATGCGCAGGTGGGCTGCCAGCACACGGCGTACTTCGGCAAGCGAATAGTTCCGGGTGCGAAGACCTGAACTGAGCACTTTCTTCTTGCTGCCGAACCACCGCATCGGGGTGCGCAGTGTCTCCCGCACCAGCGTGTCCAGCCCATGCTTGTTGGTGAAGCTGATGATGGCCTGCCCACCGGGCTTCAAACTTCGCGCGATGAAGACGAGGTTCTTCTCCAGTTCTTCCGGTGAGAGATAGGTGGTGACACCCAGCATGAAGATCGCGTCGAACGACCGGGTCGTGAACGGGTGGTCGTACGCGTGCCCGGTGTACTGGTGATCCTTCGGTACGCGGCTCTGTGCGAGCATGCCTGCGCTTACATCGGTGGCGAAAAAGCGCATCGCTGGGAAGCGCTCCACCAAGTGATCGAACAGGTTGCCCGTGCCCCCGCCGATATCGAGCACGTCCGCGTTCGCCAGGTCGAGACCGCGCGTGGCCTTCTCCATCCGCTCGTTGAAATAGTACCGATGGAAGCGGCTCTGGTGCGCGTATTTGTCACGGTATGTGCCGCTCACGCGATCGAAGAAGCGTGCGGCCTGTTCGTGCTGCTGTGCAGACATGGGGTGTCAAAGCTGAAAAGGGAAAAGTGAAAAATCGAAACCGCCTCGCTGCGTTTCAACTTTCACTTTTCAGCTTTCGCATTTCCTATAGGTGGATCACCTCCCCGTATGCGGCAGCCGCCGCTTCCATGATCGCCTCGCTCATGGTAGGATGCGGATGTACGGTCTTGATGATCTCGTGACCGGTGGTCTCCAGCTTGCGTATGCTCACGCACTCAGCGATCAGCTCGGTGACGTTGTAGCCGATCATGTGCGCACCCAGCAGTTCGCCGTACTTGGCATCGAAGATCAATTTCACGAAGCCATCCTTGGCGCCCGCCGCACTGGCCTTGCCGCTCGCGCTGAAGGGGAACTTGCCCACCTTGATCTCCATTCCCTTCTCCTTGCACTGCTTTTCGGTCATGCCCACGCTGGCCACTTCCGGAGAGCAATAGGTGCACCCGGGAATGTTGCCATAGTCCAATGCGTGCGGGTCCTGCCCGGCGATCTTCTCCACACAGATGATGCCTTCCGCACTGGCCACGTGGGCAAGCGCCTGCCCTGGGCTCACATCCCCGATGGCGTAATAGCCGGGGATGTTGGTCTTGTAGAATTCGTCCGTCCTGATCTTGCCTTTGTCCGTAACGATACCGACGGCCTCCAATCCGATGCCTTCGATGTTCGCCGCGATGCCCACCGCGCTCAACACGATGTCGCACTCGATCTTCTGTTCGCCCTTCGGCGTCTTCACAGTCACTATGCATCCTTTTCCCTTCGTCTCAACGGATGTCACTTCACTGGAGATCAACACTTCTATGCCTTGCTTCTTGAAGCTCCGTTCCAATTGTTTGCTGACCTCTTCATCTTCCACCGGAACAACGTTGGGCAGGAACTCGATCAATGTCACCTTGGTGCCGATGGCGTTGTAGAAATAGGCGAACTCGCTGCCGATCGCACCGCTGCCCACCACCACCATGCCCTTGGGTTGTTCCGGCAGCACCATCGCTTCGCGGTAGCCAATGATCTTCTTGCCGTCCTGTTTCAATGCCGGCAATTCGCGACTGCGCGCGCCCGTGGCGATGATGATGTGCTTGGCTTCCACCACCTGCTTCTTTCCATCCGCGGCCCCGGTCCCTGGAACCGGGGTCACTTCGATCTTCTTGCCGGGCTGCAACATGCCTGTGCCCATGATCACGTCGATCTTGTTCTTCTTCATCAGGAACTGAACGCCGTTGCTCATGCCCTTGGCCACCTCGCGGCTGCGCGCCACGATGGCCTTCATGTCGGGCTTGCCCTCGGCCACGGTAATGCCATAGTCTTTCGCGTGCTGGATGTATTCGAACACTTGCGCGCTCTTCAGCAACGCCTTGGTGGGAATGCAGCCCCAGTTGAGGCAGATGCCACCGAGCGATTCCTTCTCCACGATAGCGGTCTTCAAACCCAATTGGCTGGAACGGATGGCGGCCACGTACCCGCCGGGGCCGCTGCCGAGAACGATGACGTCGTAGCTCATAGTGATGTGGTGCGCTTGAAAAGGTCGGCGAAGTTAGAGGCTCGTTCCGTTGTTGGTGGATGGTTGCTGGTTGTTGGTTGCTGGTTGCTGGTTGCTGGTTGTTGGTTGTTGGTTGTTGGTTGCTGGTTGTTGGTTGTTGGTTGTTGGTTGTTGGTGAATGCGCTGACGCCGAACAACGAACAACCATCCACCATCAACCTTGTCAAAGATTCCGGATCACTCCCCACCCGATGATCACCACGGCCCATGCGTAGACGATCAGGTTCTGCGCGGCGAGCGGTTTGGCCAGACTGATGAAGCGGCTCGCTGCCCATTGCGCGATCAGCAAGGGGATGCTGATCACCAGCATCGCATTGTGCCCGAAGGCTTCGGCAACACGGCCGTGCATAAGGTCATGCATCGCGCGTTGCGATCCGCAGCCGGGACACTCCCAGCCAGTAAGCCAGCGGAAAGGGCACATGGGAAAACCGCCTTGCGCCGGATCGCGCACATAAAGGATGACCGCGTAAAGTCCGATCACCGCGAATGCGAGGACCGAGCTCCAGCGCACCATACCCGAACTCAGTAGTTGTGCGATGCGGCTGCTCCCGCAGCGGCGGCTCCCACGAACACGAAGACCATGAGCACCCAGACAATGATCGCGAGCAGGTTCACGCCCAAGCCCACCCAGAAACCGATCTTGGTCCACTTGCCCGCTTCCTTGCTGGCCTTGTCGGCACCCGCAAAGTCACCCGTATCGAAACGCGAGTTCACATTCGCGGCGTTCACGATGCCCGCGATGCCGAAAGGCAGGCAGCAGAACAACGTGACAAGGATCGATTCAACGAGCCAGTTCTTGGGGCGGATGGCGGGAAGGGTGGTTTCCATAAGGTTGGTGTTGCGGACAAGGGTAGCGGATGCACCGCACATTTCAAAGGACGCAATGTGCTTGACCAACAAACGGCCGTCGATAACCTCCCGGCACCTGCCGATCGTGGCATTGCCCCGCCGCTACTTTCGGTCCACACCAAAAACCACTGGAACATGACCGATATGAACACCGGCTCGGCCGCGATGGCTCCCAAACGTCCCACCTTCCTCACTGTGCTGTGCATACTGAGTTTCATCGGCGGCGCATGGGGGATCATCGGCGGAATAATGAACATGGCCACGGGTCCAGCGACCGCCGCGGCGATGTCCGAAATGACAACGAAGATGGACGAAGCGAAATCCCAAATGGGGGATGATGCGGCTTCCGGCATTGCTGGCAATATCATGGACGCCGCTACGGACGTGGCTTCAAAAGCCGCCGCAAGTGCCAAGCAGATCGGCATGTGCAACATCGGCCTCGCCGTGCTCAGCTTGCTCGGCGTTTTCATGATGTGGAACTTGAAGAAGTCGGGCTTCTACCTCTACACGCTGGCTACGATCGGCGGCTTGGCTGTGCCCTTGATCTTCCTCGGGGTCAACCTGATCTCGATCCTTTCCGTTGGTTTCGGGGGTCTCATCGGCGTGGTGTTCATCATCCTCTACGGGCTCAACCTGAAGAGCATGAACTGATCTTTGCTCCAACGAACCTTGCGAAAGCCCTCGACTTGTCGGGGGTTTTCCTTTTTTCGCACCCCCGATGGAACCAACCACCACTCCCCTTCGCCCACCAGCGCTCACACGTCTGTGCATGTTCAGCTTCATCGACCAAGGGTTGATGTTCCCGATCTACCTCGTGGGCATGGCCGTCAGCGGTTTCATGGCGCACATGGATCCGGAACAATTGGACACGTTGCTGCGCGATGAATACGGCGTCTTCTTCCAAGGGGAGCAACTGGAACAAATGATGCGCATGGCCAACGTGTTGCGCGAACACGGCGTGGCCTTGATGGCGGTGTTCGCCCTGCGCACCCTGGCCCGCTTCATCGGCACACTGCGGATGTGGCAGCTACGCGGCGATGGCCTCCACATCTACATCACCTCACAACTGCTCGGCATCCTTGTTCCCATGATCGTGGGTGGGCCGCCCATGTTCAGCTTCTTCGGCCTGCTGATGTCGGTTACATGGTGTTATTTCTACTGGACCCAGCGCAAGGCGTTGGTCGATTGATCGCTACCTGACCGCAATGCCACTGATCTCCACGTTCACCCCGCGCGGCAATCCTTTCACAGCGACGGCCTCGCGCGCGGGCGGTGCTTCCTTGAAGTAGGAGCCGTATACCTCGTTCACCGCAGCATAATGTGCCATGTCGCTCAAAAAGATCGTGCATTTCACCAGGTGATCGTAGCCGAGCCCGGCCGCGCGCAACAGGATCCCGATGTTCTCCATCACTTGCGTTGTTTCTTCCGCAATGTTTTCCATGCGCAACTGGCCAGTGTCACCGATCAAGGCGATCTGCCCACTGAGGTACACAACACCGTTCGCTTCGATGGCAGGGGTATAAGGCGCGAGCGGTTTGGCAGCGCCCACAGGATGGATAGAGATCTTCATGATGACCGCAAAGAACCGAAGAACATCGAACATGGAATGTTGAACACCCAGGTCACCGGACCTCGCGTTCGATATTCTTCAGTTCCATGTTCCATGCTGGACATTGTTCAGTTCCGGGTTCATCATTCGCCATTGGTGAGCGGTTAGTTTCGCGCCGATGACAGACAAGCCGCTTATCCTGGTGACCAATGACGATGGCATTACCGCGCCCGGCATCCTCGCGCTGGTGGAGGAGATGAAAGCCTTCGGCCGCGTGCTGGTGGTGGCACCCGACAAGCCGCAGAGCGCGATGGGGCATGCGATCACGATACACCATTACCTGCGCTTGCAGAAGGTGGACATGATGGAAGGCGTTGAGGCTTACGCGTGCAGCGGCACCCCCGTGGATTGCGTGAAACTCGCCGTTTACCAAGTGATCAAAGGCAAGCCCGCACTGCTGGTGAGCGGCATCAACCACGGCAGCAACATCAGCATCAACGTTCTGTACAGCGGAACGATGAGCGCAGCGGTGGAAGGCGCGCTCGAAGGCATACCCAGCATCGGCTTTTCCTTGATGGACCACACCATCGAAGCGAGCTTCGCGCATGTGCGGCCCATCGTGCGCAACGTTGTGTCCAACGTGCTGGAACGCGGCCTTCCCAAAGGTGCCTGTTTGAACGTGAACGTGCCGCGCGATGAGGGCATCCCGTTGAAAGGCACACGCATCTGCCGACAGGCCTGGGGTTTTTGGGAGGATGATTTCGAAGCGCGAAAGGATCCCACCGGCAAAGAATACTTCTGGTTGAAAGGCCGCTTCAAGGATCTCGACCAAGGCGAGGACACCGACGTGTGGGCCGTGCGCAACGGCTACGCCAGCGTGGTGCCCGTGCAGTTCGACATGACCGCGCACCACGCCATCGCCGAGTTGAACACATGGGACCATGCCCGGTGACAGTTTCCGCACCGGCCTCATCGCGGGACTGCTCGCACCGGTGATCGGCTTCTTCGCATACGCGGCCATGTATGTGAACGTGATCCGCCCGGAACACGACCTGCACTGGTTCATCTTCGAACTCTTCCTGCGCAACATCAAGTACCAATCCTCGGTGCTTTCCTTGAGCCTCATCGCCGACGCCTTCCTCTTCTTCTGGTTCGATCGCACCCAACGACTGAAGTCCATGCGTGGAACGATCGCCGCGATGATGATCTATGGTGTAGTGATCGTCTTGCTGTTCGTGATCGATTGGTCGAAAGAACACGGCTGGTTCTCATGAGCGCGCGCCTGTTCATTATCGCCGGTGAAGCCAGTGGAGACCTGCATGGTGGGAACCTGATCAAGGAGTTGTTCCGTCTGGCGGGAGCCAGCAGTGAGTGGCGAGTGATGAGTGGCGAGTACGGCGGTGCGGGCATGCCGCCATACTCGCCACCCGCCACTCATCACGCATCACTCTCGATCCGTGCATGGGGTGGTGATCGCATGGCCGCCGCTGGTGCGGAAGTGGTGAAGCACTATCGCGAACTCGCTTTCATGGGCTTCACGCAGGTGGTGATGAACCTCCGCACGATCCTGCGCAACATTGATGTGTGCAAGCGGCAGATCGAGGACTTCAAGCCGGACGCCGTCGTGCTTATCGACTATCCGGGCTTCAACCTGCGCATCGCGGAATGGGCGCACGCTCGGGGCATCAAGGTCCTCTACTACATCAGTCCACAGGTGTGGGCATGGAAGGCGAACCGCGTGGAGGTCATCAAGCGCGCGGTGGACCGTATGTTCGTGATACTGCCCTTCGAAAAGGAGTGGTACGCGAAGCGCGATGTGGACGTGGACTTCGTCGGGCATCCGCTGTTGGATGAGATCGCCGCACATTCCTCCTCGCCCATCCTTGCTGGCCACGACGGGGTGATCGCCCTGCTTCCCGGATCCCGCGCACAGGAGATCACACGCATGCTGCCGGTGATGATCGCCGCTGCGCGACATTTCCCGAACGAGCGCTTCGTCATCGCCGCCGCACCATCGATCCCCGAAGCGTTCTACAGTTCAATGATCGGTGATGCGCGCGTGGAGATCGTGATGGGCAGGACGTACGATCTGTTGCGCGGGGCGAAGGCCGCGCTCGTCACCAGCGGCACGGCCACTCTGGAGACCGCGCTTTTCGGCGTGCCGGAGCTGGTGTGCTATAGCGGCGGCGCGATCAACGTCTGGATCGCGCGACGGCTCGTGAAGGTGCCTTTCATCTCCTTGGTGAACCTGATCATGGAACGCGAGGTCGTGCGCGAACTCGTTCAACAGGACCTCAACGAAGAGAACCTGCGCAGCGAACTCGACCGGATCCTCAACGACCATCCGCACCGCGACCGCATGATCGCCGAGCTGCGCACGTTGCGCGAAAAACTCGGCGGCCCTGGCGCTTCCACACGAACTGCGGAGCTCGTGTGGAAAAGTCTGCGCGCCGCGAACTGAGCCGCTCCGCGCACGCCGGTAGTTTCGCGGCCTGATGAAGCGGACCCTCGCGTTCTTCGCCTGCTCGGCGCTGATATCCGCCGTCTTCCCGCAGGCACGTGAGGTGCGCGTCGGTATCCTTCGTGGCACCGAGGCACGCCACCTGCTCGCACAAAACCCGCAGGGCTCCATGTTCCTGTTGATCGATGGCGACCGCGCGGGCGAGATCTCCGCCAAGGATGGACTGCGCATCTCCATCGAGAACGGGAAGCTGATCGCCAAGTCGCTCTCGCGCACGTTCCATCCCGCTCGTTCAATGTCATTGCGCATCGCCACGAGGGGCGTGCTTCGCGTGAACGTGCTCGATGAGCCGAAGGCAACGCGCGACTACACCGGGACCATCGACGTGCAACGCGCGGGCGATGCATTGCTGATCGTGAACACAGTGCCCTTGGAGGAATATGTCGCCGGTGTGGTACAGAGCGAAGCGGGCGACAACAAGGGGATCGAGTACTACAAGTTGCAAGCGGTGAGTTGCCGCACCTGGGCACTCGCCAACCTGCGCCGCCACCTGCCCGATGATTTCGCGGTGTGCGACGGAACACACTGCCAGGTATACAAGGGCCGATGCACATTGGACCCTGTGCGGCAAGCGGTGGATGCCACGCGCAACATGGTGGTGGTGGACGCGGGGATCCATCTCATCACGGCCACCTTCCATAGCAATTGTGGTGGCGAAACGATGAACGCCGAGGATCTCTGGAGCAAGAGCGAACCCTATCTGGTGAGCGAGGTGGACACCTTCTGCCTGAACTCGCCGCATGCCGCCTGGCACCGGACCATGCCAAAAACCAACTGGCTCACCTATCTCCATCGCACATACGGGATCGACACGAACGACAGCATGGTCGTGCGCTCGGTAACTGATTTCGCACCGCGATGCCGATCGCTCTACATCGATGGCGCGCGGCCGCTGATCCCGCTCGAGCAGGTACGCGCCGACATGAAGTTCAATTCCGCCTGGTTCACCATCTGGCCCGCCGGTGATGACGTGGTGTTCGATGGCCGCGGCTACGGCCACGGTGTGGGGCTCTGCCAAGAAGGTGCGATGCGCATGGCCAACTCAGGGCACTCGTTCATCGAGATCCTCCATCACTACTTCGCCGAAGTACACCTGGTGGATCTGAACACGCTCGACTTCTTCCGGGACGAGGGTTTCTGAGATCCCGCATGACGGTCCCCACGCGCGATCGGTCATGGATCGCGTGTGCCGCTGTCCACACGCACCTGTTGGAAGATCACGATCCGCGCGGGCCGCCTCCGGGTCGTGGTGCCGATAGTTTCGCGCAAACCCGCTGGCAAAGCAGCGATCACTCCTCCCCCATGTTCAAATTCCTCGCGCTCCTCAACCTCACCGGCCTCTTCCTGTTCCGTGCGCTCTTCCTCACCGATGTGATGATCACGCACGAAACTCCCGCCACCATGCAGGCCGGCACCGAGGTGAAAGTGACAGTGACGATCGACAAGGGCCAACTCAACGGCTTCGCCAAGTTGCAGATCGACCTGCCCGACGGATTGAGCGCCACGGCCATTGAAACGAAAGGCGCATCGTTCACTTTCGCTGACGGCAAGGCCAAGTTCATCTGGATGGCCCTGCCCACACAGCCGCAGTTCAAAGTGAGCTACACGCTCAGCGCTGCGGCGACCGCCAGCGGAAGCCTTCCGATCAATGGCAAGTTCTCCTACATCGAGGACAACGAGCGCAAGACCGAGGACATGCCGTCAAGCATGGTCACCATAACAGGAGGTACGGTCGCACAGGATATGAGCACACCGAACCCGACGGTTATCGCCACTGCGCAGAACGCGGTGACTATGGACAATTCGAGCGATGTCGCCTTCGCGGGAACAGCAGCACCGGTGAAGGAGGCTGTTGTGGTCTCCGCTTCCGGCATCGCGCCGCAACAAGGCGCCGGGAACGTGAGCGTAACGCGCTCCATCTCGGCGGTAACAGAAACCGAGATGCTCGTTGAGGTGACCGTGAACAAAGGCAGCATCCGGGGATTCGGCAAGTTGCAGGAAACGATACCGGCCGGTTTCACCGCACTGGAAAAGAGCAGTGCCGAAGCCATCTTCACCGCGCAGGACCGCATCGTGAAATTCGTGTGGCTCAACCTTCCGGCCACGGAGGAACTGAAGATCACCTACAAACTACGCGCGAACGCCCAACCCGAAGGTGAATACACGGTGAACGGCGAGTTCGGCTACTTGCTGAACGATGAAACACAGAAAGCCGTGGTGGGCAGCACCAATTTCCTCACCGGGCCGAAAGCGCTGGAGACTCAGCAGCAGGTGGCCACCAACGGATCGGAGAAGGCGGGAGAGCAAAGTTCCACTGCGCAGAACCCGGCGAACAATGGACAGAGCTCCAACACCGCCAATACAAAAACCACGGAGACGATCACGCCCGATCACGGAACCATCGTGCGGAATACCGAAAAGGCTACCGCTGGCAATCCCGGTTCGCAAGCTGCGGCAAACACCACCGCGCAGTCGAGCAAGACGACAAAAACGGCTGGCCATGTGCCCGCCCCTGAAACCGGCGTCACCTACAAGGTCCAGATCACCGCGGCGCATCGCGAAGTGGGCGGTGCCTACTTCGCGGAACGGCACCACTACAACGGCTCCTTCAGCATCGAGCGCCACGAGGGCTGGATCAAGTACGTTACCGGGCATTTCCCTGAGTATCGCGGCGCGCGGGACCAACGCCAGGAATTCATGGCCAGCGGGAACAATTTCCCTGGGCCGTTCGTCACGGCCTACAACAATGGCGATCGCGTCACCGTGCAGGAGGCCCTGATGATCAGCAACCAGAAGTGGCTGCAGTGATCGGTCGGGCGTCTATCTTTCGCGGACCCGCCCCCATGACGTTGGGGCCACATACATCTGCTCGATGCGCCATTCGCTCCGCCCCGGTCTTCTCTTGTGCTCTCTCCTTTCCTGCGCGCTGATCGCGAACGCGCAGAGCGACAGCACCACGATCCACCTCCGCCCTACCTTTTCGTTGGGTGCTGGCATGTTGTCCTTCTATGGGGACATCGGCTCGCAGCATGATGGCTATAGCCCGTTGCTGTCGCGCTTGGCTTATGAGTTCCGCGCCACCACGCCGGTGAACGATTGGCTGGAGGTGGGGCTCTTCGCCATGCACGGCCGCTTGGGTGCGAACGAGCGCGGTACCTTGCGCAACCTCAATTTCCAGAGCCGTGTGACCACTGGCGGTCTTCAACTCACGTACAATTTCCACCAGTTGCTCAAGCCTGGCCATGCCGTGGAACCCTTCGTGTCGTTGGGTTTCGAGAGCGTGGAGTTCCTCAGCAAGACCGACCTCTATGACGCGCAGGGCCGCAAGTACCACTATTGGAGCGATGGCACCGTTCGCGATCTTGATGAGCACGCGTCCAATGCGGGTGAGGCCGTGCTGTTGCAGCGCGACTATTCCTACGAAAGCGACATCCGCGAACTGGACCTCGATGGTTTCGGAAAGTACACGGAGCATTCGTGGGCGGTACCTGTGGGCATCGGCGCGAAAATGGTGCTCGGTGGTGGTTTCGATCTGCGCGTCGGTGCCACCATGCACTTCACCTTCAGCGACCTCATGGACGGTGTTACCGACGCCAGCTTGAACGAACGCGCTGGCGACGCGAAAAAGGACCGCTTCCTCTTCGCTGGTGCGAGCATCAGCTATGCGCTGGACCTGGACAAGAAGAAGCGCAAGAAGATGGGCGAGCCTGCACTCACTCCAGCGCAGATGGACATCCTCGTGCTGCACGATGATGAGGACGCGGACGGGGTTACGGATTTCAAGGACAATTGCCCGAACACACCTGCCGGAGCGAAAGTGGATGAACACGGCTGCCCCATCGACAGCGATGGCGACGGCGTACCTGACGGCGTGGACCAGGAACCAACGACGGCCAAAGGCGCTCCAGTGAACGCGTTCGGTGTCACCATCACCGACGCCCAGTTCCTGAAGGACTACCTCGCATACAAGGACAGCGGCAATGTTCGGATCGACAGCAGCCATGTGGAATCGATAGGTGGCCGGAAAGCGAACGTGATGGTCCCATCCCATCGCTACTATACCGTGCAGGTGGGCAGCGAGGTGGAAGGCATCACGGAAAAACAGATGCAGCAACTCCTGAGCATCCCCGATATCCGCACAGTGGAGCATGGCGATACCATCAGCTTCGTCGTGGGCGGGTATGATGCATTACCGGAAGCGATCCGGCGCCAGATGCAGTTGAAGAAGGAGGGCGTTGAAGGGCATGTGGTAGCCCAGCAGGAGGACCATATCATGGAAGTTCCTGATGAGGTGAGGAAGGCACAGGATGCAATGGTGGGCGAGAGCGTCGCCACAACGCCGTCGCATAAGGACAAGACCTTGGTGCGCGTGCAGCTCGGAGCTTTCAAATACAAGCTCTCGAAGAACATCTTCACCGGCATCAACGACCTGGTGACCCTGCATGGCGATGATGGCCTCACGCGATACTACACCGGTGTGTATACAGAATTGAACGAGGCCGCCAAACACAAGGTGGACATGCTCATGAAGGGATTCAACGGTGCCTTCCTCGTGGCCTTCAAGAACGGCAAGCGCGTGTCGCTGAAGGAAGCTGGCGCGAAGCTCACCCGCACCGAATCATTGAAGGACAAGCCTGTGAACGGCGTGAACAAGGATCAGGTGCGATACAAAGTGCAGCTTGGTTCGTTCGCTGGCAATGTGCCGACCGATGTGATGAGCAAGTTCATCGAGATCGGCGATGTGACGCATGTGACCGGGCCGGAAGACACCCGCTACTACTATGGTTCCTTCCGCTCGCGTACGGATGCCAATGATGCACTGATGGCCGTGCAGAAAAAGGGGATCACCGATGCGTTCATCGTGGGTGACCTGAAGGGAAGGATCATCCTCGCCAAGGATGCCGACCACTTGTTGAGCCAACCGTGATCAGCGCACCAGTTTGGTGAGCGATCGCTCGCCGCTGCCGTTGTCGATCGTGGTCACGAGCAGCGCGCCAGTTATGCGGGGCAGTCGTGCTACGGTATATCTGCCACTGGTCCATGTGCCGCGCACATCGTTGATGATCCGCTGGCCAAGCAGGTTGTCAACACGCACGCTCAGGTCGTGGGTTCCCGTGTTATGCACCACGAGAACGAGATCGTCACCGGAGACTTCCGTGCGGAAACCATTCTCCGATGTGTTGTCAGCAATGCCCGTTGTATTCGCCTCGATCACGATCGGCATGCTTACCACATCCTGGCAAAGGCTGTCGCCCACGGTAAGTGACACATTGTAAGTACCCGCGACAGCGAAGGTGTGCATCGGCGAGATCCCGGTGGAGGTGGTTCCATCACCGAAGTCCCACACTTGGCCCGTCAGGTCGCTGCTGCTGTTCGTGAAGCTCACGGGCACGCCCGCAACGGCTTGTGGCGGCGCGCTGTACGCTGCCTCCGGCAAGGGATCCTGCCCTACTTCGTATTGCACACTGCTGTTGCAGCCGTGTGCGTCATGGATATCCACGAAGTAGGTGCCCGGTGCGAGTTGCTGCACGTTCGCGGTCGTTGTACCGGTGCTCCATACGAAGTCGTACGGTGCGGTGCCTCCGCTCACCGAAACGTCGATACCGCCGGTAGCTGAACCATCGCATGCCGCGTTGGAAATATTCGCCTGTGCATCGATGGGATCCGGGGACGGGATCTCGATATTGGCCGTCAACTGCCCGCAGCCACCCTGTCCATCAACGGTTAGCGCATACCCACCAGCGTGCGCGTTGAACAATGTGTCGGGCCCATTGTCGGTGTGTGATTGCACAGGGTCCCCTTCAGCCGTGCTCCAGTTGTAGGTCCATGGGCCCGTGCCGGAAGGGTGCGCTACCGCTTGGCCATCGTTCGTGTAATCGCACGAGGTGGCCCATGTATCGATCAACATCGGCGCGCGCGCGTGCAGGCGGAAGCGTGTGCCATTGTAGGAAGGTGCCATCGTGAAGCTGTAGCTGCCACCTTCGGACACGGTCGTGTTCGTACCGGCCACGACATCTTCCAAGGTGAGACAGCTTTGTGCGAAAGCGCCACCCACGCTCGTGAACTGGATCTGGTAGCTGGCCTGTGCCCCCACCTTCACTTTCACGGGGATCACGGTGTCCACACTGAACTGCGCGATGGAATTCACCATCACGTTCTTGCCGTTCGGCAGTTTGGTGCAGATGTTCGGCGAACCAGCGCTCAAGCTCCATTTCTCGTACGCGTCATAGTCACCATCAAATCCGGCCGTCGCTTCCGGTGCTATGCGCAGGACGGTCTCATCGCTTGCGCCATTGCCGATGACGCGCATGCGCAGGATGTCCTGCGGTTCCTCATCATTGCGGAACTGTGTTGCGGTCGCGCTCTTGCAGTTCTCGGAAATACGCAACAACGGGCTGCTGCCATTGGTCTGCACCCAGAAAGCCTGTGACGAAGCGATGTAACGTGTGCCACCATTGATGCCCAATCCGCCCACGTAGCCTGCGAAATTCCCCATGTCCGGGTTCCACACATAGAACGCGTTGTTGATGTTGTTCTTCGTCCAGCTCGCCGAGGCCCAGTCGATCACGCTCACGTATGGATTGCCCACCATGCACCAGCCATCTCCGGAAGGGCTGCCATGATCGGTATAGCTCACCGGCAGATCGATGTTGCCTTGGTACACCGGTCCGTTCACATCGACCATGAACGGCGCGGTGCCGTTGAGGCTGTCACCGCACCATACCCACGCACCCTGGCCCGCGCTGATGGTCTCGTTCGATCCGGTGGCCGCGACGAAACCATCATCCTCCGTTCCAGCTGCTGTCTCATCGTAAGTATGGATCGAAGTGAACGGAAAGGCGGGCCAATGTGAACCGGGATAACCGCTGGTAACGAAATCATCCTGCCAGTCGAGCAGGGTCTGGCCGGATGAAGGGGCCGTGAGGAACCGCCAGTTCGTGACACCGGCATCGATGTAGCGCTGCACATACACCGGACCGCTGATGCTTCCCCCGGTGATCGGTGCGATGCGCGAATCGCCGCTCGCATTGCTGCTCATCGAGAGCGAATCATTGGTGATGAAGGTGCCGCCGGTGAGCGTGAGCGCATCGAACACTTTCTGGCGTCCGCCGGAAACTGTCAGGTTCCCACCCGATTTGCTGATCGTGAGGTCGTGGTATTCCGTGCGGCCACCGGCCTGCACTTGATCTCCGCTGCCATTGAACACCACGTTGCCATTGCGGTGGATGAACTCTCCGGTGTTCGTCCAGTTACGACCTACGGTGATGGTGTTGTTCGCGGCACCCACGTCCAGCTTTCCACCGATCGTGATATCGTTGGTGGTCTGTACCGGTGTGCGCAGTTCCAACGTGTCCGCGCCGCTCACGGTGAGGTTGTTGAAGTTCTGAACACCCGTGGAGTTGATGTACGCGTGGCTCGCATTGTTGAACGTGACCATAGCCGTGCGCGGAACGAACACCGCGTTCGTATTGGTCCAGTTGCCCTTCACGGTCAGGTTGAAGTCAACGAGGTATCGCGTGTCGAACGTGCAGTTCGTGAAGCCCAGGTCGCCGCGCACGTTGAGGTCGCTCCGCATGATCTTCTTGCGATTGGTGCCGAAGGCCGTGAGCTGCAAATGCCAATACGACTGGTCCGTCGTTTTGCGGATGTACTGGTCCGCATTGGTGTTCGCGTAGATCACCGTGTTGCCCGATGCGCTCGCATCAAGTCCGATGGTCGTGGCTATGGTACCATTGATCGTCAACGATGCGTCCGATCCCTGCACCACCTTCGCGTTCACACCACTGCCGGTGAAGCTGAACGCGCTGAACGTCCCGTTGTTCGCGACCGTCACGTTCACCACGCGCACCTGGCTCTTCGTCTTGGTGAAGACCTCTCCCGCAGGTATGATCTTGTTCCCTCCGGAAATGACCAGTTGCGATGCGTTCGTGATCTTTCCGGCCGCCGTGCCTTTCATCTGCTTGTCGCTGCCGCTCAGCGTAAGGGGCTTGGATCCGCTGTGCGTGCCAGCGATGCTGTAGTCGCCTTTCACCGTCATGGGTTTGTTGTTCGTCATGGTGCCTCCGGCCTTGATGTCCATGTTGCCATTGACCGTGAGCGAACCTGCGCCTTGCGCGAGGAATGTTCCGCCGCTCGCGATGGTGACATCGTTGTACGTGCGTGCCGAATTCAGCGTAACGGAGTGTTGGATCACCAGGCTCGCCGCCGCGTTGGGGACGCAACCGCAGTCCCAGGTCGTTGGTGCCGTGGCACTACCGTTGGCGATGCTGGTACGCGTTTGCGCCTTGACCGCGAAGGGTGCGGCGATCGCGAAAAGGATGATGGCGATGCGGTTCATCTTGCGTGTGGAAGGGTTTGTTCGGAACGCGCGTTCTTACGATGCCCCGATCGGCTTGGTTCGCATCTTCGCCGCAATAGCCACCAATGGTTCAGCGTTCATCATGCGCTCTTCTTCCATTTCCCCCTCCACCATACTTCCCGTCACCACCATGTACCGTGCGTTCCGCAGGACGCGTGTGATCGCTTGCACACTGTCCCTGCCCGTGCTCCTGGCCGCGTGCCACCGCGAGCACCCCGTTATCAAGCCCGACCTGGCCTTCACCCCCTACATCCCCGCGTTCACCGCAGGGCACATCCCCGCGCGAGCGCCGATCCTCATACGCATCGCCGATGCGCAGACCTTCAAGGACAGTTCCGCCGAGGGCCTCAGCAAACTCTTCGATCTGGATCCTTCCGTCGAGGGAACGGTTACTTGGACCGATCACCTCACCCTTTCCTTCCAGCCCAAGGAGCGTCTCGCGCAGGACAAGACCTATGATGTCACGTTCCACTTGGGCCGCTTGATCGTTCTGCCGAACGGCATGGACAACTTCCGGTTCCAGGTCACCACTTACGCTCAGGGCATCAACCTGAAAGTGGACGATATGCAGCCCGTGTCTCCTGGCGATCTCACCTGGCAGCGGGTACATGTGGGTGTATACACCAGCGATGACGCCACCGGCCAGGACCTCGAAAGTTGCGTGACCGCAGAGCAGAACGGCCGACGCCTGAAGCTGCTCTGGGAGCACGAACCGAACGGCAACTTCCATCGTGCGGTGGCGGACAGCGTGCAGCGTGGAGACCAGCCCAGCACGGTGATGTTCCGCTGGAACGGTGCGGCCATCGGCAGCAACGACAAGGGTGAACTCGTGCAGCCTGTACCAGCGATCGGCGATCTGCAACTGATCCACTCCGAGACATTCAGTGACGGTGATCAATACGCTGCGCTTCTCTTCAGCGATCCATTGGATCCCGCGCAGGATCTCGATGGCCTCGCTGGTATCGCTGGCGTTGAGAACGTGCGGCTCAGCATAGACGGCAACAAACTGCTGATCCATCCCGCCGAACGTGTGAGCGGCAAGCAGAGCGGCTTCGTGGCGGCAGGACTCACGAACATCAACCATCGCGCGCTCGGCAAGGACATCACCGTGGATCTCGATTTCGAGGAAGTGAAGCCCAACGTGCGCATCAGTGGCAAGGGCACCATCCTGCCCAGCACCGACGGACTTCTCTTCCCCTTCGATGCGGTGAACCTGAACGCGGTCGACGTGCGCATCGTGCGCATCTATGCGGACAACGTTCCACAATTCCTGCAAGTGAACGACCTCTCCGGTGAACGCGAACTGGCCCGCGTGGGCCGCTTGATCCTGAAGAAGAGCGTGCCGCTGACAAGCAAGGAGAAACCCGCGCCCGGCCGTTGGAACACCTACTACCTCGATCTCGACCAGCTGATCAAGACCGAGCCCGGTGCCATCTATCGCATCAGCCTCGGTTTCCGGCGTGCCTATTCCACCTTTCCCTGCGCTGACAGCGACAATGCGAAACCCGCGCTTACCGCCAATGAACCGGACGAGAACATTGACGACAACGATCAATGGGACAACCCGGACCAGGACTCGTGGTATTACGGAAACGAGGAGTATGAAGAAGATGGAGAAGATGGCGGGTACAACTATCGCGAACGCGAAGAGCCTTGCTCACCGAGCTACTTCCGGGACAAACAGACCGTGGCGGAACGCAACATCCTTGCTTCGGATATTGGCCTCATCGCAAAACGTGGGAACGACGGTTCACTTCTCGTGGCCGCGAGCGACCTGCGTACCACCGCGCCCATGGGCGGCGTGAAAGTGGACGTGCTGGATCTGCAACGCAAGAGCCTCGGCGCGCTGGTGACCGACGGCGAAGGGTTCATCACATTGCCTTCGAGCAAACGCAAGCCCTTCCTGCTCGTCGCCAGCAAAGGCGAACAACGCGGTTATCTGAAACTCGATGATGGCAGCGCGCTCAACGTGAGCGATTACGACGTACAGGGCGAGAGCGTGGACAAGGGGCTGAAGGGCTTCCTCTATGGCGAGCGCGGCGTGTGGCGTCCCGGCGATTCGCTCTACCTCACTTTCATTCTGCAGAACGTCGAGCACAAGCTGCCGAAGGACCATCCCGTGGTGATGGAACTCACCGATCCGCAAGGTCGCCTCGATCAACGCATCGTACGGACGAAGAGCGTGGACGGCACGTACGACTTCCGCTGCGCCACCGATGCGAAAGCGCTTACTGGCACATGGGGTGCGCGGGTGATGGTCGGCGGCGTGCAATTCTACAAACCCATACGCATCGAGACCGTGAAGCCGAACCGCCTGAAGATCCTGCTGGATCTTGGAGGAGAACGCATCACCACGGAGAACAAGGACCGCAAGGTGCAACTCCAGAGCAACTGGTTGCATGGCGCTCCCGCACGCGAACTGAAGGCACGCGCCACCGTTACGCTCACCCGCAGCAGCGCGGAGTTCAAGGGCTATGAGAAGTATCTCTTCAACGACGTGAACACCGACCTGAACACCGACGAGATGACCGTGTTCGACGGATCGCTCGATGCGAACGGCCACGCGGACTTCCCCTTCAAGCTGGACCTGAACAAGCATGCGCCGGCCGCCGTGCGCGCCAACATCATAACGCGCGTGTTCGAAGCCGGAGGGGATGCCAGCACGGACCGCACAGATGCGACCTACTATCCCTATGCCGCCTATGCCGGCCTGCTGATGCCCGAAGCGACGAGCTATTGGGGTACCTACCTCACCGACACCACTTACAAACTCACCGCCGTCGCGTTGGACCCGAATGGCAAACCGCTCGCGAGTCATACGTTGAAAGCACAAGTGCTGAAGGTGAGCTTCAACTGGTGGTGGAGCGGTGATATGGAGGGACCGTCGAGCTACATGAACGCTCCCAGTTCCACCATACTCGGCGAGAATGAGCTGAAGACCGATGCGAAAGGCAAGGCTACATTCAACTTCCGCGTGAATCGCCCGCATTGGGGCCGTTACATCGTCCGCCTCAGCGATCCGGCGACAGGTCATGTTGCGGCGGCGCAGGTCTATGTCGATTGGCCCGGCTACGAAGGACGCAGCCGCAGGCAGGAGGGCAAGCAGGCCGCCATGCTCACCTTCAATTGCGACAAGGAGAAATACGGTGTGGGCGATGATTGCGTCATCACCATTCCTTCCAGCGGCAGTGGCCGCGCGTTGATCAGCCTGGAGACCGGCACGCGCATCCTCGACGCGAAATGGGTGGAACTGAAAGACAAGGAGACGAAGTACACCTTCCCCATCACGGCGGACATGGCGCCCAATGTGTACGCGCACGTCACCCTGATCCAGCCGCACGCGAAGGCGATCAACGACCTGCCGATCCGCCTCTACGGCGTGATCCCGATCCTGGTGGAGGATGCCACGACGCACCTGAAGCCCGCGATCACCATGGCGAAAGAGGTGAAGACCGATGAGCCGTTCAGCGTGGAGGTAAGCGAAGCCAGCGGTGAAGCGATGATCTACACGCTCGCGATCGTGGATGATGGGCTGCTCGATCTCACGCATTTCAAGACACCCGATCCGTGGAATTATTTCTATGCGCGGGAATCGCTCGGCGTGCGCACTTGGGATCTGTACGACCAGGTGATCGGTGCTTTCGGTCGCCAACTGGAACGCGTGCTCGCGCTCGGTGGCAGTGACCAGGCTTCACCGGACGCTGCGGCCAAGGCCAATCGTTTCAAGCCCGTGGTGCGCTTCGTTGGCCCATTCAAACTGGCGAAGGGAAAGAAGGCGCAGCACAGCTTCACGATCAGCAACTATGTGGGCAGCGTGCGCGTGATGGTGGTGGCCAACGATGGCGAGCGCGCGTTCGGCAATGCGGAGAAGACCGTTCCCGTGCGCAAGCCGCTCATGCTCCTCGCCACACTTCCACGAGTAGTGGGACCCGGCGAAACCGTTGACCTGCCTGTGACTGTGTTCGCCATGGACGCGAAAGTGAAGAACGTGCAATTGAAACTCGAAGCGAACGATCTCTTCACCGTGGAAGGCGGAAGCACACAAGCGCTCACGTTCAGCAGTGTTGGCGACCAGGTGGTGGTGTTCCATGTGAAGATGGCCGAGCGCATCGGCGTGGGAAAAGTGAAGCTCACAGCTGAAGGTGCCGGTGAACACGCGATCGAAACGATCGAGTTGGATGTGCGCCAACCGAACATGCCGCAGACCGATCAGAACGAGGCGGTGGTGGACGCTGGCAAGTCATGGGAGGATGCGCCGAAACCGGTGGGCATCATGGGCACCAACAAGGCTTACCTGGAGGTGAGCACGATACCGGCAGTGGATCTCGGGTATCGCCTGCAATACCTGATCGATTATCCGCACGGTTGCATCGAGCAAACCACCAGCGCCGCTTTTCCTCAGCTGTTCCTCGCGTCGGTGATCGATGTGGACGCGCGCACCGCGCAGGAAATGCGGGCGAACGTGGAGGCCGGTCTGCGTCGCTTGAAATTGTTCCAACGTCCCAACGGCGGCTTCAGCTATTGGCCGGGCGAAGGCGATGTGAGCGATTGGGGATCCGTGTACGCCGGGCATTTCATCACGGAAGCGGACCGCGCAGGCTTCGCGCTACCGATCGGGATGAAAACGAAATGGCTCACGTACATGCGCAGCGCCGCACGAGACTGGGTCCTCAATGATGCCGATGGCTGGACCTACGATGGTCGTCAGCTCACGCAGGCCTATCGCCTCTATGTGCTCGCGTTGGGCAACACCTCGGAACTCGGCGCGATGAACCGCCTGCGCACCACACCGAAGCTGTGCGCCGAGGCGAAGTGGATGCTCGCCGCAGCTTATGCGATGAGCAACCGCAAGGATGTCGCGAAGGAGATCATCACCGGACTGGCGACCACCGTTGCCCCCTACACCGAAATGAGCTACACCTACGGCAGTGATCTGCGCGATGATGCCATCATCGCAGAAGCGCTCCTGCGCATGGACGATCGCCCTACCGCCGCCGTGGTGATCAAGCGCATCGCCGAGAACCTCGGCACCGACGGCTGGTACAGCACTCAGAGCACCGCATGGGGCCTGCTGGCTGTGAGCCGCCTCGCCACTTCCACGGAGATCGGCAAAGGCATGAGCTTCACCTTGAACGTGAACGGCAAGAGCGAGAACCGCTTCAGTGAGAAGAGCGTGCTGCGCGTGAACTTGCCAACGCCTGATGGAATGAAGAAGGTGAGCATCGCCAACACCGGCAAGGGTCTTCTGTATGTGCGCACTGTTCGTATCGGAACACCGATGCCCGGTGCGGAAAGCCCCGCGAACAATGGGCTGGCGGTGGACGTGCGCTACCAGACCATGGATGGGCGATCACTTGATCCCGCATCGTTGGGTCAAGGCACCGACTTCCAGGCGGTGGTGACGATCCAGCATCCTGGCATCCGTGGCAACTACCAGGAACTCGCGCTCACGCAGGTCTTCCCCAGTGGTTGGGAGATCCGCAACAGCCGGCTGGAAGGAACCGCGAGCGCGCAACAGAACAGTTGGTCCGAATACCAGGACATCCGCGACGATCGCGTGATGACCTACTTCGACCTGAACGCCCGGCAACAGGCCACGTACCGCGTCTTCCTCAATGCTTCCTACACGGGTCGATTCTATATGCCACCTACCGTATGCGAGGCGATGTATGATCATACGGTGAACGCCCGCAGCCCCGGAAAATGGGTGAGCGTGGTGAAGCCCGGCGAAGGTCGCGCAGCGAAGTAGCCATCAACTGGAATATCAGAACGAAAGCCCGTCCCTACTCGTCGGGGGCGGGCTTTCGCATTGCACGGCGATCATCGCAGTACCACGCGGACCACTTGCGAAGCATCCCCTTCCGCACGCAGCACGTAAGCACCGGGTGCAAGTGCGGCGGTTCCCAATTGTTGAAGGCCGGTCGAGGTGATGGTCCTCGACAGCACGGTGCGACCTTCCGCATCCATCAACCGGAGGGTCTTCGCGCCCGGCATGATCCCTTCGATGTTCAACATTCCGTCCGCCGGGATCGGCCATACGTGCAGACCGCCCTCAGCCGATCGGTCTTCCAGACCAACAAGGTTGTCCGCCTCATCGCATATCGTGAAAGTACCTTCATCCGCGCCACCTCCGTTCCATACGCGCACGTAGTACATCGTGTTCAACAACAGGCCGGTTAGCGCGATGGGACCGTTGTCGGTGGAGTAGCAGCCGATGTAGTCCAATGAATCGCAAGACGCGTAGACAGCCACTCCCATAGGTGCCGAAGTAAGAGGAGCCACGGTGAGCACATGGTCCGTTGACGGACCCGTGTTCACCGCGAACCACACATCGTGGATCGGCGCGTAGGGGTCGCATGGCGGGTTGGGCAACGCGCTCGCATAAGCGCACACATTGGTGCTTTGCACAGGTACACAACTTCCGGTGAGCTGCGGTGCCAGCGTTTGTGCGTTCGCACAATCATCGTTCGTTACCGCAGGCGAACAAGGTGTCGTGCAGATCATGCTGAGCGTGAACGTGCCGGTGTCTTGCTGATAGCCATGCACCATGGCGAGATAACCGGTCCCGCTCACGGTGGCGAAGGTGATCGATGAAGTGGTGGCGCAACCGGTGCCATCGTCGTCACCCGCCACACAAACGAGATCGATGCACGTGCCGCTGAACACACTGATCTTGGTATCGTAGTTCGCAGCGTTGCAGGTGCTCAGGGTCACGTCCTGGCCATCGCCGACAAAGGAGTACCACAGGCCTGGTGCGGTGATGTCCGCGGAGCCGCACCACGGACCCGGCGAATAGATGCTCTCCGCCGTGTTGCCGTCCAGGCTTTGCCCGCAGGCTATCGGTGCTGCACCCGCGCAGAGCGCGTTCGTCGCCACTGGAGCGGTGAGCGTTGTGTATCCTATCGGCCCGCGCGTATAGCTCACGTTCCCACTTCCGCAATCCTCCGTCACGTACACGTCGTAGTCCGTGCCCGGCTCCAGGTTCGTCAAGTGCGCGGGGGGGCCATCGGTGCCGATGATGCCCGTCACCACGGAGCCCGTTCCGAACGTGAATCCGGCGGTATCGAATTCCACCGTGTACGTGCCACCCGCGTTCTGTGTGGTCCAGTAGACAAAGGCCTGCACGTCCGCCGATGTAACGAAAATGCCCACGGGCGGGGGACATGTAGGACAATCGAGCAAAAGGCTGAAGGAACCTGTTTCACCGTTGTAGCCCTGAACAAGCACATAGTAGGTCTGCGCGGGATCGACGGTCATGATCAGCTCGCTGCCATACGCGCAGAACCCACCGTCATCGTTCCCGTCAACACATTGCAGATCATCACACGCACCGGTGTACACATTGATCTTGGTGTCGAAGTCGTGATCCGCGCAGGTGCTCAGAACGATCGTTCCGGAAATACCGGTGAACGTGTACCACACACCCGGCGCGGTGATCGATGTTCCACAATCCGGAGCGTCATCCGTTGCGGCATCGGTGGTTACGCCTTGCGTGGTGGAACCACAGGTAATGGTGATCGCGCCCTCGCAGGGGTCGTTCGGAATGCCGGATGTATTGGTGGTCGCGGTATGCCAAGGGCCATTGAACGGCGAGACACTCCCACCACCGCAATCCGTGCTGATGTACACATCATAAGCCGTGTTCGCAATGAGCCCGGTGATCGTCAACGGCGGCTGCCCGTTGCCTTGCGTACCACTGATCACCGTTCCGGTTCCCGGAGTAAAGCCCGCAGGTCCGTATTCCAAGGTGAACTGCGCTCCGGCAGCGAGCACAGGCCAGTCGATGAGGATCGATTGCATCGACGCGGTGAAAATGGGCACCGCGATCGGACAGCCATGCAGGAAGAACTGCCAGTCGAATCCGGATGTGGAATGGTGATCATCCCACTCGATGTAATAGGTTACGCCAGGAAGAACCGGGACGTTCGCGAGCAAGCTGCCACCGGATCCGTCCGGACAGCCATCGTCATCATCGCTGATCAGCGTGAGGCCACCGCATGTGCCTTCATGCACATGCACCCGGGTGTCGACCTGCGAGCCACAGCTCATCACCGTGAGGAAACCGTCCGTTGCGGGGGTGAACGCATACCAATCCGCGTGTACCGCATCGCTATGCGAAGCACCATTGCCACTGGAAGGACCGTCGGCGGTGTACGTGCCCGGAACCACTGTCACGGCATTGCCGCAAGCATCCCCTTGTGCGTGCAAAGCAGCAGGAAGAAATGGAAGGACATAAAGAGGAATGATGGCGTAGCGGTTCAGCATGTGCTTGGAACTTGTGCGGCCGAAGATATCCGCCGTTCAACCGTGGACCCTGCGGGATGTTGTTACTCGGTCGTACGCCCGCGCCGACGCGCCGCCTTCTCCGGAGCGTTGTGGAAGAAATAGCGCAGGTCCACGGTGAGGTAGCTTCCACTGATGCCCGCCTTGATCACATGCGGGAGGGCCGTGCGATCATACCACGTGAGCTCAGCTGTGGCCATGTTCCCGAAGGGACGGTGATAGGTGGCACCGATGTAGAACCAGCCGCTCTTCACCGTGCGATATTCCACGCCGATGTTTCCTACCACGCCCATCTGCAGCCATCCGCTGCGCGCCAGGTAGGCGCGGCTCTCGGTAAGCACCCGCTCGGCATCGCTCGGATACATGTCCGCGCTGAACCCGATCGCGTTGTTCATCCAACTGCGCTGGCCCAACCGGATGTACACCATGGCCAACAGCGGGATCTCGTAACCCACGAAGCGCAGCTTGTCCGTTTCCGCATAGCCGGTCGTGTCGTTGGCGATGGACACGTCGTAGCGCCGGATGATCTGGTTGATCCCCGTTTCGAAGGAGATGTTCTTCGATACGCCCGTGCGCACCATCATCCCGAAGGCGAGGCCCCCGGTGAGTTCCATGCTGCCGTTGAGCGCGGAGGTCTTCACCCGCGTGATCGGGTCGAAGAAGGAAAGCGGCAATACCGGTTTCAACTGCAAACCAAGCGTGGTGACGCCGACCTGCGCGTGAAGAACGAAAGGCGATAGAAGGAGGCCGAAAGCGATCAGTGCCGCGCACCGTCGGCCGACAAGCGGTCCGTACCAGTGGGCGGCAGCACCATGAGGCGCTGGCCCACACGCAGCCGTGTGCGGCGCGATATACCGTTCAGTTCGCAAAGCGCGTCGATGGGAATTCCATATTCCGTGGCGATGGCGCTAAGATGCTCACCTTTCCCCACCGTGTGGAAGCGCGTGCCTTTCGGATAGGCCGCATAGCTGGAACGCGTACGCTTCAGCACAAGCGTGTCGCACAGCAATTGGCCGGTGATCAGGTCGATCAGATGCGCGGGATCGATCGGTATGCCCCGGAAGCGCGTCTCGAAGTGCAAGTGGCTGCCCGTGCTGTGTCCGCTGCTTCCGCCGAGGCCCACCAGTTGGCCAGCGTCCACTTCATCTCCGGGCTTCACCTTGATGCGATGCAGGTGGGCATAGAAGGTTTCGAGACCATTGTAGTGGCGCACCACCACCAACCTGCCGAAGCCACCGAAGGTGTTTGCGAAGCGCACCACGCCCGGAAAGGCGGCACGAACGGTATCCCATACCTCAAGGTCCAGATCAACGCCATTGTGGTTGCGGCCTTCGCGCCAGCCGAAGCGGCTGGTGACGACGGGTGGAACGGGAATGCAAAAGCCGCAGCCAAGCGAAGCGTCGGTGAGGCGCATCTGCAGCAGGGTATCAGCACCTTCGGTCCCGCTGGCGAGCACGTTCGGGTTGCTCGTGTTCCACGCGCCGTAAACATCCGCTCCGGGTTCCACATCGGCCTCGCTCCAATCGAGCAAACTGCTACGCTCCACATCCGCGCGCGAGGGCAACTGGTCCACATAAAGGTTGATCTCGTTGACCAACGCATAGGGAATGGTATCCAGTTCGAACAGCGAATCGATCATCGCCACCATCTGGCCTTCATCCATACGCCGAATGCGCTGGAACATCCGCAGGTCGCGGATCAGGTCCTGCGGGGCGGGATCCAGTGTGCAGAGCGAATCGAGCAGCAGGCTCAAGCGTTCATCCGTCAATGCCTCCTGCTGGTCAACGAGCTTGTCGTCGCCATAGATCACCACGGCGCTCACCACATCGGCCTCGCTGACCTGGGCTCGCGCAGGATGCGCATGGATGCCAAGTACGAGCAGGCCGAAGCCTGATGCGTACTTCAAGATCCATTGTGGTCCTGTTCCGTTCATCGATCCTGTCCGCCCGTTCATACGGGAAGAACGGCGGGGAAGATATCCGCCCATGTCTTTCGGGTCCACCATACTCGCCCAACCTTGCTCAGGGCCCGACGATCCCGAACGCCTGAAGCACCTTCATATCCGGATTCGCACCTGTCGTCAGCGTGCTGAAGGCATCGACATCCTTCTCTATACCGTTGTCGCGGAGCGTGTTCTGGAATACGGTGAGATGCGCGCCTCCGAACACAGGCTTCTTCCGGTATACCCCGAACGCGATCCTGTTCCCGACCAGCTCACAGCCATCCACGTAGGCCACGGAGAGATCCTTCGCCGCGATGGCCAGGCGATCGTTCCGGAACACGCAGACCTGCACGAACACTTGGCTCACTTCACCAATGCTGATCCCTTTGTCGCGTAACGCATCGAACGTGCAATCGCGCACCAGCAGGTGCGATCCGCTCACATCCAACCCGTCGCCGTTCGCATTCATCGTGGTATCGGGTTGCGCGTGGGAAGCGAACGAACAGCGGTCCACCACTCCTTTCACAAAGTCCAGGTCCACGAGGTCATCCTTGGCATCGCTGAAATCGCACTCGCGTATCTCCGCATGGCAACGCTTGAGGTTCACCGCATCCTCGCCGTGCGCATCGCTGATCACGCACTTCTCCAGAACAACATGGCAATCATGCACACTCAACATGCCGCTGTGGTAACGCCCGTCCAACCAGGCCTGGCTACCGCCGCTCATACGGAGTCCACGTAGTTCACAGCGCGTGGTGCCATCACCGTTCACACAGAATGTTCCATACGGCGCGGCTTCATCCTGTGGGCGGATGAAGACCGGGTTCAAGCCAGTGCCCCGCACGAACAGCGGTCCGTTCACGACAAGACTGCGACCGGGTGCGATCGTGATCCGCACGCCCTTCTCCAACACTACGGGCAGGCCATGAGGAACGAGGACATCGTGATCGATGATGTACTTGTTGCGCGTGAACCGGATGGTGTCGCCCATCATCAATGGACGCAGCCAGGGATCCAGGCTGTCCTTTCGCTGCAACGCGATCGCTCCGCTCAATGCCCCGTCGGCGTTGCCGAACAATAGATCGAGGTCCGGATGAAAGAGGCGCGCGAGGAACGCTCCGCGCTGCCGTGCCAGTTGCGCATTGATCAAGCCGATGCTCCTTCCTTGCGCGAGCGCCGGTGCCCACAAGGCATCCACGGCCGCGAAGCGATCGATCCAGCGCGCACTGTCGTTGCGCAATTCATCCGCAAGCACGAGCGCCCGTCGGCGCACGACCGGTGAAGTGAAAAATGAGCCGGAACCGCTCTTCGGCAGAACGATGGTCCCATCCGAACGCTGATCGTCGCGCGGAGAACGGAACAACGGCATCAAGCGGCCCGTGGACCGAAGGAACGCGAACAGACCTTCATCAGGCACGTACGCGTTCCCGTGCGCGCAACGCAACAGGATCGACGTCGCAGCGGCTGTCGTATCCATCCGCTCCAAATTGCCCGAACCCATAGCGGTCATCGCGTGCGCTGCGGCCGCCTGGAGATCCGGCTCGCCCCTCATTTCCGGCAGCGCGTCATCCGGGCGATCGGTATCGAAGCCCTGTCGCACCAGGGTCCCATCGGCCAGTCCACGCTTTTCAAGGAACTCGCTGGTGATGCGCTCCTCCTTCATGAAAAGGCCGAGATCCCGACCGCACGAGAAAAGTCGGACGAAGCTTACTTCAGGTGTTGGCTGACCAAGCGCATCCGCTACGAGTTGCGCGTACTTCGCCTGCACCGCGCCGATGCGAGCGGGGATCAGCGCGATGCTGCGTTGGGTGCGGAACAACCGTTCGGAAGGGAAGTCGATAACAAGACCACCCGTCGTATTCACCGCGCGATGCACCCGTACCGTATCCGCATATCCTTCGGCCCGGAACGATCGCTTTTGCCAATGCGCATCCACCGCATCCACGCCTGTGGAAGCGCTGTCCAGATCGTACCGCTCCGCGTGTCCTTCCACCTTTTGTCGAGGACGACGATCGATTTTGTGTTGGAGGCAAACGACAATGATCCAAGTCAA
>JANMKC010000188.1:0-2260 GCA_031371785.1 Flavobacteriales bacterium | reverse complement strand
CTCGGATCTTCCTTTCGCGTTGAAGCGCTTCTGTGCGGCGGAGGGTATCGATCGCGTAGAGCCCGGAAGCGACTTCCGCTACCGGGATGCGAGCGATCGCTGGGGTGCGCTCATCACAGAGGGCAACATGAACGGTGCGCTCGGTCGCGTCACGTGGGTCGTTGACAAGGAGGGCATTGTCCGGTATATCGAAGTCGCCAAGGAATTGGGAGCGCAGCCGGACTATGACGCCGCGCTCAATGCCGCCAAGGCGCTCATTTGAAGGAGTTCAGTGCGTGACCGATGTCAGTCTGCGACGCGACAGGATCGAATCAAGGATGAACAAGGTGATCGCGCCAACAGTTATCGCAAGGATCCAAGGGGATGTGAGGATGTAGGCGAGATCCAGCTTCGGAAGCTTGTTCAGGGCCTGATCCACCCACCCGGTACCACCAGGGGATGGCGAAAGCACTGCGGCACCGACCAGCCCGATACTGATGACGCCCGCACCGATCCAGCCGCCCAGAGGAATGATCGGAGGTTCCATCGCGACACCTGCGGGCGCAGTGACCGCAATGCGCGCGAGGATGCGCGCGTCCATGCTCTCCGGTGCGGTCGAATGGCCCGCTCCCTTGAAAAGCGAACGGAGCGCCTCATCGGCCTTGCGCTGGTTCAATCCACGTTCAGTGTCCATACCTCTTCCTTCAGTTGGTCCTTCAGGATCTCGAACATACGCTTCCGGCAACGATGCAACTTCACTTTCACATTGGACGCGCTCCAGGAAGTAACGGTTACGATCTCCTCTATGCTCAGTTCGTCCAGATAGAACATGGTCATCAATGCCGAATCCTCCGGCTCCAACGCCGCGAGAGCCTTTTCCAACAAGACCTTCCGATCACCGGCATCATTGCGATCTTCGGTACGTATCGCGTGCTCATTGCCTTGGAAGTCCTCAAGTGAGAGGGAGGGCTTGCGGTGCTTGCGTTGTTGGGAGATGGCCGTACGGAACGCGATGCTGTAGAGCCAGGTCGAGAATTTCGCACCGCCTTGATAGCCCGCCAGATTCTGGTAGGCTATCACGAACGTGTCCTGTGTGGCCTCCTCCGCCTCCTCCCGGTGCCTGAGCACTCGCATGCAAACCGTGTACACCATAAGCTTGTAAAGCGTGATCAGGGTTGCGAACGCCCGGTGGTCGCCCGCAAGGGATCGGGATATGGCCAATGCTTCTTCCAAGGCTGAGCGCGCGCCGATGGGACGCGATACGACTTTGCGCGGTTACACGAAGATGGTCAATGATCGATCGCCATGTTGTTCATCCGCGAGTGTTCTCTCGGCGCGGGTCCCAATTTTTCCGATGGCGATCGTAACCGGTACCGGATGTGCGGCGTCGTATGGATCAGAACCACAAAACAGAAGACGATGAGCCAGGACTTCATAGTACCCGTAGCGATGTTCGCGATGATCTTCGGATGCGTATACATCGGGGTTACCTCCAAGCACCGCCAACGCATGGCCCTCATCGAGAAGGGAATGGATCCGAAGCTGCTCTTTGAGAAGTACAGGTCGCTCAGGAACGGGATGCTCATGGCCGGAATCGGAGTGGGCTTGTTCTTCGGCTATCTCATGGATCGCTCCATGCCACAGAGCGGCATTGATGGCGATATGGGTGATACTCCGCTACCGTACTTCATCATGACACTCCTTTGCGGGGGCGCAGCATTGATCGGTCATCATTTCCTCGTGCGGAACAAGCAAGAGGGGTAGTTCGGTTCCTGAACGAACGAAGCGCACGGGCGGTGGGTCCCTTTCCTTCTGTGCATAGCTCTTTACATTCGTCGGCGAATGGTGAGGAGAGCGTTCGGGATCGTTGGTGCGGTGATCCTATGGTTCGTCGTGATCAGTATTTTCTGGGCATTGGCGCTTCGGGTGCTGCCGCCACCGGTTACTTGGGTGATGGCCCAGCAAGCACATGAACAAGGACGCATCCGGCGCGAATGGAAAAGCCTCGATCACATGTCCGGTGCCATGCCACTGGCGGTGATCGCTTCTGAAGACCAGAACTTCTTCGACCATTTCGGATTCGACTGGCGTGCCATGCGGAATGCAATGAAGTACAACGAGCGCAAGAACGGCAGGAGGGTGAAAGGGGCAAGCACGCTCAGTCAGCAAACGGCCAAGAACGTGTTCTGCTGGCCAGGTCGAACCATTGTCCGTAAAGGCATCGAGGCCTGGTTTACACTATTGATCGAGTGCCTCTGGAGCAAGGAACGCATTGTCGAAG
>JANMKC010000185.1:0-28569 GCA_031371785.1 Flavobacteriales bacterium | reverse complement strand
CTATGACAGCGAATGCCACGCCTGCATGATCGACGGTGCTCGCCTGCACATGGGCAAGCGCTTCGTGTTCCAACACAACGACATGGCCAGCCTCGACAAGCAATTGGAAAATGCAGCCAAACTCACCAAGGAGACCGGAGGCGGCATCCTGGTGATGACCGAGGGCGTCTTCGGCATGGCAGGCGACCAAGGCAAGTTGAAGGAGATCGTGGAGCGCAAGGCGAAGTACAACTTCCGCCTCTTCTTGGACGACGCCCACGGCTTTGGCCAGATGGGCGAGAACGGCCGCGGCACGGCCGATTTCCAAGGTGTGCAGAAGGACATCGACATCTACTTCGGCACCTTCGCCAAGGCGATGGCCAGCATCGGCGGATTCATCAGCGGGCCGGCGGACATCATGATGTACATGCGTTACAACATGCGCAGCCAGACCTTCGCCAAGAGCCTACCCATGCCCATCGTGATCGGCGCGCTGAAACGCTTAGAGATGATGCGCACCATGCCCGAACTCAGCAAGAAGCTCTGGGACATCACCAACGCTTTGCAGAGCGGATTGAAGAACGCGGGCATGAACATCGGCAACACCAACAGTTGTGTGACACCCGTGTACATGCATGGCGGCGTGCCCGAAGCCACCGCCGTGGTGGTGGACCTTCGCGAGAACCACGGCATCTTCTGCAGCATCGTCGTGTACCCGGTGATACCCAAGGACGAGATCCTCCTACGGCTCATCCCCACCGCCGCGCACAGCATCGAAGATGTGAATTACACCGTGCAGCATTTCCAAACGGTGCAGGAGAAGTTGAACGCCGGGGCTTACAAGGGAGAGAAGATCGCGACGTTCTGAGCGAAGCAGGTTCTTAGTGTGTCATTCTGCTGAAGTGAATACGGATGATCCGCATGGCGCACACAGGGGACCACAGAATGGCCCCGTTCAAGGCGGCCTTCCCTGCAATTGTACTCGGTGCATTGGCCATCGCTGTATCGGTCTCTTGCGAAACGCCTCCGAAAGACTGTCGCGCCATACATCGCGGCCATTTCGAGGACCGCATCGATCCACAGCATCCCACGTTCATCACACGCACGGACAGCGACCAGACCGAAGAAATGCCGAGCATGGGGTTGAAGAGCCGCTACCGCATCAGTTGGAAGAACGACTGCACGTATCAGCTCTTTGATAAACGTGTCCTGCAGGGAACCCCGTTCCGTGCGTGGAACCCGGCCGATACGCTGACCGTCGTGATCGAGGCGCGGGATGCGAAAGGATTTTCCTACACGGCGAACGCGAACTGGATCAACTATCCGATCAAGGGCTACCAGCTGATCCGCTGAGGCCCATCCGTTTGGTTGGCACCATGAGGAAACGTGTCGCATCCGGCGTTCGGCTTTCCGAACCTCGTGTGACGCGGAGTGCCGCAGTGAATTCCGGCCTCGGACTTCCTACACCAACCGTCGGAGGCGGCTGGACTACCTCGCGTTCTGCACAACTTGTATACAGCAGTGCGCTGTCTTGTGATGAGTGGCGTGTCCTCTTTCCAACAGTGCTCACCACGCATCACTCCACGCCGCGTTCCGTGAAGTTTCCTATTCCCCGGAGTGGACGAATCGCACCGCACCTGCCCGGCCTTGACCGATGATGCGCAAGGTGTAAAGGCCGGACGCCTGATCTTCCATCCCGATCCTGATCACGCCGCTCAACAGCATTCGCTCATCGCGCACCAAGCGGCCGTTTACGTCGATCACCGCCATGCTGAATTCTCCGGATGAAGTGGATGCGAAGGTGTACGTACCATCGGCTCCGCGGCCGGTCCAAGAAAGCCGCAGTGGCGATGCGTTGAACTCAGCGATACCGGTACACGGATCGATGATCACGGCGAGCACGGCTTCATCGCTCGCACACGGGGCGATCGCCGGAACGGTATAGGTGTAGAGCCCGGCTTGATCAACTGCGGGGATCAGGATGCCGGAGTGCGGGGTATTGTCCGGACCGGTCCAGACCCCGCCGGGATCCGGAGTGCCGCCCAAGGCATTCAGCAGCACGACCGGCGAACCGTTCGCGCACACCGTCACCGTGGCGTTCTGCCCCGCGTTGGTCGCCTGTTGCATGGCCAACGTGATCAGCGCCGTGTCGTTCTGGCAAGGTGGCGTCGCATAGTCGATGTAAACGAACGAGCCACCTTGATCGGTGGTGCCGTTGAACGGGGTTCCATCGTGGAACCAGATGCCGGTAAGGTTCGCATTGGTGAGCAGTGCGTACAGGTTCACCGGCGCTTGGTCCGAGCATACGGACCAATCGTTGTCAGGTCCTGCGTTGCCGGGTTCACCCAATTGCACCGTCACCACCGATTCATCCGAAGGACAGGAACCGCCGGGTGCCACCGTGTAAGTGTAGATCCCTTCGTCGCTGCTCATCGAGTCGAACGTTCCGCTGAACGGCTGTCCGTTCGGACCTGTCCACGTTCCGGTGGCGTCCGGTGAACCGGTAAGGAAGTCGAAGAGTTCGTAGAGGCCGGTGTTCTTGCAGATGATGGCCACCTGGCTGTTGCCAGCGTTCGCTCCGGGCAGTTCCGTTACCACCATGGTGGCCTGGTCGCTGAAGCAGGGCGCAACGCCTGATGTGGTATAGGTATAGGTGCCGGGATCCATGCTGCCTGGATCATAGAGATCATTGATCACCGTACTTGGGCCGGTCCAGATCCCACCGGCATCACCGCCCAGGCCGATGCTCACCGCAACGTTGCCGGAGCAGATCGAAAGCACATCGTCGTTGCCTGCGAAGGGTGCATCGTTAACGGTGATGTTCGCACCATTGTCCATGCCGGTGATCGCCGGTGTACTGCTCGTTATACGGATGCGATAACCGCTGCCCGGCGGGGTGCCCGGAGGAATGAGGCAGACGATCATTCCTGCCGTGGTGCTTGCCACCAGGCCGATATTCACCGGGGAAGCGAAACCGCCGCTGGCATCGCTGAGCTGCGCGGTGAACACATTGCCCGCATTGAACGTTCCATTGATGGTGTAGGGGACCACGAGCGATGAGTTCTGGCAATAGATGAGCGGCGATACAGTAGCTGCGATGCTGCTGGTCGTGGACGCGATGATGCGGACATCATCGATGGAGAAACCCGGATCGCTGCCGCCCTGCAACAAAGCCACGCCGTTGTGAAAGCGGAATCCGATGCGCAATGTGGCCTGATCGCCGAACGCCACGTTCGAGATCGTTTGTTCGCCCCAGTTCGTGGTACCCATGTAGTGCGCTAGCGGAGCAGTGAGCTGCGTCCACGAAGTACCTGCATTGGTGCTGTAGTACACCTCGCCATAGTTCTGTACACCACCGTTGCACAGCCACCAGAAACGGAGCGACACGTCCGCAAAACCGACGGTGCTCACATCGGAGGTCATTCGCGCGAAGATGTCGTCGGCCTGTGTACACAATCCGTCGGCCCCGCCGAAGGAGCAGCACTGGACGCCACTGGCGATGGCCACCACGCTGGCGGTGTGCAGGTAGTTGCCATTCGGTGTGGCGATGCCCACCGGCTCGGAAGGCGTGGCGGGGATGTCGAAATCCAGCGGCAAGCCCAAACAATCCGTGGAAACCGCCCCACCGGCGAAGACCGTATTGATGAGCCATGTATTGCTTACGCCGGATACCGAGTTGGCGTCCGAGGTGTTGAGGGTGAACACCGGGGCGCTTTCGAAATCCTCGGTGAACAAGGTCTGGGCGGTGGTGCTTGCTGAAAGGGCCAGCAGCAGGAACGTAAGGTCCGATCGCATGCTTATGGGAAATTTGGTCGCGGTCAATATAGGCGGATCGCCGATGGGGTCGCGCGCGTGATCGTGGATAACCTCTGGGTCGCACATGCCAGATGTACAGTTAATTTGGCTTCCCCTTTTTCGCCCCGAAAACCAACCCTCTTCAACATGAACTTTTCGCCTACCCTGCTCCGGATCCTTTGCAAGCGGATCGCATTGCTCATTGTCCTCGCGCTCGGGGCACAGACCAGCTACGCCCAGATCCTGGCTTGGGAATTCAACAGCGCTTTGGGCAATGAAGGCACCATCGCGGCCACCACGCTTGCAGCCAACTTGAACGCTTCGGTCGTTTCGCGTGGTGCGGGAGTGAATCCATCGGCCCTGAACAACTCGTTCAGCTCCACGGATTATACCAACGCTGGAACACCCGCGCAGGCGATCACGAACAACGACTATTTGCAATTCACCATCGGCGCACAAACGGGTTTCACCGTTTCGCTGTCCACCTTGGATGTGAACTTCCGGCGATCCAGCTCAGGACCCAATTCCTTCCAGTGGCAATACAGCCTGAATGGATTCTCTACGGCGGGCGTGGCGATAGGTGGGGCGATCTCCTTCACCAATACCACCACCAATGGTGTCGCGCAAACACAGCTCAACCTGAGCAGCATCCCCGCGTTGCAGGGCGTTGCCGCAGGTACCACCATCACGTTCCGTCTCTTCGGTTCGGGTGCCACGGCGACCACCGGCACTTTCGCTTGGGGCCGCCTGGCGGGGAATGACCTTGCCATCGGTGGCACGGTCCAAGCGCAATCAACGAATACCACGGTGCAATACGTGGGCTCCACAGGATCGGTAAGCGAAGGTGTTGGCACCACACCTGTGCAAGTGAGCATCTCCAATCCCAGCCCAACGGTGGCTACCTCGGTGACCGTGAACTTGCAAAGCGGTCCTTCTGCGCGCATCAATGGCTTCACGAGCCAGGTGCTGAATTTTCCGGCGAATTCCGGTGCGACCCAGTCCGTGACGATCACTGTGACCGACAACGGCGTCGTGGATGGTAACGCCGTGCTTGTCTTCAACCTGACAAGCCTATCGGGGGGCCAAGGAACGGTGGCGGTCGGCACACCTGCCACTTTCACCCTCACGATCGCGGACAATGATCTGCCCACCGCGAGTTTCAGCGCGAACACCAGCAACGTGACCGAGGCCGGTGTGGCCACGATCGGTGTGACCATGACGCAAGCGCCCACTTCCGATGCGGTGGTGCAGGTATCCCCTTTCGGTGGAACCGCCACCAATGGAACGGACTACTCCACTTTCAGCAACACGAACCTCACCTTCCTGGCCGCGGCTTCCTACCCGAACACGCAGACCTTCAACATCACCACCACGAGCGACCTGCTGGTGGAAGGAACGGAAACAGCCCTCTTCCAATTGAGCTATGTGTCCGGCCCGATCACGATCGGGGTCGGTGGCGCGCAGCATACGCTTTCGATCCTCGATGATGACCTGCCCACCTTGCTGATCAATGAAGTGGACTATGACATGCCCGGTACCAATGACAGCCTTGAGTTCGTAGAGCTGAAAAATACCGGCCTGAATACCATCAGCCTGAGCGGGTTCAATGTGCAACTTGTGAACGGTAGCGGTGGCGGGGCCGTTGTCTATACCACTGTTCCACTGCCGAACGTGACGTTGGCGGCTGGTGCCTATTTCGTGCTCGGCAATGATGCGTCGATCCCGAACATCAACCTGGTGACCGGTGCCAACTTCAACTTCATCCAGAACGGAAGTCCGGACGCCATTGGATTGCGCGACCCCTCGAACAACTTGATCGATGCGGTGAGCTACGAAGGCAACACCGGTGCGCCTTATACCGAAGGCACGGGCATTTCCGTACCCAACAGCGATGATGCGACCGTAGGCATCGGCATCAGCCGCTTCCCCGATGGAAGCGATTCGAACGACAACAGCGCGGATTGGGGCCGTCATTGTCTGAGCCCCGGCGCTACGAACAATGCTTCCAGCACCAACTGCATCTGCACACCACCGGCCGCCACCGCTACGACACAATGCATCGACCAGCTCACCTGGCAGATCACCGTGAACGTGACCAGCACCGGAAGCGGTTCCGTGGTGAACATCACCAACAACCAGACGGGTTCCTCCGCGCTCAACGCGGGTGTGGGCGATCACATCCTCGGGCCCTTCAACAACAACGTGACGGTGAACGTCACCGTCGCCCATCAAACCTTCACGCTCTGCAACCTCTCGTTGAACGGCCTCAGCAACAACTGCGTGATCGATTGCAACAATGTGCAAGGCGGACCCGATGTTCCGGGCGCACCGTGTGATGACATGGATGCGGGTACCGAGAACGATGTGTGGAGCGCCGGTTGCATTTGCGCCGGAACACCGATCGTGCCGGCCGTTGGCTTCTCCTTGCCATCGAGCACGTCCACCGAACCGATCGGGATCGCCACCATCGGTGTGGAAATGAACATCGCCCCCACCGGCCCTGTTGTGGTGGACATCACCGATGCGCTCACCGGTACCGCCACGAGCGGAACGGACTACACGGCCATCGGTACGCAGCAACTCACCTTCCTTCCCACGGATACCTATCCCTACACGCAATCCATCAATGTGCTCATCACGGACGACCCGGATTATGAGCCGACCGAGACCGTACACTTGGCGCTTGCCGTTTCGAGCGGCACAGCGAACACGACCACCAATACCCATTCGCTCAGCATCCTCAGCGATGACCTCGCCCCATTGAGGATCAATGAAGTGGATTACGATATGGTGGGCACGGACAATGCGGAGTGGATCGAGTTGAAGAACACCGGAGCCACGGTGATCAACATCCTCGGTTTCAAAGTGCAGTTGGTGAATGGCGGCGGTGGCGGTGCGGTGGTGTATACCACCTATACGTTGCCGAGCTTCAACCTCGCAGCCGGTGCCTACTACGTTCTCGGCAACAATGCTACCATCCCGAACCTGAACCAGTTGATCACGCCAGCCACGGACGCGATCCAGAACGGCGCGCCCGATGCCATCGGCCTGCGCGATCCTACCAACACGCTTCTTGATGCGATAAGCTATGAGGGCAACAGCGGCGCACCCTACACCGAAGGCACGGGCCTCGTAGCTGGTGACGACAACACCACCGCCAGCAAAGTGATCGCGCGCGTTCCGGACGGTGCCGATTCGGACATCAACAACACCGACTGGAAAGTGTGGTGCGCTTCGCCCGGCGCCAGCAACAACACGGTGGACGCTGATGGTGATGGTATCCCGAACTGCTTGGACAATTGCCCGAACCTCGCCGGTGTGCAAGGCGGTGCTTGCGACGATCTCAACGCGTGTACCATCAACGATGTGATCTCAGCGCTGTGCGTGTGCGCAGGAACTTTCCAGGACACGGACGGTGACGGTATCTGCAACGCGAACGACCCCTGTCCCTTCCTGGCCAACCTGAGCAATGGCCAAGCCTGCGATGACGGCAACGTTTGCACCATCAACGACGTCGTGACCGCTTGCGTGTGCGCAGGAACCTTCCAAGACACGGACGGCGACGGCATCTGCGACGCGAACGACCCCTGTCCCTTCCTCGCCAACCTGAGCAATGGCCAAGCGTGCGATGACGGCAACGTTTGCACCATCGGTGATGTGGTCACCGCGTGTGTGTGCGCAGGAACCTTCCAGGACACGGACGGAGATGGCATCTGCGACGCGAACGACCCCTGTCCCTTCCTCGCCAACCTGCGCAATGGGCACGCCTGCGATGACGGCAACGTTTGCACCATCAACGACGTCGTGACCGCTTGCGTGTGCGCAGGAACCTTCCAGGACACGGACGGCGACGGCATCTGCGACGCGAACGACAACTGCCCGAACAACTTCGGCGTGGTGGGTTCTGCCTGCAACGATGGCAACCCCTTCACCGCCGGTGATGTGCTCCAGAACGATTGCAGCTGCACCGGTATACCGGTACCATGCGACAACTGGACCCTCACCTTCAAGCAAGGAACACAAGCACTGAACGATACCTGGCAGATCGTGGACGCCACCTCACCTTTCGTCCTCGCCAACGGTGGTCCTTACGCATTGAACAGTACCAACGTGGCCACCTTCTGTGTGCCCCAGGGCGCGTGTTTCAACCTGATCGTTACGGACCTTGGCAACAACGGCATGCCCGGTGGTGGTTGGGTGCTGCGCAGCAATACCGGCGCACGCGTGATCGACAACGAAGGCAATGGCGCGTTCTTCACTTCCACTGCGGAAGTGAGTACGCGTTCGCCGCAGGTAGCCGTGCCTTTCTGCAGCCCGCTGAGCTCCAATGGCCTGATACAGACCGTGGGTATCACGAGCACCTGCGATAAGGAGAACTATACCATGGACCAGACCTTCATCGCCAGTCCGAGCCCTGCGGTAGTGGCCCCCGGTGATGGCTACCAGTTCTGGATCTTCAACCCCGATGGCAAATACAGCCGCCGTGTGTTCCAGAGCGGCGCTACCTATAACGGCCATTCCGACCTGGATCCGAACGACGCGTGCTACCTGCGTTTCGGCTGGCTCGTTACCGATCCCGTACCCAAGGACACGCTGTTGAACGTGCGTGTGCGCACCAAGGTCGGCGGTATCTATGGTGCCTTCGGACCGGTGTGCCGCGCCAAGATCCTTACCACCCAGCCGAGCTGTTTGACCACCAAGTTGGTGGACAATCCGCTGAACCCGAACTACAGTTGTGGTGTCACCAAAGTGGCCGGTGGATCGGACAAGCTCACCGCTTGGTCCATCTCCCCGACACCGTGCGCCAACAAGAAATACCAGTTCGAGATCCGCTTGGACGGCGAAGGCTATCTGCGCTATGTGTATCCCGCTGCCACGCCTGTGGGGAACTCCACGATCATCCTCGGCAAGTGGGTCACCAACCCGCTCTTGTGCGGAACGTACACCTATGAGGTGCGCGTACATGTGAGTTGTGACGGTGGCCTCAACTACTGCCCCTTCGGTGACATGTGCCTCGTCACCATCACCAACAACCAGACGGGCATCTATTGCACGCCGCCGGGCATTGGGATCGTCCAGAACGGCAATGAGCGCGCAACGGAAGTGGATGACAGCGGCGTGCTCAACATGTGGCCGAACCCCAACAACGGCGATGAACTGTTCCTGACCATGAACGGATTCGACACGCAAGTGACCACCGTAACAGTGGACATCTACGATCTCTTCGGACAGCGCGTGATGAACCGCCGGATCGCTGTTGAGGATGGCACATTGAACACCGTACTCGCGTTGAACAAGGAGATGGCGAGCGGCCTCTACTTCGTGAACATCACCGCAGGCAGCGAAGTGCGCACCGAAAGGCTGGTGATACAGTGACCTCACCCCCAGCCCCTCTTCCGAGGAGAGGGGAGTAGAATTGCGAAGCCCCGATCAGCGATGGTCGGGGCTTCGTGCATCAGGGCATAACGTGTTGCCTATCACCGCTCCATTGTGCCGTTGGATGATGGTGCCGAGATCGCGGCACATTCGCTCGGCTCGCTCGGGCTCACGCGCACGCAGATCATACGCGAAGAGCGTGTCGTTGGTGAAGTCATAGAGTCCTTGCACGCGATCCCCATCGAACAACAGAAGGCGATCCTCCTGGATCAATCGGTACTGGCCACCGAGATATTGCACGGCTCGATCCGTGCGATCGCGCTTGAAGACACTTTGCCCGAAGGCGTTGATCGTGCCTTCATAGCCGACCACGTCCAGTATGCTCGGCAGCAGGTCGAGGTGTTGTGCGATGCGATCGTCGCGCCCCGTGAACGAACCGTCCGGTGAGTAGAAAAGGATGGGGACCGCGAAGCGACCGGCGGAATTCCGGTACCATTTCGGGTGATCGTTGTACTGGAACGTGTGATCGCCCGTGACAACGAACAACGTATTGGCATACCACGGCTCCTGGCTTGCCGCATCGAAGAAGCGCCGCAACGACATGTCCACATAGCCGAGACTTTCATGGATCTCCTGCGTGCCCTTGGGGAATATGCTTCGCCAGCGATCGGGGATCGCGAAGGGATCGTGCGAAGAAAGCGTGAACTCCACCGCACAGAAGGGCTTTGGCAGATCACCGAGCCGCTTCGAGACGAATTGCAGGAACTCCTCGTCGTAGATGCCCCAATGCCCATCGAAGAAGCGATCATCGTTGAACTCGTTCCGGCCGATGTAGCGATCGAAGCCGCAGGCCCGGCTGAAGGAATCGAACTTGTACTCGCCGTTCAAGCCACCGTGGAAGAATGCCGTGCTGTAGCCCATTTCCTTCATGCGCGTCCCGAGCCCATCAACGCGGTCTTCGACATACGCCGTGTTCATGAAGGCATCCTCGGTGAACGAGGGGATGCCCGCGAGCAGGGCGCACATGCTCTTGTTGCTTCGTTCCGCGTTCGCGAACGCATTGGTGAGCACCAGCGATCGATCGCACAGCGAATCAAGGAACGGCATGTAGCTGCGTTCGCCGCTTATCGCATGCACATACTCGCGACCGAGGCTCTCCACGATCAATAGCACAACGTTCCGGCGGCGGTCCGTGCTGTCGCGATGGATCGCATAGCGCAGTGGCATCAAGCGGTCCAGCACGGCTTCATCCATGTAGTGCCATGGCCGGAGCGCGGATTCCGTTATGGAATACCCGAAGGTGAACGCCGAGTTGGTGACCAGTGGTGCGAAGGCCACATCGACATGGTCCGCAGCATGCGCGGGCGAAAGACCTTGGTATTGCCAACCGCCACGGCCCAGCAGGAAGAAAATGCCAAGGCCAAAGACGCCGACCATCAACTGAGGAACGAAGCGCACGGACGCCTCGCCCACTGGCTTCGTCCTTCGCCAACCGAACACCAGCACAGCGATGGAAGCGATCCAGGTCAGTGTGGCCCACCAGTAATGCAGAACGAAACCCGGCATCTCGCGAAGTCCGGCACCCGCCTGCCCGATCACATCCCGCGTGATGCGCTTGCCATTGAAGCCGTAGAACGGCAGATCCACGCAGCAGAGGAAAAGCAGCAGCGTGTTCACCAGCAGGAAGAGCGCGAAGAGCACGCGTTGGTAGCCGCGCAGATCACGCCATGTAAGGGGCAAGAGGTGCAGCAGGATGAAGAGCGCGTTCGCCCAGACGATCGACATCGTATCGAACCGCAGGCCTTGCACAACGATCCGGATCGCTTCGCCAAAACCCAGCCCCGGGAACGAAGCATGGTTGGCCATGTAGAAGACCCAGCGCAGTGCGGTAAGCAGAAACAGCACAATGAGCAGCCGCTTCAGCAGCGAACGGAGATGAGCGCTTTGCTCCCACATGGTGGGGGCAATGTTAGTGGTCGATGCAATTGTGGGCAGCGTGAGGCGATCAGTGAATGTCTCTTGGACAAGTTACCTTCAGGCCATGAACCATCGGTCCAGTCTCCTTTCGCTTGCTGTTGTCGGACTTTGCACTGCGGTTGCGCAAACGCCGTTCGAATACGCCGATCAGCGGACGCACAACACGCACTACACCGACATTATCGACCAAGCCGTAGGATGGACCGTTTGCGGACACGCTGGCATGGAGAACGGTGTCTATGACTATGGCTTCGTTACTCACTTCGGCGCCCTTGGCGATATCCTTTGGACCACAAACGTTGATGCCTTCACAGGTCCGAACGGATTCCCTTCATCGCTTGCGAAAGCGGGTACGGACCATGTGCTTGCTACCGGCATGGTGGACGGCTGCGATACAGGACCGTTCGACCAGAGCTTTCTGATGTCCATAGCTATTGATGGTTCTATTGAGTGGCAACAGGTCTATGGGGTCAATGGCACCCACGATATCGCTGTGTCTCCAAATGGGCTCATAGCGCTGCTCGGATACGACGCGACGCTTATCGCTTCAGCGTACGGCGATAGCCTGACTTCATGGTCCAACGGCGCAACTGACAGGATCCAACTCCAGTGGGAAGGCGACACTGCGCTCCTTGTTTCATCCAGTGCGATGGTTGAGCGCAGAAGCGCGAGCGGCCTACTGCTTGGTTCCGCTGACCTATTGCCGGGTACGGTGAGCATGCTCCGTACCGACAGCAATGTGCTCGCCCTGGCGCAAACCGGTTCATTGCTCGTTCTCGAGCAGAACTTGTCTTCGTTTGACACGCTGGATCTCGGTACGGAATTCCCAAACGGTGCGCTGATCCAGGATGGTGTTTACGTCTGGGCTGTCGGAGGTGATCATGCGGCCCGCTTGGACCCAGCACTTGATGAGGGCCCGATCGTGGCGCTCGATCCCGGAAACGAGTTTCCTGATCCGTTCTTCACCGCTCACGCGCTGGACGGCCAAGGATATTTTGGAACGACCGCCACGCTGTTCTTCAACAGCCGTACAACCGGCATACTCCGCACCGTTGGGACTTCTGGCGACCATGTCCTTCACCCGATCAACGTCTCCGCGACCATTGCCAGTATCGATAGCGCTTGGTTCACCGGTACTGATGTCCCCTACTTTCCTCATGCTTCGGTGTCGGTGCGCATTGCCAACCAAGGTACCGAGACGGTGCAGCGCCTGTTCCTGAACACACGCTACAACTATGGCATCTGCAGCGCACCGGGCATCACCGGGATCTATGATGGACTGGATCTGCTACCCGGCGAAGACACTGTGATCACAGGGATCCATCCATTTCTGTTGTACGGGACCTTGAGCGTTCTCCATCAGGAATTCTGCATAGCGGCGCTGAGCCCGAACGACCTTTATGATCGTGACATGAGCGACAATCTCGCTTGCGATACCCTGCACCTCATACTTGGCGTGAACGAACTGATGAACGCGGGTCTTGGCATCTCGATCCCCAACCCCTTTACCGACCATCTCGACCTCCACTTCCCCTTCCCCACGAGCGAGGAATTGCGTGTGCGCATGTTCGATACCAGCGGAAGGAGCATCACCGAGGCGTTGGTTCCGAAAAGTGTTACATCGTTCAGTTTGCAGACCGGGTCGATCGCGGACGGTGCGTTCCTGTTCCGTATTGAGGGCACACGATCCTCCTTCACGAGAGCATTGGTACACACAGCACCATAGAAGAAGAGCGCCTCATCGGCGCTCTTCACATTCGGTCGGTCAACGATCACTGCACTTTGAACACAGCGGGATCGATGGGCTTGTTCACCTCGATGCTCTTGGCGACGAAGTGGAAGCTCGTGCCCGCGTTCTGATCGATCGTGTGCGGGAACATCATGCCCTCGGTCGGCTCGTAGTCTTTGAAGTCGGTGGTCACTTGGAAGTTCCCCTCCTCGCTGGCCTGGGTCTCCACGCGGCGTATCTTCAATCCCGTTTCCACATCGTAGTACTCGGTGAATGACGCGCCGCTGTCCTTTTGCACGAACAACCGATAGTACTTCCGGCCATCGATCGTCACCACACCATTGAGCATTGCCTTGTAGTCGAGTTCGCGGTAGAAGAGCTCCGGGCAGATGTACGCGCTCTGCTTCGCTTCCTCGAGGTCCTGGTCCACCAGTTCCTTTTTTCCTTCTTCACTGGAACGTTCCCCACGCACACCATCGAACACGAGTTTCTGCATCACCATCGGCCCGTTGCCGAGGCTCATGGCATATTTGGCCGGTGTCGCGTTCTGTTCCAACAGGGTGATCGGCATGCCCTGCACCATTGCGCTGTATTCCTTTCGCACGGTCTTCACCTTGCCGATCGCTTCGACGCCACCGATAGCCTTCACATAAGCGTCCAGCACCTGTTGCGCTTTCATGCCCGCAGGCGGCATCTCGAAACCTTCCCTGAACAGATCGCCGTTGTCATCATAATACACCACGGTACGCGTGAAGCTGAGCGGTGCCAGTTTGTTGGCCACCTGCATCTTGTCACCTACCACCAGCACAGTGGCATTGTCCGGCTTGAGGAGGCGCTCCCCAGCTGCCTGCACGCTCGCAACGCTGACGGTGTCCAAGCGCTTCAAGTAGGTCGCGTAATAATCAGCTGGCAGATCGTTGAGCAATGTGTTCAATGCGAAACGAGCGATGGTACGTGGATCCTCCAAGGAGCGGGCGAAGCTGCCGGCCATGTAGTTCTTCGCCAGGGTGATCTCGGCCTGTGTTACCGGCTGCTCGCGGATGTGCTCGATCTCGTACATCAGTTCGGTCACCGCGCTGTCCGTCACCTCGTTCCGCACGCTGCATCCTGCACTGAAACTGCCGCACCACCGGTCGGCATCGATGCTGGAATAGGCTCCGTAAGTGAACCCGCGTGCTTCACGCAGGTTCTGCATGAGCCGTGCGTTGAACACGCCGCCACCCAGTATCGTATTGAGCACCTGCGCGGGCAGTGCCATGGGGTCGTTCGGTTTGAGGTTGACGGGAAATACCGCCTTGATCACGCTCTGCGCACTGCCGGGGCGGTCCACGAAACAGATCTGCCGCGTGGCACCAAGCGCGGGTGTATAGTCCGGTGTGATGATCAGGCCCAGGTCCTTCACCGTCTCTTGGCCATGCGCATCCTTGGTTGATGCGATCGGCGTGCCGGTCCATGTGGCGAACAGCTCATTGGCCATTTTCCTGGCGTCCTCTTCGGTGATGTCGCCAACGAACACGAGATACCCGTTGGACGGTTGGAAGAAGCGCTCGTAGTAGGCCACCACATGCACGCGTTTCACCTTGGCCAGCGTGGCTTCGGTGGCCACTTCCCCATACGGATAGTGCTTGCCGAAGGTGAGCGCGCGACCCACGGTCTCGGCCACCTGGTCCGGATCGTCGGCACGGCTCTTCAGCGCGCTCAGGTGCCGGGTCTTCGCCTTTTCGAATTCAGGGGATGGAAAGCTCGGAGCGGTGACCACTTCGTAGACGAGCTGCATGAGCTGCGGAAAATTCTTCTTCAAGCAACTGGCGAACACGCCATCCATCGCACCGCTCAACTGCGCACCCAGCTGGTCCACGGACTCATCGATCTCCTCCTTGGTGTGCCGCGCCGTGCCGCTCGTGAGGAGCTCGCCCACCAGGTCCTGGTATCCGGCCAGATCCCCTTGCAGGATCGGCGGTGGGTCAAAGCGCATCTGCACGCTGATGATCGGCAGTTTGTGGTTCTCCACCACGATCACGTGCATGCCGTTGGGCAGGGTGCTGTTCTTGGACTTCGCCACCAGCACTTCCGGCGCGGGGCCGGGGGCGGGAGCATGTGAGCGATCGATCTGTGCTTGCATCAACAAGGGGATGATCAACGTGGCGGCCGACATGACCGCACGTCCGGATACCGGAACGGGTTTGCGCAAAGAGGACCTCATCGCGGGAAGTATGCGTTTCATTTTTTCGCTGACTGCGGCAGGTAGTGCAGCACCACCCTGTTCTTCGGCGTGAAGTACTGCCGAGCCACGCGCTGGAGATCCTCGGAGGTAACGGCGAGGTATTGCTGGATCTCGGAGTTCACCTTCTTCGTATCGTCGAGGAAGGTGTAAGCGCTGGCGAGGTTCTCGGCGATGCCCGCCACGCGTGCGTTGCCGCTGGTGAATTCCGTCTCGATCCCCACCTTCAATTTTTCCAGTTCCGTGGCGGCTACCGGTTCGTTCCGCACGCGCGTGAACTCCGCGTCCATCGCTTTCTCCAGGCTGTCCGGTGCTACGCCGGCATTGGCTATGGCGAAAGCGATCGCCAGACCGGGATCCTCGAGCGGCAGGCTGAAGGAACCCACATAGAGCGCCTTTTGTTGATCGTCCTTCACGCTCTTGTTCAGGCGTGAGGAGTTGCCATTGCTCAACAAGCGGTTCAGCATGTCCACCGCGTAGAAATCCTTGGTTCCGTAGGCCGGGATGTGGTACGCTTCCACCACGGCTGGCAACTGGATCTTGTCATACACCACATCGCGCACTTCGCCGATCATCGCTGGTTCCGTCACCTTCGATCGGGGGATCTTTCCGCCCTTGGGAATGTCTCCGAAGTAGCGCGTGATCAGATCGCCGCACTTCTTCACATCGATGTCGCCGGCGATCACGAGCGCCGCGTTGTTGGGCACATAGAAGGTCTTGTAGAATTTCTTGTAGTCCGCTTCGCTCGCCGCGTTCAGGTCCTCCATGTAGCCGATGGTGGGCCACTGGTAGGGGTGTTCCCTATATGCGCGTTTGAGCACTTCCGGCAGGATGCTCCCGTAGGGCTGGTTCTCATAGCGTTGGCGCCGTTCCTCCTTCACCACTTCGCGCTGCGTGTCAACACCCTGCTGGTCCACGCGTGCGTGCAACATGCGCTCGCTCTCCAGCCAGAGCCCGAGTTCGAGCTGGTTGCTCGGCAACACCTCGTAGTAGTAAGTGCGATCACCGTTCGTGTTCGCGTTCAGCACGCCGCCGGCCTTCTCCACGTGCTTGCTGAACTCACCACGAGGAATGTTGTCGCTCCCCTCGAAGAGCAGGTGCTCGAAGAAATGCGCGAAGCCACGACGGTCGTTCGCTTCATCCTTGCTGCCCACATGGTACATCACGCTCACCGCGACGATGGGTGTGCTATGGTCCTCGTGCAGGATCACGTGCAGGCCGTTGGGCAGGTCGTACTCGGTGAAGGGGATCTCGCGGGTCTGGGCCCCGGCTATTGTCGCGGCCATGGTGCAGGTGGTGAGGATGTGCGTTCGCATCAGCGGTTCCTCCTGGAACGAAGGGCGCCAAAAGTAGCTGCCCTCATCGTCCCCTCCCGCATTATCGGATCGCCTCGTGCCTTCGCGGTCGGATGGCGACGCTACTTTTGGATCCACCATGAACGTCGCGATCGCCCCGCCCACCGCTCAACGCCGGATGCGCCTGCGCGCATGGCGCTATGCGCTCGCGTTCACCGGGCCACTGTTGGCGTTGTGGGGGCTTGCCTCCACGGGTATCGCGTGCTGGGCGCTTCCGATCCACGGCTTCGTGATCATCCCTTTCCTGGAACTGTTCCTGAAGCCGCAGCACCACTTGCTTTCCGATGAGGAGGAACGTGCCGCGCTCGCTGATCCGTTGTATGATATGCTGCTCATCGCCTTCGTTCCGGTGCAGTGGGCGTTGCTAATGCTCTTCCTGCTCGGCGTGAACGGGCCGGGCCTCACTTCGGTGGATCTTGCAGGACGTATCGCCACGATGGGCCTGATGTGCGGTGTATACGGCATCAACATCGCGCATGAACTGGGCCACCGCGCCACCCGGTGGGAACGGGACCTCGCGCGCGCCGCGCTGCTCTCTTCGCTATACATGCACTTCATCATCGAACACAACAGGGGACACCATCGCCGCGTGGCCACACCCGATGATCCCGCTTCCGCGCGCTTCGGTGAGAACATCTACTTCTTCTGGGGGCGTACGATCATCTTCAGTTTCATCAGCGCATGGGGGATCGAAGCGGACCGCCTGCGGAAGGAGCAGCGGCAGCCGTTCGGTGTTCACAACGAAATGATCCGTTTCCTGCTGTTGGAGATCGCGTTGGTCATCGCCATCCTTTTGCTGTTCGGGGCGAAGACGCTGATGTGCTTTCTTGCTGCGGCCTTCATCGGCATCCTGTTGCTTGAAACAGTGAACTACATAGAGCACTATGGCCTGGGCCGTCGCCTGAACGAACGCGGGAACTATGGCCGCGTGCAGCATGTGCATAGTTGGAACAGCGATCACCTCCTGGGCCGCCTGATGCTGTTCGAACTCACCCGCCACAGCGATCACCACTACATGGCAAGCCGCAAGTACCAAGTGCTGCGCAGCGAGGCTGATGGGCCCCAATTGCCAACGGGCTATCCGGGCATGATGCTGCTGAGCCTGCTGCCCCCATTGTGGTTCCGCACGGTGGATCCCCTGATCGAACGTTTGGCGGGCCAGCATGCCGCGCTCACCTTTGCGCGCGCCAGCGCCCAACATTGATCGCAAGCCAGCCGCCGCATCGCGCGTTATGCCGACGAACACCTCCGCCGAGATCCCCATGGAAGACCGCCTGCTCACGAGCGAGCTGGTGAAGCTGGTGCAGGAGATCAACCAACGGTTCGGGGCCGAACGCAAGGAACTGCTCGCCGCGCGCGCCCTGCGCACTGCGGCCTTCAGGCAGGGCGACGTGGACAGGCTCCAGGAAACCGCGCACATCCGCCAAGCCTTGTGGAAGGTGGATCCCGTGCCCGTTGAACTGCTGGAACGCCGCGTGGAACTGCTCGGTGGATGTTCACGACAGGACATCATTCAAGGGATGAACTGCGGGGCGAAGAGCTATGTGGCCGATCTCTGGAACCTGTCCACCACGGATCCCGCCAGTGTGCTGCGCGCGCACAAGAACTTGGAACGTGCCGTGGACAGCCGCTTGCAGTATGTTGACGAGAACGGCGATCGCGTGCGAGTGAACCCCTCCTCCACCACGCGGCTGTTCATGACCCCGCGTCCCCTGCACGTTATGGACTATTCGGTGCGCAGCGGTGGTGAGCCGGTAGCCGCAAGCTTCTTCGATCTGGCGGTATACGCCAGCTACAATGCCGTCAAGCTGCGCGTGCGCCAAGCCGGCGCTTATATCTATCTGCGTGGTGTACACAGCCACCAGGAAGCACGCCTGTGGAAGCAACTCTTCGAATTCATCGAAGAGCACTTCGGCGTACCACGAGGCACCTTCCGCGCAACGGTGATGATGGATTCGCTTTCCTCAGCGCTCGAGGCTGATGAGATCCTCTTTGAACTCAGCCATCACAGCGCGGGCCTGTCCCTCGATCCGCAGGCCTACGCGGCGGATCACATCGCGCTCTTCAGCACGCCGGATCGCCAGGTGCTGCCGGATCGCGAACGCATCGGCCTCAATGAACATTTCCTGCGCAGTGTGAGCCTGATGACCATCGCTGTGTGTCACCGGAGACAGGCGCACGCCATCGGGGCTCCGGCCTTCGTGCTTCCACCTGAAGGCCGCAGCGCATCGCAATCAGCCTACCTGGATATGATCGCTGACAAGGAGCGCGAAGCGGTGGACGGTCATGATGGTACGCTCGTAGGTCACTTTGGCCTGGTGAACCCCGCGATGATGGAGTTCAACAAGAGCATGCCCAAGGCGCACCAGATGTACTATGAGCGCACGGACAACACACGTCCCAGCGATCTGGCGCAACGCCCGGAAGGGCCCATCACCACGGAAAGTTTGCAAGGTTCGGTGCGCATCGTGCTTCGCGCGCTCGTGTGCCGCGAGCATGGTAGCGCCGTGGTCATGCAGGGTGGCCGTCTGCACGATCGATCATCCGTGCGATTGAGCACCCTGCTCCTGTGGTCATGGACGCGTAGCAGCCTCGGCGTGGTGACGGACACCGAGCTGGAGATCCACGACGACCTGGTGAAATACCTGATCAAGAAGGAAGGCGAAAAACTGTTCGGCAAGACCGAAACCGCACTGAAGGAGTCCTGTCTCCGCGCGGTGCAGACACTTACTTCCGCAGTGCTCTCCAACGATGTACCGCCAGACCTCCTCGGATGACGGCCATGTGGATCCGCTGCATTGATCAGCTACCCGCCGATGGCGAACGCGTGCTCGCATGGCTTCCATCGAATACGGTGTACCTGCCCGGAAAGACCGGTGCCACTGAGTTGCGCAACGCGGTGATCCTGCGCTTCCACCATGATTTTTTCGTGAAGAACCCGAGCAAGACCGGCAAGCCTACAAGCCCGCATTTCTGGATCGGCGAAGGCACTGGCAACCACTTCTTCGAGGACGTGAGCCATTGGATGGCGATGCCGACGCCACCTTGAATGTTGTTGGTTGGTGGTTGTTCCTAACGATCGTCAATCATGTGCTGGCGTATGAGCCGTGATCCCCGATCCTGGGGATCGGCAGCCCAACAACCAGCAACCAGCAACTATCAACAACCAAAAAGGCCCCGTTCCCGGAGCCTTTTCGTGCAGTGTGCGTGTGATCACTTCGGAGGAGCCGCCGCGGGCGCGATGCCCAGCAATTCCACTTCGAAGATCACTGTGCTGTACGGAGGAATGTCCTGTCCATTGCCTTGCGCGCCCCAAGCGAGGTTGCTCGGAATGTACAGTTTCCACTTGCTGCCCACCGGCATCAATTGAAAGGCTTCGGTCCATCCGGGGATCACTCGGTCCAGACCGAGGGTGGCCGCTTGCCCGTGCTTGGCGCTGCTATCGAATTCCGTTCCATCGAGCAATGTGCCGCGGTAGTTCACGGTCACTTGGTCGTCCTTGCCGGGCTTGGGTCCGGTGCCCATCGTGGTCACTTCGTACTGAAGCCCGCTTGCCGTAGTGATGACGCCCGGTTTCTTGCCGTTCTCCGTCAACCAAGCTTCGCCCTTGCGCATGTTCACTTCGCCGACCGCCTGTTGTTTGGCCATCACTTTCTTCTGGGCTTCGAGCATGTACTTCTGCACGATCGCGCGCACACTTTCCGTTGTGATCTTTTCGGTGCTATCGATGCCGTCCCGGATGCCTGCTGTGATGGCGTCCAGGTTCAGCGAATCCAGTCCGCTCATTTTCATGTTATGGCCGATGTCCGTGCCGATCCCGTAACTCACCGAATCACGTGTGGTAGAGAGGGTGGCGCCGTGGCCTTTCTGGCCGGCCGCCTGGTCCGTACATGCGCTGAGAAGCACGGCCACGACGGCGGAAATGCAAAGTCGAATGTTCATCTGCTGGGTTTTAGAGGGCCGCGAAGATAGAAGCCTCATTCTTACCGGACGCACGTGCCTCCAACCTGCTCCCCGCAGGCTTCACGATCCTTAACGAGCTTCGGATCCCGGCGTGGATCCCACAAGGACCTCCCGCAGTTTCCGCTGGTACCGCGCGAAGGTGCCCAGGTCCCCGTGGTACCCTTTGGCGAACGTGATCATCTCACGCGGCACCTCGCTGGGTACGCGCGCATAGAGCCGGAGCGCGCTTTCGTACGGTACCACGGGATCGCGTTTGCCATGGAAAATGTACACCGGACAACCCACGCGCTTGATCGCCTTGTCGCTGCGCATCGGGTAGCGCAACAGCCAGCGGTACGGCAACAAGTAGAAGTGGTGCCGTGCCACATCGAGCAGGTTCGCGAAAGGCGATTCGAGCATCAGCACACGGGGCCTGTTGACCGCGGCAACGGGCACCGCCATACCTGATCCCAACGAGCGACCATACACAACGATGTTCTCTTCCGCTGTCCGTTCCTTCAGCCAGTCATACCAGCATTGCGCATCCGCGTGGAGTGCGGCTTCGCTCAGGCGGCCCCGGCTCTTTCCATAGCCGCGATAGTCCATCATCAGCACGTTGTGCCGCAATTTGGTGAACCGTGGCGCGCGCTTGCCCCAGCGCCGAAGACTGCCCGTGTTGCCATGGAAATACAGTACCGTACCCAGCGGCTCATCAACCGTGAAGTGCAGCGCATGCAATTCAACACCGGCTTCCGGTGCTATGAAAACCTCAGTGAAAGGCTGCGCGAAATTGTACGTGTACGCATGCGGCGTTCGGAATCGCACGAAGATGAAACGCTCCTGGATCCACCAGTACACGAGGCACACGAGCCCATAAAGCAGCAGCAGCAGGAACACGAACGCGACGGAGAAGAAGAGCACGGGGCGAAATTACCGGGGCATTGTCGCTTGTTTCGTTCGTGGCCTCAACGTTTCTCGCGAGTGAAGACCCATTCATCCGCAGTGCCCAGTTCCTTCGCGAAACGATAGCCGTCCCGATCATAGTGCTTGAGCTTTTCGGGATCGTGTACGCGGTTGTCGATGATCCATCGGCACATGCGCCCGCGTTGTTGTTTGGCGAACAACATCAGCATTTTGTAGCCACCAGCCACCTTGTCCTTGAAGATCGGCGTGATCACGCGCGCTTCCAACTGCTCCGGACGAACGCTCTTGAAGTACTCACTGCTCGCCAAGTTGATCACCGCACCGCCGCCCCTTTCGCGCAGATCCTCATTGATCGCCGTAGTGATCCGATCACCCCAGAAGGCATAGAGGTTCTTCGCAGTGCGGCCCATGTTCAGGCCACAGCCCATTTCCAACCGGTAGGCGCGCATCAGGTCCAATGGGCGCAGCAGTCCATGCAGGCCGCTCAGCATGCGCACATGCCGCTGCGCGAAGTCCAGGTCCTCTTTCGATAGCGATCCAGCTTGAAGCCCCTTGTACACTTCGCCGTTGAAGGTGAACACAGCGGGCTTCGCGTTCTCCTTCGTGAAGGGCAGTCCCCATTCCTGGTAGCGCTGGCGGTTGAGTTCCGCGAGCTTCGGGCTCAGGTCCATGAGCTTCGCGACCTGCTTGGGCCCAAGGGTGCGCAGTTTGGTGATCAGGCGCTCACTGTCCTCGAGAAAGCGGGGCTGGGTGATGCCTTTGGGAAATGGCATCGGCGAGAGGTCAAGATCCTTCGCGGGTGAAAGCAACGTGATCATAGGGGCTGCGAAGTTGGTGAGCACCGGGATGCCGGATCCTATCTTTCGCCTTCGACCACTGAGCATTGCGCATGCCTACAGCAAAGACCCTCCTGCTCGATCACGATCGTGTGCAACGCAAGCTGCGAAGGATCGCCATCCAGCTGTGCGAGGAGAACTGGGCGGAGAAGAGCATTGTGGTCGTGGGTGTTGCCCCCCGAGGGCTTCAACTGGCCGAACGGCTCATCGCGCTCATCGCGGAAACGTCCCCGGTACGGACCGAGCTGATCGAACTCACCCTCGACAAGAACGACCCGCTCACCGGGCCGGTGAAGCTCAGCGCCGACATCGACACGTTGCGTGATCGCGCTGTGGTGCTGGTTGACGACGTGCTGATGAGCGGCCGTACCCTGATGCACGCAGCCGCTCATCTCGTGCAGGTGAAGCTCGCGAAGCTCACCACGGTGGTGCTGGTGGATCGCCGCCATCGCGCCTACCCGATACGTGCCGATATCGTGGGCCTCACGCTCAGCACGAACGTGCAGGAACACATCAGTGTGGAACTCGGCCGCAAGGACGCCGTCTATCTCTCCTGACCTTCGAGCTCCTGACGGATGCGTCCCGCGACCACGTGGGGATCATCGTTCGCACGGATGCGCATGTGGGCCCGGATATAGAACGGCAGTCGAGGCGCGAGCAATTCTTCCACGCGTGAACGGAGCGCCTCCCCTTTCAATCCGAACAACAGCGGGCGATCGCCGCCTTTCCGTTCTACCCGATCAAGCAGCACATCCATTGGCAGGTCGAGATGGACCACGGTTCCGGCCTGTAGCATGCGGTCCATGTTATCGCCCTCGCACGGCGTACCGCCACCGGTGCTGATCACCACGTTCTCCACCTTCAATAATTCCAGAAGCACCTTCGATTCCACCTCGCGGAACGCGCCCTCACCGTTCTTCTGGAACCACGGCGTGATCGGTCCGATGCGCTGTTCGATCAGGCGGTCGATGTCCAAGTGCCGTAAGCCCATCAACTGCGCCAGTTCGCGCCCGATGCGGCTCTTGCCGCTGCACATGAAGCCGATGAGGAAGATGCGCATGTGCGGCAAGTGTAGGGAGTGTAAAGTGTGCAGGGAGTGTAAAGAGTGAGGGGAGTATGGAGAGTGAAAGCCCGCTCGATGTGAATTGATCCCTGGTCATTCTTTCACTCCTTTCACTCTCCATACTTTCTACACTGCTTTCACCCTTCCCATCTTCGCCGCTGGAATGAAGATCAAAGTCGCCAACGACACCAAGACCCTGCACGACTGGATGCGCCTGCCATGGAGCATCTACGCGAAGGACACCAATTGGATCCCGCACCTGAAGCAGGATGTGGAGAAGGTCTTCGACCGAACGAAGAACAAATTGCTCGATGCGACCGCGCATCCGAGCGGTGCCGTGGAACGCTGGGTGCTTTACGCTGACAATGGGAAAGCGATCGGGCGCATCGCGGCGTTCGTGAACCCGAAGACGGCCCGAACGGACAAGCAACAGCCCACCGGTGGGTGCGGCTTCTTTGAGTGCATCGACGATCAAGCGGCAGCGGACCTGCTCTTCGACACCGCTCGCGACTGGCTGAGTGCGCGAGGCATGGAGGCGATGGACGGTCCCATCAACCTCGGCGAGCGCAACATGTTCTGGGGCCTGCTGATCGAGAACTGGACGGATGCGCCGATCTTCGGCACCAACTACAATCCGCCCTACTATGTGAAGCTGTTCGAGACCTACGGCTTCGGGCTCTACTTCAAGCAGCTCTTCTTCAAGCGCAGCGCTATTACGCCGGTGCAGCCCATCTTCCACCGCAAGTACGACCAGTTCCGGAACGACCCGGACATGACCGTGCGCGACGTGCGCGGAATGACCCCCGAAAAGATAGCCGAGGATTTCCGCAGTGTGCTCAATGCGGCGTGGGTGGACCACGAGAACTTCAAGCCCATGACCGCGGAGACCGCGATGAAGGCGATCAATGCGATGAAGCCGGTGATGGACCCGCGTATCATCGTCTTCGTGTACCACAAGGAACAGCCCATCGCCTTCTTCGTGAACCTGCCGGAACTGAACGAGATCTTCAAGTACGTGAACGGCGACATGAACTGGCTTGGCAAATTGAAGTTCCTCTACCACAAGTGGCGCGGCACCGCGAAGACAATGACCGGCATCGTGTTCGGTGTGGTGAAGGAATGGCAGGGCAAAGGCGTGGAAGGCGTGATGATCGTGCATACCAGCCGCTGGCTCATGGAGACCGGGCGATACACCGACACCGTGCTTACTTGGATCGGTGATTTCAACCCGCGCATGCTCCGCGTGTGCGAGAACCTCGGCGCTGTGAACTACCGAACGCTCGCCACCTACCGTTACCTCTTTGAGCGCACCAAGCCCTTCGAACGACTTCCGATCATCGAGAAGAAGGGTTGAGGAAACAGCCCAGACCCGCTGGGATGCGGAGCCACGCCGGGAATTCCTTGCGATCCCGTGGGCATTGGGAGGCTCCTGTCATCGTTGCCACACGCCGTCGTGTACAACTCGACTTGGAGGGGATCCATGCGTTTCTACTTTTGCGCCCTCTTTTCGGGGAACGGTTATTTGACCAGGACACGAAAGCAGACTCTGTAGCTCAGCTGGTAGAGCACGACACTTTTAATGTCGGGGTCCTGGGTTCGAGCCCCAGCGGAGTCACAGAAGCCTCGGCGAAAGCCGGGGCTTTTTCATTTTGATCCGGGGCGAGAAGTGGAGCGGAGCGAAATCCCGCACAAGCCGCAGGCGGATGCGGGAAGCCCCGGCGGGGTCACAGAAGCCTCGGCGCAAGCCGGGGCTTTTTCATTTCGTCACCGCAATCCAACAAGCCCCATGTGGTAGATCACCGTGCTGCGCATGGGGATCTTCTTCTCGTCGCCGATCAGGCCGAACGCGCGGTGGCTGGGGATCACGATGATGGCGCTGTCGCCAATGCTCATGAGCTGGACGGCTTCGTGCAACCCGCTTTCCACGTTGTCCTGCTCGATGCGGAATTCCTCCGGCACGCCGGGCGCACTGGAGTAGCAGCGTGTACCGTTGATCAGGTAGACCGCGAACGCGATCGATGCTAATTGACCGGGCCGGGCCTGTACTCCAGCACTGTCGCGCACCAGCTTGATCCGCACTCCGGTACCTGTGCGTTCGAATGCCACGCCTTGGCGCGTGATCCAATCATCGATATCGCGTGCCTCACGTTCGGCGATCAGCTTGTTCTCTTCCAACAGGACGCCGCCAGGTCGTGGCTCTGGTGCCACGCCCACCTTGGCAGGCGGCATTTGGTTCCCATTGCCGCACGCACAGAGCATAACAAGCCCAGTGATCGCGAGATGTTTCATTCCGGATGTTGGGCGAGGAACGCAGGCAATTCTCGCATGAAGCGTGCGACCACTTCGGCCAAGGGCTGCTTGGCATGACCGCCAGCCGCGTTCGCATGGCCACCTCCGTTGAAATGCGTGCTCAGGAATCCGTTCACCGGTAATGTGCCTTTGGAGCGCATGCTGATCTTCACCACATCAGGCCGCTCTACAATGAAGGCGGCCAACCGGATGCCGCGTATGCTCAGGCCGTAGTTGACCAATCCTTCCGTGTCGCCCGGTTGGAAGTGGAAGCGGTCGAGGTCCGCAGCACTGAGAACGATCACTGCGGTGCGCAGATCCGCATGCACGACCATCCTCTCGCTGAGGGCGAAGCCGAGCAATCGCAGCCGATCCTCCGTGTTGTCATCCATGATCGCCGAGTGGATGCTGTCCGGTATCGCACCTCGCCGCATCAGCTCTGCGGCCACCTCCAACGTGTGCGGAGTGGTGCTGTTGAAACGGAACGATCCACTGTCGGTCATGATTCCAGTGTACAAGCAGGTAGCAGCCTCCGCGTCCAAGTGGTCCATCAACCCCAGCGCACCAATGATGTCGAAGATCATCTGGCCTGTGGCGCAAGCGGTGGTATCGCTGAAGGTGATCCGCGCGAACGTATCGGGATCGCGGTGGTGATCGATGATCACCTTGATAGGCGCGGCGCGCAGTGCCTGCTCCAATCCGCTCACGCGATCGGGCCTGTTGAAGTCGAGGCAGAAGAGGACATCGCAGTTCCTCACCGTCGCATCACTTTCCTCGCGGGCGCGATCGTAGGCCAACACGTCAGTGTATCCCGGCATCCAGTGCAGGTTGAACGGCGGTGTGTTGGGCAGGACAATGCGCACCTGATGACCGGCCTTCTTCAGCACGTGGTTAAGTCCGAGGCTGCTGCCCAGCGCATCACCATCCGGGTTGTAATGCGTTGTGATAACGATAGTGCGCGATGTTGAAAGCAACGCGGACAATTCCTGCACGGCCTCTGGAGGAGCGGAAAGCGAAGGCATGGGCGCGAAAGTAGCCGCCCATCGTGCTCAGATAGTTCCTATGGCGCGCCGAAGCCCATCGCCGGTGTGGGCATGTGTTCGATAAGGATGCCGACGCAGCCGATGTCGAACTCCTTGTCGTTCGCCTTGGGCTTGGGATCCACTGCACCGGGGGCCGTCACTTCCACCATCAATCGCTTGGTGGCCGTGGCGGTGAACTCGACCTCATCCGCCATGTCGTGCTCCTGGTTGTCCCAAAGCACTTTGTCCACGTCGGAGAACACCGTCTTCTTCACTGTCTTGGACACTTCCTTGAACTGGCCCGTAGGATTTCCGCTGGCATCCTTCAACTCGGTCTTCTCCATCACCAGTTCGCTCACTTCTTTCGGCTGCCGCACTTTCTCGATGAGCCGCGCCACCACATGGTCGCCGATCACCTTCTCATCGTAGCAGAAGGAGATGCGATAGTCCTGCGCGGCATACACGATGATGTTCAACTTCGTGGGAACACCGATCTGCACGCTGGCGCTCTTGCTCTGGCCGTTCAGTTTGAAGCGGGTGTCCGAGGAGCGATCACAGTTGAACTTGTGATAGTCGCCACAATCATATTGTGCGCTTGCTGTCGCTGCGGCGATGGCCAGAAGGATGAACAGGACCGTGCGCGAAATGGCTCTCATGTGCTATGCGTTCGGAGTTGAGGAAGCGTCTTCCGCGCGGGTGATCGTTCCGCGCAGGGCCTCCAGGGCGTTCTTCAGTTCGGTATACTTCTGCGCGGTGATGGTCACGGACACATCGTCGCCGAGGACCATGCGGCCACTGGACGATGCGCCTTGGTGGGGGGTGCGTACCACGTTCAATTGGTCGTAGATATCACGCAAGGCCATCAGCTTCATGCGCATCGGGCCCACGTTCGGGTCTTCTTTGCTGGCATCCATCATATCGATGAGCTGTTCGAGGCTCACCTTCTGTTCGGTGATGCGCGCGGTGATCGGCGCTTTTTCATCGAAGGTGGTGACCTGCGACATCACCAAGTGCATGCTCTCCACCCAGCCACCGGCGAGCACCAGCGCCAGCGTAGGACCCATCTTCTCATCCTGCAATCTGCGGTAAGCGCTGTAGTACGCGTCGTTGGTGAGCACATCGAGCGAATCGCCGTGGGCGAGGTTCTTCTCCAGGCGTTGTTGCACTTCGCCGCTGAATGTGGCCGCGAGCCCGAGTTGTGCGCCGAGGTCCTTGCAAGCCAGGTAGTACCGTACCACTTCGCTGGTGAGCTTGAAGTTGCTCGCGTACACCATGTCCGTGGCGTACACACCGAAGTTCAGCGCGCGGCCCGAAAGGGTGGCGAAGCGATCGGACTTGATCGTGGCGCTCATCGCGCCCTTGCTGCCCGTGCCGTTGATCTGCCGCACGATACTGAAGAGCTCGTTCGGCGTGGGCATCTGGTACAGGTCCGCACCTTGGGTGGATGCGTCATGGCCGCTGATCACCAGGTCCGGTGCGCTTGGGGCGGTCTGCTTTTCGGGGCTGCCTCCGGTGCAGGCAGCAAGCGAGCAAGTGATCAACAGGGCGACGGTCGTGCGTGGTTCCATGGAATACGGGATGGTGGGATCGCCGCCTCCCTTTCCGGGCCGGGGCGGTGCGAAGGAAATAACACCCGACCCCCGCCTCTTCGGAACGCGCGGCTACTTTTGCGCCGCTTTTTCAACAACCCTATCTGATGGCGAGCAACAGGACCTTCACCATGATCAAACCCGAAGCGGTGGCAGCAGGCCATGCCGGCAAGATCCTGGACATGATCATAGCGAGCGGTTTCCGCGTGGTGGCATGCAAGTACACGCGGCTTTCGCACAAGGAGGCGGGCGTTTTTTACGAAGTACACAAGGAGCGCCCATTCTATGGGGAACTGGTCGACTACATGGCCAGCGGGCCGATCTATGCGTTGATCCTGGAGAAGGACAACGCGATGGAGGATTTCCGCACGCTCATCGGTGCCACCGATCCGGTGAACGCCGCCGAGGGCACGATCCGCAAACGCTTCGCGGAGAGCAAGGCGAAGAATGCCGTTCATGGCAGCGATAGCGA
>JANMKC010000178.1:0-15792 GCA_031371785.1 Flavobacteriales bacterium | reverse complement strand
TCCACGCGCGCGAGGTGCGCGATGTGGTTCGCGATGAAGGTCTCGCTCCACGCGTTGCGGTTGGGGGAAACGATGCAGAGGCGGGGAGCGTTCATGCTATGGCCTCCAGGAGGTCGCGCACGATCTTCGGATGCAGGATCTTTCTGGCGTGGAACGGCAATACGAACCGCGCCTTCCCTCTCATGTTCCGATGTCCGCCTTTTCCGCGCACGAGAACAACCCCTGCCTTCAGCAACATCCGTTCGGCATCCTTGGCCGTCAGTCGAGGTTGCTTAGGCAACGGATACGTGCATTGAGGTGGTGAAGACCTCCTTCTTCAACAGGCGTTTCGATTCGGCCGGTGTCAGTGTTTCGAGATAGAGTTCCACAGCCTCCCGGATGTTCTTCATCGCTTCCTGCATGCTTCCGCCTTGGCTCTGGCAGCCTTTCAGCCCTGGAGCATAAGCGTAGTACCCATGCTTGTCATGTTCGATGATCACTTGCACTGCGTGGTCCATGGTTGTGGAATGATGATGCCCAAAAGTACGCGCGCATCAGTTGATGGCCGTGCCCCACAACCCGGTGATCATCGGCGAGGAGCGTGGGTCCGGTACGTGGTCGTGCTTCAACAGGTAACGCACCACGGGCAACGTCACGCGCTTCAGCACAGTGCGTTTCCACGCGGGCATCGGGCGGCGGATCACCCAGAGACCGAGCATCTGCGCGAGGCTGGCATCCCATCCGCCTAGCGGTTTGATCGCGATGTCGGTAAAGCCCGCATCGCGTAACAGGCGCTCCAATGCGAAGGGCGTGTAGCGGTACTCATCGTAAGGAACATCGTGCAAGGGCCAGAGGAAGGGCACGGTGAAAAAGAAGACGCCACCCGGCTTCAAGACGCGTTGTGCTTCACGCAAGATGGCCAGCGGATCCGGGCAATGCTCCAGTACTTCAGTAGCCATCGCGCTGTCGAACGAAGCGGCTTCGAGCGGCATGTCACGCCCGTTCCATTCCACATCGGGTGGCACCGCGCGATACGTGTGTACGGCGTTCGCAGCGAGGTCCATGCCCACGTACCGTTCCACACGCGATGGGGCGGAAGTGATCATGCCGCGATAGGGTTGCACGCCGCAGCCGATGTCGAGGAACGATCCACTGAATCGCGGTAGTTGGGACCGCAACGCCTGGCGGATCGATGTGCGGACCTGGTAGAGATCCTGTGTGTCCGCGTTGAGCGGCAGTTTCAGGTAGGGGTCCAGGTCGGCCATGGCTCAGGCGCGGCTGCGCATGCGGTGGATGAGCTTCGCGAGCACGGGCGTATGCACGAGCATGGAAGAGCGGAGCAGTTCGCGGGTGGTGGCCGAACGCCGTAGTTGCGGATGCCCGATCAGGTCGCGCAGGTACTTCGCGCCTTTCTCCGGTGTACCGCTGTCAACGGCGTGCTGTATGGCCGTGCGGTCGAGCTGCGCGCGGCGATCGAGGATGATGTCGCTGTATTTGTGCGCGGTCATCGCATCGATCTCTTCGAGCAGGTGCAGGTTGCGATCGATCTTCACCAGTGGATCCTTCATGCTGATCACGCCGCCCTCATGCACGCGTCGCACCGCGCTGATGCGGTCGATGAAGCCGAACGGACCGCGCTCCGCAAGGGTGATGTACAGCACCCAATCCAAAGCGGCCACCGTGTGGAAGGCCTTGGGGTACGTCGTCAGCCTGTCCTTGCGGTATATCACTCCCGCTGTGGGGATGAAGTTCATCGGCACGATGTCGCGCTGGGTGAGCGTGGCCGCTGGCGTCTTTCCACCGAGCCAGTCGCGCACATAGTCCACGCGCTTGCTGCCGGCATATTCGTTGTACGCATTGGTGAAGCAGAACGACTGTTCCGGATGTGCGCGCAAATGGTCCACCTGCACTTGCAGCTTGTGCTCATCGATCCAGTAGTCGTCGCCTTCCAGCAGTGCGATGAATTCCCCCTGCGCTTTGTCGTAGAGGTCGATCACATTATAGCGGCCCGGCAAACTGTCCGCGTAGTCGCTTTTCTTCGATCGATCGCGATAGATCACCGAGACGATGTCCGGGTAACGGCGCTCATAGTCACGGCAGATGTCGGGCGTGGCGTCGTCGCTGCCGTCCTCGCCGATCAGGATGCGCACATCGAAGTCGATCTTCTGCGCGAGCACACTATCGATCGCCTGCGCGATGAACGCGGCATGGCGATACGCGGGCATGTGAACACAGACAACGGGCATTTTGGAGGATGGATCGCCGCGAAGGTGCGGAAAGGCTCAGAGGTAAGGCTCGCCCACGAGGCGGGTGCGCACGCACTTCGCCGGAACGCCGATGGCGACGTGCAGGTCGGGCACACTTTCCAGTACAAGGGCACCGGCACCGATCACACAATGCGTGCCCACGGTGATGCCCTGCACGATGCCCGCGTTGAGCCCCACCGCGGTGCCGCTGCCTATCTGGCAATGCCCGCCCAGCGCGGCTCCGGGCGCTATGCTCACGAAGCCGCCCAGTGAGCAATCGTGATCCACCGAGGCGTTGGTGTTGATGATGCAATGGTTGCCGACCGTGGTTCCCGCATTGATGATGGCACCGGGCATCACCACGGTGCCGGGAGCGATCATGACCTGTGAACCGATCACGGCGGACGGATGCACGGCCGTCACATAGGTGAACCCCGGTACACGGTCCGCGATCTTCGCCGACACTTTCATGCGCCCGCCATTGTCGCCCACAGCGATCAATCCGTGGGTGGCACCGGTGCGTTGCATGATCTCGTGGATCTTTTCCACCGCGCCCAGGACAGGCACGCCCAAGGTCTCTTCGCCCGGCGCGCGTTGATCATCGAGAAGGCCCAGCACGCGGTGTTTTCCTTCGGCGCGCACAATGTCGATGACCACTTTGGCGTGGCCGCTCGATCCGATGATCAGGATATCCATCGCGTGAAGATCGGTGTTCTTTCGCTCCTTCAAGGATCGCGTGATCAGGGATGCATGATGTGCGACGATCAACAAGCGCTGCGAACGGTCGCGATCACGCGGTCCTGATCCAGGGGATCGAAGCCGAAGAACATGGGCAGGCAGAGCACACGCTCGGCGATGCCACGCGAGATCGGGCAGGGATGGGCGTTGGTGAGGTAAGGCAGCGCATCGAGCGACGGGTAGAAGTAGCGACGCGCCATTACGTTCTCCGCGAGCAGCGCGCGCTGTACGTCCAACATCCGCTCGTGCGTATCGAGCACCACAGGGAAGTAGGAGTAGTTGTAGCGGAGCGCGGGATCGATCGGGAGGATCGTGCAGGCAGCAACGCCTTCGAAGCCTGCTGCGTAACGGACCCACTGCGCTTCGCGATCGGCGAGGATCTCCGGGAAGCGATCGAGCACGCACAGCCCCATCGCCGCGTGGAACTCGCTGTTCTTGCCGTTCACTCCCGCCATGAAGTGGTCGTCGTTCATGTGGCCGAACTGGCGCATGAGCATGACGCGTTCAGCGACCTGCGCGTCCTTCGCGATGATGCATCCGCCTTCCACGGTGTGGAAGATCTTGGTGGCGTGGAAGCTGCCCGTGCAGATGTCGCCATAGCTCATCAGCGAGCGGCCCTTGTAGTCGCTGCCGAAGGCGTGCGCCCCGTCGTAGATCACTTTCAGGCCGTGCTTTTCGGCGATGGCTTCTATCGCTTCCACATCGCACGCGAGACCATACACGTGCGTGGCGAGGATCGCGGAGGTGCGCGGCGTGATGCGTTCTTCGATGCGCTCGGGATCCATGCAGCATGTGCGCGGATCGATGTCGGCGTACACCGGTACGCAGCGCTCCCACAGGATGCTGCCGGTGCTGGCCACGTAACTGTATGGTGTAGTGATCACTTCGCCTTCGATACCGAGAGCGCGGATGGCGATCTGCAAGGCAATGGTCCCGTTGCCCGTGAAGAAGAGGTGCTCCACACCGAGCTGATCCTTCAGCCGCGCTTCCAGTTCCTGGACGAGCGGACCATTGTTGGTGAGGTGGTGGCTGGACCAGATTCGGTCCATATACCGATCGAGCGCTGCCCGTTGTGGCAGGAAGCTGCGCGTCACGAAGATCTTTTCACGCACGGCGGAAGCGGGAGTGTTGGGTGCGATGCTCACTTCAATCGTTCCTCGATGGGAGATGCCCAGATGCTCTTCAACGCGGAAGCGCTTCGTTGCATCCGCGTGGCGATGCCGTAAGGTAGCATGCGTAGGCGATCCCCGGCACCCAATGCCCACCAGCCGTCGGTGGCGTAACCCAGTTCCCGTAACAAGGCGCCGGCCATGCGGTCGAAGATCCAGCGCTCGGTGGTGCTCATCTTTTCTTTCCAGATCGCGCCGGGTTCCGCGCGCAATGCGTTCAGGCTGGCGTCGCCCTTGCTCACCTGCCGCACGCTGATGTGGTGCTCTTTGGCAAGCTTCTCCACGAAGCCTGCCTCGGTCGGCAGTTCGCAGAACGCCATGATGCGTGCGAGAAGGGGAGCGGTGTTGGCCATGAGCTCCTCGTAGCGCACCTCGAGGTAACGTGTTGCTCCGAGGGTGCTGCCGTGGGTCCGCGCATTGGTGATGCAGCGGTGCCAGTCCCGTGCGGCACCGCGCACTTCACCCGGGCTGTGACCCACGCGCTTCCGCACGCTCATCATGCTCACCGCCACTTCACGGCCATCGCGGATGATGTGGATGAACCTGCTCTGTGGAAGCAGCCGATCGATGAGCGGTAGCTGGTTGCTGTAGTTCGGATGCTTGTCCAGCAGGTGGGTGGCCTCCGGTTTGCGCGCGTGCAGTTTCGTATACACCTGGTCGACCAGGCTCTTCATTGTCGCTTCGAATTCCGCATCGGTCAGCAGACAGGGCAGGCCCTGCCGCCATTTGGCCGCGGCGTTGTTGCGTTTTTCAAGTTCGAAGTTGCGTGCCCACGGCGCGAGGTACCGGGTGAAGACGGTGAGCTCTTCGCTTTCCATCGCGGCCACCTGCGGATGTTCCGCCAGCATCTGGTGCAACCAGCTCGTGCCGCTGCGTGGCGCACCGATCACGAACACGAAAGGCATGCCGAGGGCACTCATGTGCGGGGCATTTCGTTGAGGTCCCATGCGCACCCGAGCATGTCCAGCAGCGCTTGCTGGTGCGGCGCGAAATAGGCATAGAGCCGCTCCGCGAGCGCGGCATCGAGCGGTGCGTTGTACGCGCGCACATTGTCCTTCACGCGCAGCGCGGCTTCATCGAAATCGTGCGGGGCGAGCCCCACGGCCGAACACACCCGGACAAGCACTTCGGCGGGATCGTCCTTCAATGAAGTGTATTTCACCACCGTGATCCGCTCGCGGCCGAAGAGATCGAAGTAGCGCTGCAACTGTTCCGCATATCGCCCGCGTGCCAGGTAGCGATGTTCCCAGCGAACGTCGGCACCGCCAAGTTCATCCGTCACGGCCTGTTCGAAGGTGCGCGCGTCGTACAAGTGACCGTGGACCGGATCGGTCCTGAAATCGCGGAACATGTTCCACGCGGAATACGCGCGCTTCACCGGATCGCGCAGGACGACCACCAGTTGCACGTTCGGCAGGTGTTCATGGATGCGTGCGGCCACTTGCGGCACAAAGAGGTAGGCGGGCGTCGCCTCGAAGGTGGTCATGCGTTCACCGCGCAACGGTGCCTGCGGGAACTGGTCCCAGTAGTGCGCCGGTCCTTGGGCGTATTGATCGTCGCGATCGAAAAAGTGCAGCTCCTTCACTTCCGGGGCGAGCACTTGTGGATGCCGTGCGATCATCTTGAAGAGCGCGGAGGTACCGGCCTTCTGCGCCCCGATGATCAGGAACGAGGGTTTCAGCCGTGTGCGCAGCGGATCGAGCAATCGCTTCCATCCGCCGCTCATGCCGATCCCCATTTCAGGCGCGGGCGGAACACACCTTTCTTCTTCCCGTACCACACGCCTTCGCGTTTGGTGTCGTGTATTTCGAAGGCCACGGTGTCCTCCACACGGAAGAGCAGTTTGCCCTGGCGGAAACAGTTCAGCACTACGCGATAGTCATTGCTGTTCAGCAGTTCGCCGGGCACGTCGCACCAGACCGTGCGGTCGCCGCGCGGTATCGGCGGTGTGTCCGTGCTCCATTCGCGCCAGCTGCTCGCGAAGGCGAGGATGTCCTCGCCGTTGTAAACATGGATGCCGAAGTTGAGATCCCCGTCGTCGATGCCGATGTTCCGGAAACCGATGGCAATGCGGAACGGATCGGCCCAAGTGATGGGCGCATCCTTGTTCGATCGCTCCACGGCCATACGGGTCAATTTCAATTCAGGCGTACCCGGTGCCGCATCAGCGCTCCAGGTCTTCTCATCGCTGAACTCGCTGTAGGTGTTCAGGTACGCGCGCACCACATCGTCGGTCTCGCCGTCCATGCGCACCGCGCCGTTGTGCAGCCAGATCACTCGCGTGCAGAGGGAATGCACCGCGCTCATGTTGTGGCTTACGAAGAGGATGGTACGGCCGCTTTGCGCCACGTCCTTCATCTTGCCGAGACATTTGCGCTGGAACTCCGCGTCGCCCACCGCGAGCACTTCGTCGATGATGAGGATCTCCGGCTCCAGGTGCGCGGCCACGGCGAATCCGAGCCGCACTTTCATGCCGCTGCTGTACCGCTTCACCGGGCTGTCGATGTGGTGCTCGATGCCGCTGAAGGCGATGATGTCCTCCAGCTTGCGATCGATCTCCGCGCTCTTCATGCCGAGGATCGCACCGTTGAGGTAGATGTTATCCCGGCCGCTCAGCTCGGGGTTGAAGCCCGTGCCCACTTCCAGCAAACTGCTCACGCGTCCTTTCATGCGGATCACGCCTTCGGTGGGCAGGGTGATCCGCGACAGAAGTTTCAGCAGTGTGCTCTTGCCCGCTCCGTTCTTGCCGATGATGCCAAGGATCTCGCCCTTCTCCACTTCAAAGGAAACATCACGCAATGCCCAGAAGTCGGTGCCCACCCGCTGGCTGTCGTTCTCCTGCCCGATAGGGATCAAGGGGTTGGGCTTGCCCCGCATCTTCGCCCACCACACGTTGAGGTCCTCACCCAGCGTGGCACCGCCCATCTGCCCGAGGCGATAGCGCTTGCGGACCCCTTCCGCTTGGATCACCAACGTGCGTTCCATGGTCAGACGACATCCGCGAAGGAGCGCTCCACGCGTTGGAAGATCCCCAAGCCCACGGTGCAGAGCACCACCGCGAAGCAGGTCGCGTACGCCAGTCCGTGCCAGTCCATCTCACCTCCGAAGAACATGGCCCGTGTTGCGGTGATCACCGGCGTCATCGGGTTCAACTTCAGCACGGTGAACATGGTGGCGTGCTGTGCCACTTTTTCCAGCGGAATGATCACCGGGCTGGCGAACATCAGCAGCTGTACACCGAAGGATACCAGGAATCCGAGATCGCGGTACTTGGTGGTGAGCGCTGAAACAAGGATGCCCGCGCCCAAGCCGAGCAGCGCCATGAGCAGGATCACCGCAGGCAGGAAGATCAGGTTGGACGATGGCGTCCAATGGAACCCGCCGAACAAGGCATAGAGCCCGATGATGACCACCAGCAGGCCGAGCTGGATGAGGAAGGTGGCCAGCGAAGAGATCGTGGTGCTCACGGGCATGATCAGGCGGGGGAAGTACACCTTGGTAAGCACCGCTGCATTGGTCACGAAGGTCTTGGAGGTCTTGTTCACCACCCCGGCGAAACAGGTCCAGGGCACGATGCCGCTGAGGTAGAACAGCATGGGCGGTATGCCTTTCGGGGCCAGGCGTGCCACGATGCCGAACATCACCGTGTAGGTGAGCGTGGTGAGCAGCGGCTGCAGGACGAGCCATAGCGGCCCGAGGATCGTCTGCTTGTATTGCGAAGTGAGATCGCGCAGCACGAGCAGCTTCAACAGGTCACGATAGTGCCAGAACTCGCGCAGGTCAGGTTTCCACCAGGCTTCCTGCGGGCGGATGACGGTATCCCAAGTGGCCGGCGATGACTGTTGCATGGCGTTGTCCCTCCGCTCAGGAGTCCTGGTTCTTTGACCCCGTCTTTTCGACGCTTTCCTCTTTCTTCTTCCGCCGCCGCCCGCCATAGCCGTACCCGTACCCATAGCCATAGCCGCTGCCGTAACCGTACGCATAGCGGTATCCATAGCCGTAGTTGGTGTTGTAGTAGTACTTGCTCTTCTTCATGCGCACCCCGTTGAGGATGAAGCCGAAGTTCTTGGTGGCATTGCTCATGGCCACTTCCACGGCGCTCTTGATGTGGTCCTTGTTCGCGAAGCGCGTATTGATCACGAAGAGGGTGGCGTCCACGTGGCGCATCATCAGCAACGCGTCGGTGATGAGCCCGACCGGCGGCGTATCCACCATGATGTAGTCGAACCGCTCGCGCGCCCATTCGAACAGCTCGGGCAGTTGTTTGCTCAGCACGAGTTCCGACGCGTTCGGCGGGGTGGGCCCACTGAGGATCACGTGGAAGTTCTCGATCTGGGTGGGCATCACGCATTCAGCGAAGCTGGCCTTGCCTACCAGGATGTTGCTCAGTCCTTGGGTGGCGTTCATGCCCAAGCCGGTGGCCACCTTCGGTTAGTGCAGGTCGAGCTCGAGCAACAGCACCTTCTTGCCCGCTTTCGCCAGGATGGCACTGAGGTTCACTGAGCAGAAGGTCTTGCCTTCGTTCGGACGGTAGCTCGTTACCATCACCACTTTGCCCTTCTCGGTGGCGGGCAGGTATTCCAGGTTGGTGCGCACCGTACGGAAACTCTCCGTGATCGCGCTCTTCGGGTCGCTGTCCACCACCACGTAGTTCTCCTCGGCCTTCTCACTGGCGATGATCTCGCCGAACACCGGCAGGTGCGTGACGTCACGCAATTGGTCCGCGTTCTCCAGGCGGTCGTAGAACAGGACGCGGATGAAGACCAGCAGCATGCTCAGGATCACCCCGCCTACAAGGAAGGTGTAGAGGATCTTCATTTTGTCCGGTCGCACGATGCCCAATGATCGCGATCGCTCGATCACCTTGGTCTGTGGAATGATCCCCGCCTTGGCGATCACCGTGTTGGCACGCTTCTCCAGCAGGAATTCGTAGAGCTTTTCGTTCACGCCCACCTTGCGCTTGATGTTCAGTATGCCCCGTTGGTTCGCTGGGACACCCTTGATCATGCGCGTATAGTCGTCGATCTGCGTGGTCACGTCCCCGATCTTGTCCTCGATGGCCTTGCGCGTGTTCTTCAGGTAGATCAGCAGGTTGGCGCGGTTCAGCGAGAGGATCGAGTCGGCCTTGTAGATGGCCGGGTTCGGGCCCGTCGCGTCGAAGAGGTTCCGGTTCTTCTCCATCTGCATGGTATACAGATCAGTAAGCGTGTTCTTCAGGAACACATCGTTCTCCAAAATGTAGAACGACGGGGGAAGCAAGGGCGCGCTGCCGAGGTTGAGCACATAATCCTCGAGCGAGTTCACGCTCTCGATCATCATTTCGAACTGGCGCTTCTCCGAATCGTACTTCACCAGTTCATTGTAGTACTGCTCCTCCTCTTTGTTCAGGTCCAGGATGTTCTTGTTCGCCATGAAGCGCTCGAGCTCGTCCTCGTAATCCCCCAGGATCACGCTCACCTCATCCAGCTGCTTGTCGATGTATACCAGCGTGCGGTCGTTGATGTCGAACTCGCTCTGCAGGGTGTAGTCGATGTACTCCCGGCTCAGGGTGTCCAGGAACATCTTGGCGCGCACCGGTATCTCATCCTCCACCTTGATCTCCAGGATGGAGGTGAATTCGAGGTTCTCCACGGTCATGCCGTAGCTGTATTTGCCCACCAACCATTGACGGCTGTGCGAGATGAACCGGTAGTCGCTGCTCGTATAGCGGTCCAGGTTGGCAGCGGTGAGCGGCTGCGACTTGTCGATGCGCAGGGTGAAATCCGGGTCCGCGATGTCCTTGTTGAAGGGAAAGCGCTTGGTGATGATGCCCGCACCACGGTCGTAGCTCAGTTCGAAGTTGTCCGGGTCGATGATGTGCAGGTCGAAGGGCTTCTCGTTCAACTTCGTGTTGAGCATCTGCATCTTCACCGTGAAGGGCATGTTGCTGTATACCTCGCTGGTCTTGAAACGACCGATGATGTAGTAGGACACATCATAGTCGAGCTTGTCCAGCGTCTTGCTGATCATGTCGTAGCTCGTCAACACCCGCTTCTGGTTCACGATGTCGCCATAGGCCGCCACGTAACCGATGTTCTGGTACACCTGGTTCTGGTAGTTGTAGGTCTCATGGTCCTTCAGCAATATCTGCGTGCTGGCCCCGTACACTTCCGGGATCTTGTAGGAGTAGAGGTAGGAGAGGACGGCCGATAGGATCAAGGCCACCACAACGAAGTACCAGTTCTTCGAGAAGATCCGGAGGAAGTAGCGGAGGTCGTTTACGTCGATGATGCCCGCCTTGGGGCCTGCCGCTGCTGCCATGTGACGCTGGTCCGGACCGCTGGTCCTTCCACGGCTGGACCGATGGGAAGGGCGCTGGGAAAGGGCTGCGAATATAGGTATCCGGGTATGCCGTGGCCTTTGCGGTGCTCCTCTGGCAGCCGCTCGCGATCGTTGATAAGAATGCACCGGTCCCTATCGCTCCCGGTTGGCCGATATTTCTACATTTGGCCTCCAAGTTCCTGAGCGCTCCGAAATGAGGTTAGTACTACGTGCCGCGGTTCTCGCGTGCCTTGCGATCGTCCCCCTGATCGGCGGACTGTTCGCCCAAGGTGGTCCACCTGTTGCGGGTCCCCCCCCCTGTTGGCCACCTCCCTGCATTCCTATCGATGGTGGGCTTACCTTCCTGATCGGTGCTGGTGCCGTGCTGGGTGGCAAGCGCCTTCTTGATCTGCGCCGCGCGCGCAGGTCGGTGGCCGAATGACCGAACACGCCCAGCCGGTTTCCGCCGGGCGTGACCCCTTGTTCCGGTTCTTGTTGCTCTCCGCGCTGCTGTATACAGCCTGGTATCTCGTCTATGCTTTTCTCCTGCATCCATGGGGCGTGATCGATCGCGCATTGATCGATCACCTCATCGCATGGAGTGGTGCTCTCCTTCGTGGCTTGGGCTACTCCCTTATCCCGGAGCCCGCGGGTGCGGAACAGATCAGGACCATCGGCGTGGAAGGCGGCCACCTGCTTTGGATCGGTGATCCCTGCGATGGGCTCGGGCTCTTCGCCGTGTTCCTGGTGTTCCTCATCGCGTATCCTGGTCCATGGCGGCACAAGCTCTGGTTCGGCGCGGTGGGGATCCTTTCCATCCACCTGATCAATGCGGTGCGTGTGGCGGCCCTGTGCATCATCGTCAGCATCAACTACGAGTGGCTCAACTTCAACCATGACTATACGTTCTATGTCATCGTCTATGGTTGGGTCTTCCTCCTCTGGTACATCTGGGTGAAGCGTTTCGCGGGTGGCCCGTTCCGTTCTCGCGGCTTGTGATGATGCGCCGCCCGATCATTCTGTTCTGCATCATCGCGGCGATCATACTGGGCGCGTTGCGTGAGTTCCTCTTCCTCAACCTCAACTACCAGATCGATCATGTGGCGCGCCACACGGGGATCTCCTATGCCCACAGTCTTTTCCAAGGCTGGGTGAAGGGTTGGGACCTGCGCTCGCTCATCATCCTGAAATGGGTCCTCGCCCTCTGCTTCATCGGCGCCATGTGGGGCCTGTGCGTACTGATCGCCCGTCCGCTCTTTGCCCCGCGCCGCTTGGAGAAGCCGCTGGCGCTCGCCTTTCTGGCCATCGGCGGTGCGGCCATCCTGTTCCATTGGGCCGCACAGTGGGCCGCACCCATGGAAAGCGTTTCCGTGAAACTCCTCCACCTCCTCCAATACCCCGTTCCGCTCTTTTTCCTGTGGGCGGCGGCCATGCTTGTGCGGCACGAGCGGGCCCGTTCGATCTGATCCGATCGCCGGAGATGCCCGGTTACCTTCGCGATCTTTTCCAGCCGCCGATCGTTGGCTGACCTTCCGCCATGCGCGTCTCCATTGTCATTCCCTGCCACAATGTGCAGGAGCTGCTGCCTGCTTCCCTCAGCTCGGCGCTTGCGCAGGACCATCAGGACGTTGACATCGTTTGCGTGGACGACGGGAGCACCGATGCAACGGCGCAGGTACTCGCGGAATTCACCCAACGATATCCGCAGCGCTTCCGGATCCACCGGCAGCCCAATCAGGGCGCTTCGGCCGCCCGGAACGCGGGTATGCGCATTTCGCATGGCGATTACATCCAGTTCCTTGACGCGGACGACACGATCGATCCCGACAAGATCAGCGCACAGGTCGCCTTGGCTAACGCCGGTGATCGACCTGACCTTATCGTGGGCGACTTCGAGCAACGCATGCCCAACGGTCTGCTCCTTCCGGCGCTCGCACTGTATGGTCAGCCTTGGATGGCCTTGATCAAGACACGCATGGGTACTACCAGTGCCAACCTTTGGAAGCGCGATGTGGTCGAGCGCGCCGGTGGCTGGAACGAGCGCCTCGCCAGCAGCCAGGATTATGACCTCATGTTCCGCCTCCTGAAGAACGATGCACGCACCAGCTGGGACCCGCGCATACGCACACATGTGCTGAAGAGGGTCAGCGGATCCATCAGCCAGACCGATGTGCGGGAGAATTGGGACCGCTACATCGCGTTGCGCCGCACCATCAAGGAGCACCTGCAAGCCGGCGATCCCGATCGCTTCAGCGTCGAGATCGAAACGCTGCGCCAGTACATCTTCATGGCCTTGCGCATCGTTGCGGCCGATGACCCCGCTAAGGCCGCCGCGGAATACAAGCGCAGCATCGGACCCGGCTTCAGGCCGCAAGTAAGCCGCGCCATCACGGAACGATATGCCCTCTTGCATACCTTGCTCGGCTTCACCACCACCGAGCGTTTGTTGCGTATTGCCAAACGCGCGCGCCGTTGACCGCCCAGCCGATGATCCGCTCCTACGCTGACTTCCTTGCCTACCGTGAAGCGGACCGTATCGCGCTGCGTCGCACGCTCAGTATCCACCTCATGTATGATGAGGTATGGAAGTTCCAGCGGCTGTTGCGCAGGGTGGAGTACCTCACCAACTGCAAGAAGAGCCGGAACCCCTTGTGGCGCCTCGTACACAAGTGGTATTCGCTCCGTTTCCACGCGCAAAGCGTGCGCTGCGGTTTCGATATCCCGCCGAACGTCTTCGGTCCCGGCCTCAGCATCGCGCACCGTGGAACCATCGTGGTGCATCCCGATGCGCGGATAGGGGAGAACTGCCGCATCCATGTGGATGTGGTGATCGGAACGCGGCCCGGCCCAGCCGACCTGGTGCCCGCCATCGGCGACAATTGCTACATCGGGCCGGGCGCGAAGATCTTCGGGGAGATCGTGATCGGTCCCAACACCGCGATCGGCGCCAACAGCGTGGTGAACCAGTCGGTCCCTGATGGTTTCTGCACCATTGCCGGTGCGCCCGCGCGCAAAGTGAGCGACACACCGAGCACCGAGTTCATCATCGCCACGCGCAGCCACAAGAAGACGCTCGGATGAAGAAGGTGCTGATCGTCGTGGGCACGCGGCCCAACTTCATCAAGATCACCCGCTTCAAGAAAGAGGCCGCGGAACGCGGCGGCTTCGACCTGCGAATCGTGCATACCGGCCAGCACTTCAGCGCGAACATGGCCGATGTCTTCTTCGAGCAGTTCGGGCTCGCTCCGGATATCTTCCTCGGGATCGGTGCAGGCACACCCCTGCAACAGATGGCCGCCATCATGACCGGGCTAGAGCCGGTGATCGCCGCTGAAAAACCCGATCTGGTGATGGTGGTGGGTGATGTGAACAGCACGCTCGCCGCCGCGATCACCGCCAACAAGATGGGCGTGCGCATCGCGCACCTGGAGAGCGGCCTTCGCAGCTTCGACCGCAGCATGCCCGAAGAACACAACCGCGTGCTCACCGATCGGATCACGGATCATTTCTTCATCACCGAACAGAGCGGCATCGACAACCTGCTTAGCGAGGGCAAGCCGGAAGGGAGCCTGCATTTCGTGGGCAACACGATGATCGACACGCTCGTGGCCTTCGAACCGCAGGTGCAAGCGAGCGATGTGCTGGATCGCCTCGACCTGGGAAAAGGAGAGCATGTTTTGATGACGATCCATCGCCCGGCTACCGTTGATGTTCCGGAACGCCTGAGCGAACTGCTTGACCTGATCGCGGAAGTCGCGGCCAAGCGGAAGGTGGTGTTCCCTATCCATCCGCGCACCGTGAAAAACCTCGAAGCCTTCGGGCTGAAAGCGAAAGCCGATTCGATCAAAGGACTTGTGCTCACCGAACCGTTGGACTATTTCGCGTTCCAGAAACTGATCGCCACCTGCGGCTTCATCCTGACCGATAGCGGTGGCATCCAAGAAGAGAGCACGTTCCGCCAAGTGCCTTGCCTTACCCGTCGCCCCAATACGGAGCGGCCGAGCACGGTCACCATTGGGAGCAACGAGCTCGTTCCATTGGAAATGAACGCTGTTCGCAACGCGATCGCGCGCATCGAGAACGGAACATTCAAGAAAGGAGACGTGCCGCCACTGTGGGATGGTCGTGCTACCGAGCGCATCTTCGACGTACTGGAACGCATACTGTGATCCTCTACCTCACCTACAACGACCAGCCCAGCGGCGTCTACTGGAGCCAGGTGACCGATGTGGTCGAACACCTGAACACCCTCGGTGCGGGCAAGGTGAAACTCATCGCTCTGGTCAGCGGGCGTGATTTCTTGAAGACACGCCGAGCGATCAACGCGCATTCTCCTTCAGCCTTGGTGTTGCCGATGGTGCCCACTATGAAGCGCTGGAAGAAGAATACCGTGATCCTCGCGTGGGTCTCTCGGTTGCTGCGTCCGTCGGGGATCATCTGTCGAGGACCCTTCGCCACATGGATGGCCCTGCGCATGCGTGATCGCGGACTGACGAAAAAGGTCTGCTTCGACGGTCGTGGCGCGTATGCTGCGGAATGGGAGGAGTACCGGATCGTTGATGATGACGCGCTCATCGCGCAGCTCCGGCCGCTGGAGAATGAGGCTGTGAACAAGAGCGACTTCCGGCTCGCCGTGAGCAACGCACTGGTGGCACACTGGCGGGAACGCTATGGGTACGCCAGTGACGCGCATGTAGTGATCCCGTGTACGATGGGGTCGGATGTGCGCATGAGCGCACGGAAGGAGAGGACCGATAACATCGTGCGACTTGTATACAGTGGAAGCACGGCAGGCTGGCAATCGTTCGACCTGTTGAAGGGTCTGCTTGCTCAAGTGCTGGATGCGCAGCCGAACGTCCATCTGCTTTTCCTCAGCAAGCGCGACGCGAACAACAGCGCTCTTGAGGCCGCGTATCCGGGAAGAGTGGTGGTGAAGTGGCTGGATCACGCCCAGGTCGGACAAGCATTGGCCACCTGCGACTACGGCATCATGGTGCGTGAGCGGACGATCACCAACCAGGTGGCCAGCCCCACCAAGTTCGCGGAGTATTTGAGCAATGGTTTGCGTGTGATCACCAATGAAGGGCTGGGCGACTTCAGTGAGCTTGCACGAAAGGCGGATCTGGGCATCGTGCTGCGAGATGGAGAGCAATTCCCTTTGCTGGCTACAGTCGGTGGGCCTGAACGCGAACGGCTGATGCGGTTCGCGCGGGAGCAATTCACGAAGCAGCGCTTTGAACCGCAGTACCGGGCGCTTCTCACCGCTGTTTCCGCCTGAACACAAGGGCCTACTTTCGCGCTCCCATGTCCAAAAAAGTCCTCATCACCGGTGGCGCGGGTTTCATCGGTTCCGCGCTCAG
>JANMKC010000297.1:0-15394 GCA_031371785.1 Flavobacteriales bacterium | reverse complement strand
TGCGGAGGTCTTCGTCCAAGTGGTGCCCGCATCGGTGCTGCGCCAGATGCCGCCCGTGGCGCTGCCCGCGAGCAGGATGTTGTTGTCGGTCACATCCACACGGAAGGCACGCGTGCGGCCACCACGGTTGCGCGGTCCTTGGTGTGTCCAGCTCAAACTCTTCTCCACGGCGCGGTGCGGAAGTGTTTTCGCGAACGCGAGCTCCTTCGCGCGGATGTTCTCAGGTATCGCGCCTGTGGCCGGATCGCGCAGGCGTTCCAGATCCCCATGCGCGCAAGGCATCACGATCCTCTTCGCTGCCATTGCCCATCGGATCGGCAGGACGCGATGTTCGAAGGGAAGGTGGAAGGTGCCCGATGAAGGCCACTGCGATAATGAAGAACGCGGTGAGGAGGAGCAATCGTTTCATGGAGGTGGATCAAGGGTCCCGAAGGTAGGAGGCGGCTACACAAGCGTAACACCGAAGCCCGCCTTCCGCAGATCGCTCCAGAAACCGGGATAGGATTTGTTCACCACTTCGGGATCGCGGATGGTGATGGCATCGCACACCAGGGCGAGCGGCGCGAGGGCCATGGCCATGCGGTGGTCACCGCGCGGATCGAAGGGCGGCGGGTTCCTGTTCAGCGGCATGGGCATACAGCCGAACTGGAAGTCGGTACATACCGGTCGGCAACCCAACAAGGAAAGCGCATCGGACATCGCAGAGAGGCGATCGGTCTCCTTGGTGACCAACGAATGCAGCATTCCCATGGACTTGGGAAGACCCAAAGCAGCGAACGTAACAGCGAGGGGTTGGAAGAGATCGGGTGTGTCCGCAAGAGAGTAGCCTATGCGCAACTCATCCGGATCGATGGAGTGCTCGAGCAGAACACGTTCCGGGGTCGAGGTGGTCTTCACCGCGAAACGCCAGATGCGTGCCGCCCCTTCATCGCCCTGCCAACCATCGATGCACAATCCGGGCAATGCGACATGTGCTTCCGACGCCATCGCCACGATCTCGAACCAGAACGCGGCCGCGCTCCAGTCGCGCGGCACTTCCAGTGGATGCGGAGCAAGTGTTGAAGGCCGCACGCGGATCGCATCACCATTCTCTTCCACCCCCGCACCGAAATGCCGCAAGACCTTCATCGTCATGCGGACGTAGGGCTCACTGAACCGTTGCCCGATCCAACGCAGGTCGAGACCTTGCTCCATGCACGGCGCTATAAGCAACAGCGCGCTGATGAACTGGCTGCTGATCGGCGAATCGAGCGTGATCGTTCCGCCGCGCAACTTCTTTCCGCGCACGCGATAGCCCTCGCTCGTGCGCTCGATGTCCGCGCCGCAATGCATAAGCGCATCGATCAACACTTGATGCGGTCGCTCCATCAAACGCGCTTCACCGGTGATCACATGCTCCTCTCCCATTTGCACGCAAGCCCAAGCGAGCAGGAAGCGGAAAGTGGTGCCACCCGCACCGCAGTGCATCGTGCGCGGGCGGTCGCGCAGCAATTCAAGCAGGATGCGCGTGTCGTCCCCATCACCCGGGTTCCGTACGCACGACAGGTCGCCCGCGATCGAAGCAAGAATGAGCGCGCGGTTCGCCACGCTCTTCGATCGTGGTAGAGCGATGGTGACATCGATGGGCCGCTCAGGCCGGGTGATGGTTACCTGGCCGGACATCGCGTGCGATCAATCGGTAATGGTCCAGGGCATCGGCGGTCTGCGCGCCGCTCACGGGCACATCGAAGATGGCGCTGCCGATACCGGTGAGCAGGGTGAATTGGAACACGCCTTCGCGGTTCTTCTTGTCGTTGCGCAACAGTTCCACCACACGGAAGTGGTCGGTGGCCTCGAAGTGGTAGGGCGGGAACAGGCTGAAGAGGTGCTCCTGTATGGCATCCATCATCTCGCGTTCCAAGTGGCCAAGGCGCCAACTGAGCCAGGCTTCGCAGATCATGCCGATGGCCACGGCCTCGCCATGCAGCAGTGTACGTTGGGCACCTTCCATGGTGAAGGCTTCAAGCCCGTGGCCGATGGTGTGGCCGAAGTTGAGCAGCTTGCGCGGGCCGGTCTCGCGCGGATCAGAGCGCACCACTTCGGCCTTGATGGCCGCGCTGCGTGCGATGAGCGAACGCAACGCGTCCAGGTCGTGCAGTGGCGCACGGCGCACGGCGTTCCAATGCGAGGCATCGCGGATCAGGCCGTGCTTGATCATCTCGGCCACGCCGTTCAATAGTTCACGCTTGCCGAGGGTGCGCAGGAAACGCGGGTGTATATAGGTGGCCATCGGTGGCGCGAAAAGTCCCACGAGGTTCTTGATGCCCGCCAGATCGATCGCCGCCTTGCCACCGATGGCGGCGTCCACCATGCCCATGAGCGTGGTGGGCACATGCACCGTGCGGATGCCCCGCATGTATGCGCCGGCCACGAAACCGCCGAGGTCGGTGATCACACCGCCGCCGAGGCACACGAGCAACGATCCGCGATCGGCACCATGCCCAGCGAGGTGTGCCCATAGTGCGCGGCATACGTCGATGTCCTTGCTACGCTCCCCGCTGCGCACTTCGATGGTGCGCGCATCGGCGAGCGCGGGCACGTGCGCGAGCAGATCGGGCAGGCAATGTTCCAGCGTGTTCTCGTCCGCGAGGATGAACGCCTGCGCGGGCCGCAGCCCGGCGAGCGAGCGCTCGAAGGACACCAGCGCGCCATCGCCGATGAACACCGGATGCTCTCCGGCGCTGATCTCCTCCACCTGCAGGCGCGTTCGCGACATCTCTACTTTCGCCTCGTCCGCCGAAGCCCTCGCATGGATACGTGATGAGGCGAAGGCGAACAAGACCAAGGTCGATGCCAAAGGAACGAACTACGTAGGTGCGGCAAATGTCCCTGACGGAAACATCCACCTCTTCCACCGTTGGCGCGCTGCCCGACCTGGGCAACACGCGCATCGCCTTCGCCGCGAAAAGCGACACGGACCTCTGGCGGGCGCAGCAGTTGTTCCGCATCATCGGCAACCCCACCATCACCAGCATCGGTAGCTGGCTCACACGTGCGGCCTTGGCGTTGCACCTTCCCATCAAAGGCCCGATCAAGGCCACCATCTTCAAGCAGTTCTGCGGGGGCGAGACCATTGAGGAATGCATGGTCACCGCGAAGAAGCTCGCGGAGAGCGGCATCGGTACGATCCTCGATCACAGCGTGGAAGGAAAGGATGATGTGGACACGCTGGACCATGCGATGGCCGAGATCCTGCGCACGATCGCTGTGGCGCAGCACCGCACGGACATCCCCTTCTGCGTCTTCAAGCCCACAGGCATTTCGCGTTTCGCCCTGCTGGAAAAAGCCAGCGCTGGCGCATTGACCACGGAGGAACGACGCGAATGGGAACGGGTGGAAGCGCGCATGGAACGCATTTGTATGGCCGCCCATGCCGCAGGTGTGCCCGTGCTGGTGGATGCCGAGGAGAGCTGGATACAACCCGCTATCGATGCGCTCACCGAACGCCTGATGGAGCGCCTCAATCGTGAGCGCGCCATCATCTTCAACACCGTGCAATTGTACCGGCACGATCGCCTCGCCTACTTGCACTCCGCCACCGACAGGGCCGCGCACAACGGCTATCAGCTCGGTGTGAAATTGGTGCGTGGTGCCTACATGGAAAAGGAGCGCGCACGCGCGGCGGAAATGGACTACGCCGATCCCATCCACAGCAGCAAGGAAGCGGTGGACAGCGACTACGATGAGGCCCTGCGTTTCTGCATGCGCCACATCGACCATATCGCCATCGTAGCCGGCACACACAACGAGCGCAGCACCCTGCTCCTCGCGCAATTGATGAACGAGCAGGGCCTCGCCCACACCGACGCGCGCATCTGCTTCAGCCAGTTGCTCGGCATGAGCGACAACATCAGCTACAACATGGCAGCGGCGGGTTATCGCGTGGCGAAGTACGTGCCCTATGGTCCCGTGCGCGAAGTGCTGCCCTACCTCATCCGCCGCGCGAACGAGAACACGAGCGCAAGAGGACAGACAGGAAGGGAACTGGGGTTGATATTGGCGGAGTTGAGGAGGAGGAGGAAGAAGTGAGAGATCCGGTTCCGCAGGGGTCTGTTCATTTCCACAGGCGGAACTTCGCGTGACCCCGCCTGGACATGCGTACCGGCGCTCAGGTGTTTCCTGAGTGCCCGGCCAAGGACCCGCCTCCGGCGGTATCCGATGCTTTCGGTACACCATCAGGACCATCTTCACGAACAGCTTTGGCCCATCCCGAACATGCACGGACACAGACACGGAGCGGCCGGAGGCCGATCAAATGAGAAGGCACTCGGGAAACACCCGAGCGCCGGGGTGGGCTAGGATGAGCTAGTCGCTGTCGGGCGAACACCTAAGTTCGCCAAGACCCTTTGAGCGCATGCCAGCACCCGCCCTTCTTAAGCCATTCGATTTTGATCAGCAAGGTATCGGCACCATCCTGAAGCAGTTCAGGCTTACGATGCCGGTTAATCAGCGGGAATACTTCTGGACGACAACCGAAGTGGAACGGCTCTTCCACGATCTAGCCGATTCGATTTCCAGGAATGAGGATTCCTACTTCCTAGGCACGATCGTTACCATTCAACAAGACCTAGGCGCCGTTGAAGTCATTGATGGGCAGCAAAGGCTTGCCACAACGACACTTCTCGTTTTAGCGATGGCGAACTACCTCTTTGCCATCGGTGAGACGAATGTCGCATCAACAGCGATAGACACTATCAAAGGACCGGGCGCGAATCGCAGTGATGCAAAGACGTCACGCCTCACACTTAACAAGCTCGACAACGTTCTCTTCCAGCAGATCATGGAAGGGGTAGAGCTACCAACCGATTCGAGATACCTATCTCACCAAAAGCTGATTTCCGCATACGACAGCGCGAACCAGTTCGTCAAGCTCATCGTTGCCCAGTACGAGAAAAAGCGGCACCGCGAAGTCCTTGGTGAGTGGTTGGACTTCATCGAGTATCAGGCTATCGTATTGATCATGAAAGTACGCGATCGGGCCCGCGCCTTCAAGATGTTCGAGACATTGAATGACCGGGGCATGAAGGTAGTCCAGACGGACATGATCAAAAGCTACTTGTATGACAAGGGCGGTGATCGCCTAGGGGAGTGTGAATCTCATTGGGATGGCATGCGGGCCATTCTGACAACGATTGAAACTGAGGACGACCTTACCACCTTGTTCATTCGACATTCGTTGGTACTGATGCACGGGTACATCATTGAGAAAGAGATCTATGACAAGGTGCAGAACACTGTGAGTACCCCTCAACAGGCATGCGTGTTTGCGAGCGACTTGCAAAAGTTAGCCTATGAGTACGCCGCCGTATTCAACACGGCTCACGAAAAGTGGTCCTCTTATCCCGATGCCATCGAGACTTACTTGGACGTGTTGAACATGTTCAACACTAAGCCAATGCGCCCTTTGATCTTGGCCATTTCGTTCAGGTTCAAACCCAACGAAGCGGCGGCGGCATACAAGGCCATGGTGGCATGGACCGTCCGGTTGATCATAGCGGGCAATACAAGAAGCCAAGGTGTTGAATCGCCCTTGATCGAAGCCGCTTCGGAAGTGTACAAGGGGACAATAAGCGGACTAGCTCAACTGAGGAAGAAGCTCCTTCCCATCATTCCGAACGACCTTCAGTTTGAAACTCAGTTCGCCATTGCCACATCGTCCAATTCAACGATTGCCGCGTTCTATCTGAGGGAATTGGAGTACGCGTCTATCAAAGAGCATGAACCGGACTACCAGATTCCACAGGACAAGGAAAGGGTGAACCTAGAGCACATTCTACCAATCAACCCAGACGCATCATGGGGGATCCAGAAGGATGTGGTGAGGGCCTACGTCAAGAGAATCGGGAACCTTTGCCTGATGCAGAAGAAGGCTAACTCGAAACTCAAGAGCGCAGCCTTCGCCGTAAAGAAGCCCGTGTATGAAAGTACTCCATACGCGATCACCAAGAGCGTAGCCACCTACCCGGCATGGAATGAGCATTCAATAATCGACAGGCAGGAGAAACTTGCCAAGCTTGCCGTGAAGGCTTGGCCGATTTGACATAGTAGCGCGCGACCGGTCGCATATCGGATCCGGGCGCTCGGGTGTTCTCCTCTCTCGCAGGGTCTCCCAACATGATGTGCATTCCGACAAAGTAGGGGACCCTGCGCAACCCTCACCCATCCATGATCTCATGATAGTGTACCAACGGTGCCGGACCGGACCGTGATCGCTCATAGAACGCCGCACTCGAATGCGGATAGTCAAGGTAGTCTGCTACCAAGGTCCAATGGTCACTCACCGGATTGCCGTGCATGTAGTCCAGCTTCTGTTCGATCATCGCCTCGTCGAAGCACTCGCGAATGTCAGACGAGGTGGCGAGACCGCGATGCTTTTGACCCCGAGCCGCATCACCCCCACGCACGCCTTGCCGGAGTTGTTCGAGCAGCGGACTGTTCCCCTGTTCTTGAAGTCGGGCGATCATGTCGTAGGTCAGGAAGCGCTTGGCATTGGAGAGCAGCGTATTGATGGATGATCCCTCGGGCGCCCAGACCATGAGATGCATATGGTTCGGCATGATCACATAGCCTGTGAACCGGAAGCCTTTCGCCTGCGCCAGGTGCATCCAGTTGTAGATGCGATCGTAAAGTGCGGTAGCTTCGATCAAGTGCAGCCAGTTCCAGTAGGTGAAGGTGCAATAGAACATCGCGCCATCGGTCCGCTGGAGAGTGCGCACAGACATGAACGCAACATATACACGCGGATGGGAATCCGGTTCCGCAGGGTCCGTTCGATCCCGCACGCGCATCTTGGTGTGGGCCCAGGCGGGATCACCCTATCCTTACGTCCCATGAAACCCGTTCAGCTGCTCTCCCTGATCCTTCTGGCGCATACCGCCATGGCACAGCGACCCATGTCCCCATCGGATATATACAACGTAAAGACCATTACCGACCCACAGGTTTCGCCCGATGGCACATGGGTGGCCTATGTGCTGGCGACCCCGGATTCCGCAAAGGACAAAGCCGACACCGACATCTGGATGGTGAGCTGGGATGGCAAGCAAACCGTTAAGTTGACAGCCAGCCCCGAAGCGGAAAGCCATCCACGCTGGACACCCGATGGCAAGTATCTCACCTTCCTCTCCTCGCGCTATGAGACCAAGAAGGATCAGATCTGGCGCATGGATCGCCGAGGTGGCGAGGCCGAGAAGTTGACCGACCTGCAGTACGGTATCTCCGGCTTCGAATGGAGCCCGGATTCCAAAAGGCTCGCGCTCGTGATCCAGGATCAAGAAACCAAGGCCGAAGAAGAGAAGAAGGACCGGACCGCCAATCCGATCATGATCGATCGGTACCACTTCAAGCAGGATGTCGAGGGCTACCTGGAACGCAAGCGGAACCACCTGTATGTGTTCGATGTGGGAACGAAGAAGCTGGACACCCTCACCACCGGCGACTTTGATGAGAGCGATCCGATATGGTCACCCGATGGAACGAGGATCGCCTTCGTGAGCAACCGCACGGCGGATCCCGATCGCAACGGGAACAGTGACCTCTGGGTTGTGGAAACGAAGAAGGGGGCACCGTTGAAACAACTGACCACTTGGACGGATGCGGACAACAGCGCGGCATGGAGCCCGGATGGAAAGTGGATCGCCTACCTGAAGTCGCAAACGCCGGAGCCCGACATATATGATGAACCGCGGATCGCTGTGATCCCGGCGGACGGCGGAATACCGAAGATCCTTGACGCCACATTGGACCGCACGGTATCCGCGCCACGTTGGTCAGCGGATAGCAAGTCGGTATGGGTCACGGTTGATGATGACCGCAGGAGCTACGTTTCATCGTTCGATCTGGAGGGGAAGCAGAAGACCATCGCGAGTGGAGACAAGGTATTCGGTTCGCTCCAGCGTGCTGCTGGCACGGGATGGGTGGCGATCAACAGCGACCCGATGACGCCGCCAGAACTTTGCGTGCTCGAGAACGGCACCGTGCGCAGGCTCACGCATGCGAATGATGAGTTCCTGAAGTCGATCACCTTGGCAACCGTGGAAGCTTTCGATTCGGAAAGCAAGGACGGCACACGGGTCGGCAACTTCCTCTTCTGGCCCGCCGGAATACCGAAGGACAAAAAGCTTCCGTTGATCCTGTGGATCCATGGTGGGCCCACTGGACAAGATGACTTCTCTTTCCGTCCCACCCCACAGATCTTCGCGGCGCACGGGTATGCCGTGGTCACCGTGAACTACCGCGGCAGCATCGGCCGTGGTATGGCCTTCAGCAACGCGATCTATGCGGATTGGGGCAACAAGGAGGTGGTGGATCTGCTGGGTGCAGTGGATCACCTGGTGAAGTCCGGAAGGGCGGATCCGGATCGTCTGGGGATCGGGGGTTGGAGCTACGGAGGCATCCTCACCGATTATGTGACCGCCACCGATCAACGTTTCAAAGCAGCGGCGAGCGGCGCTGGAAGCGCGATGCAGTTGTCCATGTATGGATGCGATGAGTACATCGTTCAATACGACAACGAGATGGGTGTGCCGTGGAAGAACTTGGACAAGTGGCTGAAGGTCTCGTACCCTTTCTTGAACGCGGAGAAGATCACGACCCCAACGCTGTACATGGTGGGCGAAAAGGACTTCGACGTGCCCGCTGTAGGCAGTGAACAGATGTACCAAGCGCTGAAGACCTTGGGGGTGCCCACGCAGTTGGTGGTGTATCCCGGGCAGAACCACCGTCTCACCGCGTTGAGCTACCAGATAGACCGCTTAACACGTTACCTCGCGTGGTTCGGAAAGTACCTCGGTACGGACAATTCAATGGAGAAGTCGCCAACGACCAAGTGATACCATTTCGAGGATCGGAACAGTCCAACGAGAAGGGCGCCCCGCAAAGGGGGCCAAGCATCCAACGTCAGAGGTATTCCTTCTCGCTCTTTGCGGTATCCGATCACCGTGACTTTGGAGGGATCCCTGTTCAGATCTGGTATCACTCCTTCACGAACCGCCCTGCGGCCACCACCGCCCCATGTTCATCGAACAAACGCAGCACATAAGTGCCGTTGGCGAGGGCGCTCACATCCACGGGCATATCAGGCCTGTAGGCGGCGCGTAATACCGATCGGCCGAAAATGTCGATGGCCTCGATGCGGGAGATCGCCTGCGCGCCGTCCGCAGGAAAGCGGATGGTGAGTTGGTCGCTTGCAGGCACGGGATAGAGTACGAGCGCATCGGTGGAAGCGTGTTCCGCGATACCGATCGTGTTCTCGCAATGGCAGATGGACACATCATCCATGGTGCCGTTGAACTGGCGGGTGCCCCAGCCGGCGGTGGCAACTCCCGCTTGCAGGGTGTTGAGGCCCACCACGGAGGCATGTATGCCGAACAGGCTCGTGCCAAAAAGGTTCGCATGGGCCTGGTCGGTGTATACGTTCAGCTCGACCTCGGTGGTGGAATTGCGCTGGAACACCGCGTAGTACGTGTCGATGGACGAGTTCAGGAAGATCTGGTCGGCTGCCAGCGGATAATAGCGGTTCAGCCCATCCTTCTCTTCGATGAGGAGCGACCAGTTGTTGATGTAGTTGTCCGAGTTGGAAACACTGGAGAGCACAATGACCAATCCATCCTGGTCAACGGCCGCGAACCCTTGCGAGCCATCATAGTTCAAGGGATCGAGGTTCCCGGCCGTCAGCGCGAAAAGGTCCGCACCCACACCACTTCCTGAAGGGTTCGGGCCAACGGTGAATTTGAACGAAGCGGTGAAGCACTCATCCGCCACGGCATGGTCCAGTGGCCGCCACCAACGGTCGTACACCGCATTATGCGCGCCGGTCCAAACCACTGCCCCACCGGTGATGTCCACATCCTGTTGGTCGCCTACGTGGGTCCATCCGCTCGCATCCGCGAAACTGTCCTCATCCACCGGAAAGCAGATCCCTGAGTTGCAGTCGCAAATGGACACCTCATCCAACGTGCCATTGAACTGGCGGGTGCCCCAGCCGCCGGTTGTCACCCCGGCCTGCATGATGTTGAGGCCCACCACGGTGGCATGTATGCCGAACACGCTCGTACCGTAGAGGTTCGTATGGGCCTCGTCGGTGTACACCTTCAGCACCACCTGCGTGGAGGAGGTGCGCTGGAACACCGCGTAGTAGGTGTCGATGGACGAGTTCAGGAAGATCTGGTCGGCGGCCGGTGCGTAGTAGCGGTCCGGTCCATCCTTCTCCTCGATGACGAGCGACCAGTCGTTGATGTCGTTGTTCGAATTGGAAACACTGGAGAGCACCACCATCAAGCCATCCTGGTCAACAGCTGCGAACCCCTGTGAGCCGTCGTAGTTCAAGGGATCGAGGTTCCCGGCCGTCAGCGCGAAAAGATCCGCGCCCACACCACTTCCCGAAGGGTTGGGGCCAACGGTGAATTTGAACGAAGCGGTGAAGCACTCATCCGCCACCGCATGGTCCAGCGGCCGCCACCAACGGTCGTACACCGCATTATGCGCGCCGGTCCAAACCATTGCGCCACCGGTGATGTCCACATCCGTTTGCGTGCCCACATGGGTCCATCCGCTCGCATTGGAGAAATTCTCCTCATCCACCGGAAAGCAGGTGGCTTGGGCATGCAGCGAGGCATCGATGATGAAAAGTGCGATCACGAACAGTAAGGATCGGGCCATGGATGTTGTTTTCCGCGAATGTAGAGTGATCGATCCTATACGCGGCGGGTTCCGGTTCGGCAGGGTCCGCTCGTAACCGCAGGGCAGACCTTGGCGTGACCCTCCGGGGACTGGAAACTCCCAGTTTTCCACATCGCTCCTTGCACATCGCGGCGGACACCGTATCGGGGGCGCGCGTCATTAGGTCAATTTCGCAGGCGAGAAGAACCGCAACCACCCGTGCACTATCCGTTCAACCGCGTTCCGATCCTCCGGTCGGCCCTGATACTCTTGGGCCTGCTGGTGCTTGAGCGCGGCCATGCGCAATGCACAGCGAACGCGGGCCCGGCCACGCACACGATGTGCGCCGGTACGAGCTATACCCTCAACGGAACGGGCACCGGCCAAGCACCGCTCCAGTACCAATGGAGCGGCTCGCCTTACATCACCAACCCCAACGCACAGGTCGCGTCGTTCAATTTTCCACCGCCTGTGCTCGTTGACCAGGTGATCCCGATCACACTCACTGTGACGGACAACAACGGTTGCGTGACACAGGACGCGATCACCATCACCGTGCAGGCCACACCCCTGCCATCGCTCACCTGTACGGATCCGAACGTGACCACGGCCATCTTCGCTGCCGACGGCACCACGAGCTTCAGCCTGTGCAACACCGGCGACCTGAGCTACAGCTTCCCGTTCACCGATAACAGCACGGCCAACGGGGGTTCGACTTTCAACGTTGCTTGGGGCACACCGCCCACCCCGTACGCTCCTGCGGCAACAGGTTGGTCGCAATCTCACACCTATCCGCTCGGCCTCACGGTGCTCACCTACACCATCACCGATCCGGTAAGTGGTTGCGTGAACGCCGTGCCCTTCACCGTTTTCGTGGGAAGCAATCCGGGAGTGAGTATCGGCAACCCGGGCAACACGATCGTATGCGAGAACACGCTGCTCGGATTTCCGCTTACCAGCACGGTGAACAACACGCCGGGCACGGAATACGATGTGAGCTTCGGTGATGGCATCGGGACCGCGACCTTCTTCCAGCCCGCGCCGGATACGGTGTGGTACCAATACCCGAACAGCAATTGTCCTGGAGCGCCGTACACGGTTTCGGTGAACGCGATCAATCCGTGCTACACGTCGTACAGTTCAGCTGGGCCGATCTTCATTTCACAGGAACCGGTGGCCAGTTTCACCATCAATCCGGGCGACACGGCGTGCATGACGAACCCGGTGGGCTTCACCAACACGAGCCAGGGATCGGGCGGCATCAATTGCACACTGCCGCGCATCGTCTGGCGCATTTCCCCTTCCGCAGGCTACAACCCGCCAGTGGGACTGGGCTCGTTGAACAATTCTATGTCGCCTTCCGCATGGACGCCGGGATCACAGGCGATCAGTGTGCAGTTCACCACGCCGGGCAACTACTGTGTGACGCTGTACGCGGGGAACACACAATGCGGGGTGGATTCGGTCACCCAATGTGTATGTGTGGAGCCTCCGCCAACGCCCACCTTCACGATCAACCCGAACGTGGGCTGCCTGCCGCTCGTGGGGCAAACGAACAACACGAGCATCGCGACGAACAGTTGCTCCATCCGCTACCAGTGGCAGGTGAACTTCCTCAGCAGTGTGTGCAACAGTGTGAGCGGTGCGGCCTTCTCCGGTGGAACGAACAGCGCGTCGTTCGCACCACAGTTCACCTTCAGCACGGCAGGTAACTACCAGGTGCAGCTGAGCGCGATCAACTCGTGCGGAACCTTCAACGCCGTGCAACCAGTAACAGTGAACGCACCTCCGCAGGTGAGTTTGTACACCGTGGGGCCGATCTGCGCTGGGCAGACGATATTTCCGGTGGGTGCCTATCAACCGTGCGGTACACCAATATCGGGCTACTCATGGGCCACCTTCGGGGGCTCGCCCACAAGCGCGAACACGCAGGTGCCGGGGGGTATCACCTACGTCAACCCGGGCAACTTCACGGTGACCACCACGGCGAACAGCGCATGCGGCAATACCAGCGCGAGCACACCATTGATCGTGAACGCGGTACCGGGCAGTGCGAACGCGAACGCTGCGCAGGACACGCTGTGCGCCGGCGATCTCTTGCAGCTCCAAGCCACCGCGATCGGCGGAGCCACTTACCAATGGACCGGCCCGAACGGATTCAACAGCAACCTGCAATCACCCACGATCCCCAACGTGACCGCAGCGGCAGCGGGCACATACACGGTCACTGCGTACATCGGCGTCTGTGCGGGTGCTTCCAGCTCGGTGAACGTGGTGGTGAACCCGGCACCGGTCCTCAACATCGTGGCGAACCCACCGGCGATCTGCGCTGGCGACAGCACGCAACTCACGGCCAGTGGTGGCAACGGTTACACATGGACAGTGAACGGTGCGCCGGTTGGAAATGGAGCAAGCATCTGGGTGCATCCGGTAGCCACAACAACCTACAACGTGAACGGTGCGGGCGCGGGATGCAGCGGCAGCGCGAGCACGACGATAACGGTGAACAGTTCCACGCCCGTGGTGACGGCACCAGCAGTGCTGCTATGCGACCAGGCGATCGGCGAACAACTGATCGCCAACCCCGGCCCCGGCATCTGGAGCGGCGCGAACATCGTGAACCTCACACCCGGCGGACTGGTGACACCGATCCCCGGCAGCCTCGGCAACGACGTGCTCACCTATACCTATACCAACGGCTTCGGCTGCGTGAGTACCGCACAGACAACGGTGACCGTGCAAGCCGTAACGCAACCGGCCAACGCGGGTCCCGATGTGCAGCTCTGCCAAGGCGGCGCACCTCTTTTGTTGAACGGCCAGCCGAACACGGGCACATGGAGCGGAGGCGCACCCTACCTCACGGGCAACAGCTTCGATCCTGCGGTGGCCAACACCTACAACCTCACCTTCAGCGCGGGCACCGGCAGTTGCGCCACACAGGATGTAATGACGGTGACCGTAGTGAACGCCGCGATCGTGAACGCGGGCAACGACATCAACGTGTGCCAGAATGCATCCCCTTACCCGCTCATCAATGGTGTGCCGGTGGGTGGAACATGGACAGGCGTCGGAGTGCTCGGCAATGGCCCGTACAGTTTCGATCCAGCGCTCGCGCCGCCGACCGGCACGCTCACTTACACGTACAATGATGCGAACGGTTGTGTGAACAGCGACAACATCACGGCCAACGTAGTTCCGCCGCCGATCGCCAACGCAGGGCCCGATGCAACGTTGTGCGATCAAGCCATTCCTTATGATCTCGGCGGCACACCGCCCAACGGCACTTGGAGCGGTGGTGTCCCATACGTCACGTTGAATCCTGCGCAGTTCACGCCCGTGCCCGGACAAGCGGGCACATGGACGCTCACCTATGTCTACAGCGATCTTTCCGGTTGCAGTGACACGGACATGGTGGACATCACCGTGGTTCCGCTGACAGTGATCGCCGCAGCTGGCAACGACACAAGCGTGTGCTTGAACGGAGGCACAGTGCAACTCACTGGGGCACCGCTGGCTGGATCCTGGACATCGACAGCGTTCCTTTCGGCGGGTGGCTCGTTCGATCCGGCCATCGCGGGCACCGGACCGCAGGTGATCACCTTCTGCGTGGGGACCGGTACTTGTTCCAATTGTGATCAACGCACCGTTACCGTACTGGCGCCGCCCACCGTGAACGCCGGGCCCGATCTCGGTTTCTGCGCTTACGAGCCTGTGCAGGACCTCGTGGAAAGCCCGGCAGGCGGCACATGGAGCGGCAGCACCGGATTGACCGATGTGACGCAAGGGCTCTTCGATCCCGATGCGACGAACATCGGCGTGAACGTCCTCACCTATGACTACACCGATCCGAACACGAACTGCACGAACAGCGACAACACCACCATCACCGTGAACGATCCGCCGGTGGCGGCCTTCATCCATGATCCCATCGCATGCCAGTTCGCGGACTTCCCCTTCACCGATCAGAGCATCGGCAATTCGACGTGGCAGTGGGATTTCGGAGACAATACTGCGCTCGACTTCACGCCCTTCCCCACACATGCGTACCAAGACACCGGCACGTACACGATCACGTTGATCGTAGGAACGGGATCCAATTGCACGGACACCACGACGAGCACGGTCACAGTATGGCCCGCTCCTATTCTCGACATCACGCTCAGCACCACTGAGGGCTGTGGTCCGCTCGCCGTGAACTTCACCAACAACAGCAGCGGGCCGGGCGTCGCGTACCACTGGACCTTCAGCTATGGACCTGACAGCGACGATCAGTTCCCCGCACCGGTGGACTTTCCGCAGGGCTTGCTCGGCGACACCGCATACACGGTCACGCTATCGGCCAGCAACCAATGTGGATCACCGGACACGAGCATCGTTGTCACCGTGCATCCGGAGCCCACCGCCAGCTTCGGCCCTGACTTCGACAGTGGCTGTTCGCCATGGCCGGTAACCTTCATCAACAACAGCGTAGGGCAGGCCGACTCGTACGAATGGCTCTGGGGCGATAGCACCAGTACCATCAGCAACGCACTGATCCTGCAGCACACGTTCTACACGGACACCGTCGCGCACGTCGACACCGTAACGCTCATCGCCACCAACGCCTGCGGAACGGACACAGCGACCTACGACATTCTCATACTGCCGAACACTATCACCGCCTTCTTCAACACCGACACGACCCAAGGCTGCGCAC
>JANMKC010000151.1:0-2533 GCA_031371785.1 Flavobacteriales bacterium | reverse complement strand
GATCACCTGAAGATGGTGTTCGAGGAATTCTGTTGAGCGAACCGAACGGCTGTCCGTTGCACGACAGCCGTGCATCGCGCTACCATTGTTACTTCGTAGCATGAAGAAGATCGCAACGATACTTGCCTTTGCTCCGGCCGGGCTGTTCGCACAGCCGCTCGTAAGCCAGTTTCCGCAGAACCGCACGGCACTGTTCGAAGAATTCGCATGGGTGGAATGCGGCTGGTGTCCTGGCGGGAAAGCGGTGATCGATCAATTGGAAGTGGAGCATCCGAACGACTTCGTTCCAGTGACCATGCACGGCGGTAGCACCGCACCGGCCATCGCAGGGCACCCCGACTTCCGTAACGAATGGGCTGCCGAACTGTTCACCTATTACGGCGTGCCCGCGTGGCCCCGCGCGGTAGTGGACCGGCATGCGGTGAACGGCCAGACATTGCAGTCAACCCTCGCTTCCTGGCCCGTTGCGGTAGACAGTGTTCTCGTCCTCCCATCCCCGGTGAACATCGGCCTTTCCTCCACCTTCGATCCCAACTCGCGTGCAGTCTCGGTATATGTTGAACTCTACTACACTGCCGATAGTCCCGGTGGAAATGACTTCATCAGTGTGCTGGTGAAAGAAAGCCACATCATCGGCTACCAGCAGGACTATGTGAACGGGCCGCAAACCGACTTCGACCACACGAACATCCTGCGTGCCTACCTCACGCCCGTCTTCGGCGACGAGGTGTTGAGCACCACCGCAGGTACTCTGGTGCAACGCATCTATACGTACACCTTGCCCGCTGAGTGGAATGTGGCCAATTGCCAGGTAGTGGCCTTCGTTGGTGAAGACCACGAAGAGGTTTACCAGGCCCGCGAAGTGAATGCCGACGGAGGCATAACCACCGCGATCAGTGAGCCGGGACCAGCCGCTGCTGATATCGAACGGGCCTACCCGGTTCCCGCGAACGACCAGGTTACCATACCCATCCTGGCGGTTGAACAAGGAACGACGATCCGCGTGATGGACAGCGCGGGCCGTGCGGTGCTCTCCCTGCGCATCGGAACCTATGAACGTCTCGAAATGAACACGATAGGACTGGACAACGGCATTTACCAGTTCACGATCACAACGGCACGAACTCAACGTTGCGGGCGGTTGGTGATCCGGCACTAACGAACATCATCCTGAAAAAGAGAAGCCCCCAGCGGATCGGGGGCTTCTTCGTTCCAGTAAGCCCTTCGGCCGCCATGGCTTCAGCGAAGGCGGTGGGAGAAGAGTTAGGGATGAGGTGGATCAGACCACGCCCTGGTCCAGCATCGCATCGGCCACTTTCACGAAGCCGGCGATGTTGGCACCCTTCACATAGTTCACATGCTTGCCTTCGGTACCGTGCTTCACGCAAGCCGCATGGATGTTCTTCATGATACCGAGCAGCTTTTCGTCCACCTCCGAGCGGGTCCAGCTGAGGCGCAGGCTGTTCTGGCTCATTTCCAGGCCGCTCGTGGCGACGCCACCAGCGTTGCTGGCCTTGCCCGGTGCGAAGAGCACCTTGGCGGCTTCGAACACGGCGATGCCTTCGGGCGTGGTGGGCATGTTGGCACCTTCGGCCACATACTTCACGCCTTTCTTCACCAGCGTTTTCGCATTGTTGCCATCCAGTTCGTTCTGCGTGGCGCACGGCAGTGCCACATCGCACTTGGCCACCACATCCCACACGCGCGCACCTTTCTTGTAGGTGCTGCCTTTGAACTTTTTCGCGTACTCCTCGATGCGGCCGCGCTTCACGTTCTTCAACTCCATCAGGAAGGCAAGCTTCTCCTTGGTGATGCCTGCCGGGTCGTAGATGCTTCCATCGCTGTCCGAAGCAGAGACCACTTTCGCGCCCAGCGCCGTGGCCTTCTCGATCGCGTACTGCGCAACGTTACCGCTGCCGCTCACCGCCACGGTCTTGCCCTTGAAGCTGGTGCCGTTGTGCTTCATCATCTCTTCCGCGAAGTACACGCAGCCGTAGCCCGTGGCTTCCGGACGGATCAATGAGCCACCCCAGCTGATGCCTTTGCCGGTGAGCACGCCGGTGAACTCGTTCGCCAGGCGCTTGTATTGGCCGAAGAGGAAACCGATCTCGCGGCCGCCCACGCCGATGTCGCCCGCAGGCACGTCGGTATCCGGACCGATGTGGCGGAACAGCTCGCTCATCAGGCTTTGGCAGAAGCGCATCACTTCGCCGTCGCTCTTGCCTTTCGGATCGAAGTCGCTACCGCCTTTGCCACCGCCCATCGGCAGTGTGGTGAGGCTGTTCTTGAAGGTCTGTTCGAAGCCCAGGAACTTCAGGATGCTGAGGTTCACACTTGGGTGGAAACGCAGTCCGCCTTTGTAGGGTCCGATGGCGCTGTTGAACTCAATGCGGAAACCGCGCTGTACCTGAGTGTTGCCTTTGTCATCCACCCAAGGGATGCGGAAAATGATGGTGCGCTCAGGCTCCACCATGCGCTCCAGGAGCATCTTGCCTTTGTATTTGGGATTGGCTTCGATGAAGGGGATCACCAT
>JANMKC010000132.1:0-1675 GCA_031371785.1 Flavobacteriales bacterium | reverse complement strand
GCCGATCTTCTTCAACGAACCGTCCTTCCCGCTGGTCTTGTACTTGCGGAACTCGTACGCGCCAAGCGCCGCTCCTTCGGCCAAGGCAAGCGTATACCCGGGGTCGTCCTGCAGGCTGAGCAACTGGACTTCTTCCCGTTTCGCGGCAAGCAGTTTCAGCACCATCTCATTGCCCGCCTTCCGTGCCTTCTCCAGTTGGATCGCACGCGAAGCATCCCGCACACGATACACCATCACCAGTCGCCCGCTGATATCGCAGGTCGCCACGTTCGCATCGCTGTTCAACTGTTCCAGCAGGTACTGGCGGTCGCTGCGCTCGATGTCGAGATCGCGCAGCCGCGCGGGGTCGGCTAGCACGACCAGCTGGTCCTTGCCGTTGGCGGTGCGCGTATTCTTGGAGAGGGTGATCATGCTGTGCGCTGTGGGCGTGCGGCAAGGAACGGGTTGTCACGGAATTTCGCCTTCGCCGGTCCGTTGCGGCTCTGGCGAAAGCGGTCGAAGATAGCCCTCCACGGATAGCGCATTGATGAGGGAACATCCCGAACAGATGCGACGTTCGTCTTCAACCCAGCAGCCGATCATCCTCGGCACCGGCCCGGAAATCGCGAACTTCGCCCTGCCCATGAAACCCTTCCTCCGCTGCATCGCGGTGATCCTCCTCCTCTTCGCGGCGCAACGCGCAGAGGCCACCCACAACGAGGCGGGCGAGATCATCGTGTGCCATGTGGGGGGTTACACCTATTCGGTCACGATCATCACCTACACCAATCCCAATTCGCCTGCGGACCGCCCGGAGTTCATCCTCGACTGGGGCGATGGCATCACCGATACCATTCCACGCCTGAGCGACACGGTGATCATTGTGGCCGGTATCTCCACACAACGCAACATCTATGTGGCGAACCACACGTATCCCGGCCCTGGTGGATATACCCTCGAATACCAGGATCCGAACCGTGTGGCAGGAGTGGTGAACATCCCCAATTCGGTGAACGTGCCCATGTGCGTACAGTCGCACATCACCGTGTTGGCGAATAACCTCACCGATTGTCTGCCCAGTTTCCTGAACCCGCCCATACAGAACGCCTGCCTCGGCGAATGCTGGGAGCACAATCCCGGCGCGTACGATCTGGACGGTGATAGTCTTTCTTACGAACCGCGCGTCTGTTTGGGCTTCCAGTGCAACCCCATACCCGGCTATCTATTTCCCGATGAGGTATCACCGGGACCGGACAACAACTATTCGATCGATCCGCTCACCGGCACCATTACTTGGTGCGCGCCGCAGCAGAGCGGTATCTACAACATCGCCTTCGTAGTGAACGAATGGCGCGACGGTGTGTTGATCGGTTGGGTGGAACGCGACATGCAAGTGATCGTCGCAGCGTGCAATGATCATCCTCCGGTGATCGCCGCAGTGCTCGATACGTGCATTGAAGCGGGTACGACACTGGTGACCGCCGTGCAGGCCACGGATCCCGATGCCGGGCAGACCGTGAGCCTCTTCGCCCTCGGCGGGCCTTTCGAAGTGGACAGCAGCCCCGCCACCTTCACCAGCACTCCACAAACAGGAACAGCTTTCGGCACCTTCACCTGGAACACCAACTGTTCGCATGTGCGGCAGCAACCTTACCAAGTGACCTTCAAGGCACAGGACAATTACAACCAGGTGCAA
>JANMKC010000128.1:0-16827 GCA_031371785.1 Flavobacteriales bacterium | reverse complement strand
CTTGCGCAACGCTGCGCACGGTGGCTGACGCGCCCCACTTGTTTAGCGGTCAGAAACACGAACGACCCTGAACACCATGGACCACAAGAATCTTCTCCGCACGCTCTCCACGATCACCCTTGCCAGCGCATTGTGTACACCCTCAAACCCGGCCTCCCCCCACCCGGGGGCTCGCTTTTTCCGCTTGTCACCACACCGTACCCGCCGCCTCCCGGCGGCACGCGCTATCTTCGGGTCAAGAGAGTATGCGTGAGTGCCTGCATAAAATGACCAACACCGAGCATGCGAGAGAACGGAACGGCCGGAGGCCGAAAGAACGAGCGGGCACTCGGGAAACACCCGAGCGCCGGAGTGGAGTGACCTACCTCCCCTATGGGAGTGACCTGACCTGCGCAAGAAAACACACCCGCGCTCCTACGGGCTCTTCGCCTTCCACATCTTGCTCGCGAGCACATCGCGCAGTATCGGCCATGTGCGCAGCTCCTTGTCATCCACCAAGCCACGGGCGAGGAGGTCGTGCAGCAGGTCCACTCCTTCCTGTTGCCGGTTGGCCTTCCAGAGGTAGGCGGACTTGGCGAGCAAGGTGCGCTTGTACTTGTTGTCCACCGCCTCAGCCTTGTCCAGTGTCTCTTTCGCCTGCGGGTAGAGCTCGTTCAGCACGTAGAGGAAGCCGAGTTCAGCGAGGAAGTCCGGTTCCTTCTCCACTTCCGGGTGCGCGGCGAGCAACTTGGTGAGCTGCTCCAGCGCTTCGTGGTAGCGCTCCTGCTGGTAGTAGCAGGTGGCGGTCCAGCGCGCGGCTTCGGGGTCGTCCTTCATCAGGCGCAGCTCCTCGAACTGCGCGAGCGCATCCTTGTACTTGCTGCCCAGCATGTACGAGCGGCCCATCTGCTTGATCACCGCGCTGCGGTCGTATCCATAATAGAGGGCCGTCTGGAAACAGCTGTTGCTCCCCACCTGATCCTTCATCTGTTGCTTTATGAGGCCGAGGTTGAAGTTGTTCTCCGGGTTCGCCTTGTCCAGTTCAAGGGCGTCTTCCGCGAAGTTCTTCGCCTCTTGCAAGCGGCCGGAGGTGAGGCAGATCTTCGCCATGAGGGCGAGCGCTTCGGCGTTGCTCTTCTTGTCGCGCCGCAATGTTTCCTTCAGGTGGCTTTCGGCGCAGCCCATGTCGCCCTTGGCGAAGCAGGCCTTGCCCGCGATCAGGTCGGCCTTCGATGCGAGGGCTTCGATCTTGTTGCGTTGCACGGCCGCCACATCATCGAGCGCTTTGTCGTACTGCCCCAGCGCCAGCTCGCAGGTGGCGCGCTCCAGCAGGGCGATGTAGGGGGCGGGTGTAGCGTTGATGTGGATGGTGAGGTCGGCGATGGCCTCTTCGTAACGCGGAATGCGCATGAGGTTCTGCGCCTTCATCAGCCGGTAGGCGGGCGTGTCGGGGTTCAGCACGCAGGCACCTTCGAAGAGGCGGTCGGCCTGCTGGTAGAGGTGCAGTTCCACCAGCTTGCGCGTGCCTTCGATGTTCGCCGCGCCGATCTGTTTCGCGCGTAGCATCTCTTCCGGTGCGAGGCCGATGGCGCGCGCACGTTGCACGGCGCGCACCGCGGCGTCCGCGCTGTCCATCTGGATCAACGAGATGCCCTTTTCCAAAAAGCATTTCGCGCACAGACTGTCGCGCGCGGTGGCGTTGTCCAGGAAATTCACTGACGCCTTGAAGTCGTTCATCGTCATGGTGCCGAACCCATAGAGCCTGCCGAGGAGGTAGAGCGTTTCCACATTGCCGGGCTCGCGCTTCAGGGCCTTCAGCAGGATGTCGACGCCCTCCTTGGGTTGCTTCTGCACCATGCAGCGCAGCCACGCGTAGTGCTGGTAGTAGAGCATGTTCCACCCGTCGTGGTTCATGAGCGTGGAGTAGTCTTCCACCGCGCCCATCTGGTCCTCCTGCGCGGCGCTGCGTTCCCTGATGCGGGCGCGCATGAGCAGGGCCTCGGCGAAGTAGGGCTCCTTGGCGAGCACGGCGTTCACGGCGCGCAACGCATCGCTCTTGCGGTTCATGGCGAAGTACGTCTTGGCCTGCAGCATCACCAGCTCGGGATCGTTCGGGCGGTGCTGAGTGCGCATGAGCGCCTCGGTGGCCTGCAAGGAATTGTCATAGTTGGCCGCGCGGAAGTACTTCTCGCGATCGGCCTTGTCGCGCAACAGCACGTTGAGCGTATCCACCATCGTTCGGGGACGGGCATCGTCCGGGGCCATCTGCGCGGCGCGTTGGTAGCTCTCCAGCGCGCGGTCGTAGTCGCGCATGACGCGGAGCGCCTGGCCGCGGTCCATCAGCTCATTGAACTCTTTCTTGTCGCGTTGCGTCTTTTCGGTCTTCGCTTGGCGCGCCTTGTTGGTGAGCACCAACGGATCGATGGCGAGCGGATCGAAGGTCTTCGCCTGTTCGAACAATTGGATGGCATTGTCGAAATCACCGTGCGCCACATAGTCCTTGCCCGCCGTGATGGCATCGGTGTAAGCCTTGTGGCGTTGCGCGATCTGGCGCTCCTCTCCCGCCTTCACCTCTTCGGTGGAACTGCGGTATTGTTCCAGTTCGGCGGAGATCGCTCCGCCATTGCCCGCTCCGCTCTGGATCGATGCGAGGTCGTGATCGAGCACGTATTCGGGGAAGACCTTGGTGGTATCGAAGTAGCTGTCAGCGGAGATCAGCACGTTCCATTCGCCGGTGCTGTTCTTCTCGGCCACCAGGTCCAGCACGCGCAATTGTTTGCGGTACGGCACCTTCACTTCCTTGTGCGTTCCATGGAAACTGATGTCGTACAGCATCTGGGTGAACACATGATCAGCAATGGCGGGTTCGCGCTTCTTCAGCAAGTGCGCCTCCACAGGATTGCCTTTGGGGTCAGTGCTGGTGAAGAAGAGCAGCAGGTCGTTTGCGTATTCCTTCAGCGTCCTGTTGCGGCCCGTGGAGCCTTGTCCTTGGGAAGGATCCACGTCGTCCTCGATCTGCGCATCGGTGCCGATGAACACGCGGCCCGGTCCCGGCTTGCACGCGCTGGTGATCATCTCATCGATCATGATCGCGTCCTCGTTATCGCCCGCATCGGTGGAGGCGATCATATTGAGCATGTTCGCGTAGCGCTCGAACAAACTCGCTGCGAGCGTGTTGATGATCGCCTTGTCCTTGATGGAAAGACTGTCCGGCGTCGCGCTGCGCACTGGTGCGGCGATCAGCAGCAGCAGCGACAGGCAGAAGGAGGAGCGGATGTCAGAGACCGAGAACATGGTTCCAGATGTACCGTGGTTTGAGGCGGTCGCTCATGCGTTCAAGTCGCACGATGTTCCAACCGGAGGTGATCCAACCCGTGCGGTCGGGCGGTGGGCGGTATTCCACCTCGGCGAACCAGCCGGGCACTTGCAGCAGTTCCATGCGCACCTGCTTCACGTTGGTGATGTGCCAGCGATCCTGCATGAGCGCTTCCTGCACCGCGAACAGTCCGGCAACGGACGGCGGGCCGATGTACGGTGCCACGCCATGCTCCTGCATCCGCTCTTTTCGCAGCAGGTCGGTGAAGCCGCATTCGTGATTGCGCGAATCGATGAAGAGCGAACTGTCCTGCGCCGTGTGCCGCAGGTCCGTGCCGAGGATGGACCACTTGTGGGCATCACCGGTGTGTTCGCGCACAAGCCAGAACATCACCTCCATGTTCTTGTCCCCGAGCTGCACGCCGCATTTCACCTGCGCGAACCACGGCTCACCGTCGAGGTCGAGGGTGAAGGCGGGTTTCGCGTTGAGCACGTCGTTGATGAAGGCTTCACTGCTGCGCGCATCGAGACCGGTGGCCAGCAGGCTTTTCAGCAAGGCCGCGTGGTCGGGCGGCATGGCTGTGCCGGTGGGATCCGGCGGCGCGTTGTAGTGGCCGTTGAAGCGGTCGCGGAACTCATCGAACTGTTTCACGCAGAGATCGAACTGCACATCGGCGGTCTGCGCCTGCATGATCGATCGCACCGAGAGGAGTACCATGATCGATAGCGTGCGCGCGCCCATGATGCTACTGGGCCTTGGTGGCGGTAACCCCGATGTCACCCAGGAACACGTCCCACAGCCGCTCGGTGCGCCCCTCGGTCACCTTCTCGTAAGTGCGCAGTGTGATGGTCACGTTCTTGTTGGTGACATCGCTGTAGAACAGTTTGCCATCGATGATGCCGGTGAAGCGCTGCTGCAAGGAGATCACCGCGCGGTACGATCCATCGGGCTGCAGTTCGAACTCGCTGGCGTACTTCATCTCGGCCCACTCGATCTTCACCTCATCATACTTGAGCATGCGCAGGTTGGTGCCGAGGTAGTTGCGCACGGTCCAGGTCTTTTCCGCGCCGGTCTTCAGGTTGCTCACATGCACAAGGCGGTCATCGCTTTCGAAGAGCGCGATGCCCTGTTCCACGGCGCGGTCTTTCGCCAGCTCGGCGGTCTCCTTCGACCCGATCTGTGAGATGTACTGGCTGAGCCGCTTGGTCTTTTCAAGGGCCACGTCCTTGAAGCGTGTGAAGTCGAGGTCGGCGGTAAGGCCGCGTTCCGCCGGAACTGTGCGGTGCTTGCGCGGTTTCGGGAGCGGTGCCGGAAGAGGTGCCAGTGGTTTCGCGTTGTGCTCCACCGCGCTGGCGAACTTCGGTTTCACCCAAGCCTCCGAGTATTCCACTGGCCTGGTGAGCGCTTCGGAAGGGCATTGTCCAGCATTGTTGATGGCGCTCACTACCGTCTGGTCCGCCATGAGCTTCTGCAACCGGGAGGGTGAAAGGTCGAACTCCACATGGCCGCTGGACACCACGCCCACAACATCACCGCGCGGTATGTTCTGTTCGCCTTTCCGGGTAAGCACCACGTAGCGATCGTCCATCCAGCGCGTGATGGATCCCTTCGTCACACGCATGTCGCTTCCCACCAGCGCATCACAGTTGCGCACACAATTGGCGGCGGGTTTGGCCAGCTCCGGATCCGCGCAGGGCGATGGATGCAGCATCAGGGAGGCATCGATCATGCCCGCCAGGTCAGCGCACGCCACATGCTTCACGGCTTTCAGCGCATCCCCGGAGGCCGTGTAGTGTACCTGGCCATCGGTGATGTCGTGTACTTCACCGGAGAGCTGCGCGCCATCCTTGCGGATCAAGGTCTGCTGGGCCGCGAGCAGCGCAGGAACGAACGCACAGATGCACAGCAGGTGGTGGCGTAGCAGGATCGAACGTGGGGATCGCATGGCGGGAATGATCGTCCGGTGGGCTGGTGATCGGGCGTCGCGTGTTCGCAGGTATCGTGCCGTACCGCAACGAAATTAGCCCATAAATAACGAGGCTTGTCCGGCGCGGGGATCAGGGACCGGATGGCTGGGCGCAGCGATCTTACTTTCACCGCATGAGGTGGCGCGCGCATCCTTCACCGTTCGGTACCGGATGGTTCCGGCGCATGGCCGTGGCTGCGGCCGTCGCTGCGTACTGGTGGATGCCCGCACATGGGCAGGGCGCTGCCGATCCCCTCATCAAGCGCATCCGGCAAGAGGCCGCCATCCTGCAACAGGGCACCGACAGCGTTGCCGATGCGCATGTGAAGTACGCTTCCGCGATCCAGCGCATCACCGCGCTGGAAGGAATGTTCACGCACGGTTCCATCGCGGACCGCACCCTGGCCGATAGCCTGCTCATGGAACTGCATCTGGCCGACGCTTACTCCTACATGCACGAAGCCCATCCCGCGCAGGCCGTTCCCGCCTATCGCGCTGCGCTCGTACGCTCGGCCACCTCCCCAACGTTCGCGAGCCGCCGGGCGGAGATACTCGGTTCGATCGCTGGCGCCCAACGCGCGCTCGGCGATCGTGCTGCCGCCTATTCAACACTGGATGAAGGATGCAAGGAATTCCTCGCCCACGGCGATAAGAAGAACGCACGGAGCGTGCTGCGTGAGAAAGGGTATTTGTGCTCGGATCTCGCTGATCACCGATCGGAGATAGCCACCTGGCTCGCCGTGCGCGAACTGGACCGCGCATTGAAGGAAGGGGACGATCGCAGCGAGACCTACACCGAACTCGCCCTGAGCCGCGCCTGCTCGGCGATCGGATCACAGGAAGCCTTCGCCCACGCGCGCAGCGCCTTCCAACTGGCCGAGAGCAACGGCGACGCCAGCGGCTCGCTCACCGCAACGGACCTGCTGATCACCTCCTACGATATCACATCACAAGATGCCTTGTGCGAGCAACTGATCAAGCGCGCCTTGGCCATGGCCTACCAACGCGGCATTGCCACGGACATCGCCAAGTTCGAGGATCGTGCCGGACGTTTCTACATGAAGCAAGGCCGACCCAACGATGCGGAAGAACACCTCCTCGCAGGACTCGCTGCCATCGAGGGTATCGCACCGGATGGCGGTGCCACGATGGTGAACGGCCTCACACTTGTGCAGTCGGGCGAACTGCACCAGGACCTGGGCAACTGCTACCGGGCGTTGGACGAGAAAGAGAAGGCCAGGGAGCAGTTCCTTGCTTGCGAGCGCCTCGCGCAAGCCGGCGGATCCACAATGCTGTCGCCATGGGCGGAGCTGGGCGAACTCTATCTCGACGACGGCGATGCGGCGAAGGCGGCGACGTATGGTGAGCGCGCATTGGCCAAAGGCCGCTCCGGTCATGACCCCGAACTGGTGAACCGCGCGAGCGATCTGCTCTACCGCGTATACAAACAACGCGGCGATACGAAAGACGCGCTCGCCATGCACGAACTTTTCATGGCCACGTCCGACTCGCTCAAGCAGGAAGGCTACCGCATGGGCATGCTGAAGAAACAACTGGAGATCAGCTACCGCGATTCGATGTTCACCGATAGCCTCGCCGCCGCCCATGAGAAGGACGCGTTGCGTGTGGAGAACGGCATCACGCGCGCGCGAACACGCACGCTCGTTGTCGGTGGCCTCGCGCTCTTCCTCCTCGGTGCCGTTGTGGTGTACTTCGACCGCAAGCGCCGCAGGGACCGCTTTGAAAAAGACGCCGCGCACTTGGAAACACAGGCCTTGCGATCGCAAATGAACCCGCACTTCATCTTCAACGCGCTCAACTCCATCAATGCCTTCGTCCAGAAGAACGAGCCGGATCGCGCTTCCGCCTTCCTCTCCCGCTTCGCGCGCTTGATGCGGTTGGTGCTGGAGAACTCGCGGCAGAGCGAAGTGCCGCTGAAGGACGATCTCGAAGCGCTCGATGCCTACCTGCACCTGGAGCGCACACGCAGTGGCGAGAAGTTCGACTACACCATATCAGTGGATCCCAGCATCGATCAGGAAGAGACGATGGTGCCGCCGCTGGTGATCCAGCCTTTCGTTGAGAATGCCATTTGGCACGGCGTCGCTGGCAAGGAAGGCAAGGGGCATATCAAGTTGAGCGTATCGAAACGGGGTGATCAACTTGTGATGGCCATAGAAGATGATGGCGTGGGGCGCGGCGGGCCGAAAGTGCCGCAACCCGGTGTACTGGAGAAGAAAAACTCCCTCGGCACCGCGATCACGCAGGCGCGATTGGACCTGGTACAGAAGCAGAAGGGAAAGCCCGCGGGCTTCACCTACATCGATCTTCCGCATGGCACCCGCGTGGAACTGAGTCTGCCCATCAGCGACGCGGCATAACCCCTGCCTACTGCCACTGGAAACTGGAAACTGGAAACTGGAAACTGGAAACCGGAAACTGGCCTCACCTTCGGAAACCGACCACCTGCTCACCCAACCCCACCACTTGCTTGCTTCCGCTCATGCACCGCATCGGCACCCGGTTCTTTCGTGGCACCTAACGCACCCGGAACAACCGGACCACCATGAAAACCCTGACCATCCTCTCCAGCGTCGCCCTGATCCTTGCCACCCTCCCCGGCACCGCACAGAACAATTCCGGCAACGACGTGTTCGCTTCGGTGAACAGCGCACATCCCGTTTCCCGCGAACGTGCCAGTGATGCGCTACGCCGCGACAAGGTGGGTGCCGAGCTGCTGCCCACGCGTTCCACCACCGACCACATGACGCGCGAAGTGCGCACAGTGGCGATCGGATTCGAAGTGCGCGTAACCGCCGCAGATGGCACCGTGCGCATGACAGGCACCTACAGCGATGAGAAACTCACGGTCGCCAACGGTCCCTTCACCTACTACCACGACAACGGTCGCGTGGAAAGCGAAGGCTCCTTCGTACACGGCTTGAAGAAAGGCGTATGGCAGCGCTACGATCGCGACGGCAACCGACTGTCGGAGAAAGTCTACAGCGGCGAGAGCTACGAAGAGATGGCCGTGAAGTACGGCTGGAAGAAAGCGGCGAAGGTGCGTTGAGCGCATCTCCCGTTACCGCTGAAGCTCCGGGTCCACGACCGGGGCTTTTTTCGCTCGTGTACCGGGCACGTGCTGTTCGCGGACCAGCCGCACAATGCGATGGCTATCGTCCATGAAGGTGATGTACCGAATCCAGCTGAAGAGCACGCACGAGATCGGCATCGACCTGCGGAACGTGAGCGGCAACAAGTACATCTACGACCGCAACTTCGATGAACGCACCGGCAAGGTGGTCACCGAGTACCAGATCGGTTTCTTCCCGATACCGCAGTACATGATATTGTTCTGAGCGACATGAAAGAAGGAAGGCCCTATGGGCAGATCGGTGGCAGTAGTGATGGGCGAGTTGAGATCGGTGCTGGGAAATTTGGGCGACCAGAAACTCCGAGCGGTGACCGTCACTCGGCATGCACGGCCCCTCGCGCTATCCAGCCGAGCGACAACACCGGAAATTTGAAAACAGCTTCTATGACATAGCCGCTTCACGGCGTTTGAGAACCTCAGATCCTGAAGGGGTCATCGCATAGTTGTCAAACGACATCTTCTGGATCAATCCAAGGTTGATCGCCATTTCCTTCCCATTGTGGTCTTCGATATCAACTCCCTCTTTCAAATCGAGCAGGACCCCCAGGATATCGTTGTCGTATCTGACGATCATGTCCAAGTACCGATCAGATTCATCTCGTGCGGCCCTCAATGCGTCAAATGTGTCGGTAAAGCTCTTCGTGACTTTTGCGAGTTGACTCTCAAGATCGGTACGCCTCTGTACCTCACTCGTGAGCATTCCGCTCAACCGCGCGACCTCAAGCTGTTTGTTGATGAGCCGCTCGTCGATCCTCTCGCGCTGGTTCTTGTTGATGACGAACGCCTCGTAGCTGTACTTGTCCAACCAGTTGGTCCATCTTGGTATGACCGCAACGGCGAGAGCGGCGGTTGCAATAGGGCCGAGCGAATAGTAGAGGTGCTCCCACCAATCGTTGTAGAGGTTGTCGAAGATCCACTTGAGACGAAGAAGAATCCCCCAATCCGACTGTGGATAGATCAGGATGACCAACGCCTCCCAGTTCCATAAGACGAAAGAGATCATCAAGGCCCTGTAAAACGGGACGTTCCAGCGTTCCAGAAAAGCCTTCTTGATTTCGTTGTCCATGGTTGCGGTCGGTATATACTGAAGCAAAGATGGCCAACGTATACCGCACCATTACCCCGAAAGGCATAAGTCCGCATTCCATTATCTTGCTCCTTCCGCAGGGTCTTCGCCTCGAAATCCTGCGCCCGCCGCATCTGGAATCATCACGACAAAGGTTCACTGGTCTCGGAGTTGTCCGAAGGTCGGCTTTGCGGTCGCTCACTTCGCCGCCTTCACCCGGAAGGTGAGAGCGAAGCGCAAGCGTGTACCCTGATCGATGGGCGCGCTCACCTCGGCACCGACGTGCCAGCTACCGTCGTTGGTGCGGAAGAAGGACGTGAGGTCACCGCTGTCGACCGTGAGATCGAGGATGCCCAGGCCGTCGGGGATCGGCGTGATCCGCGCAACCGTGAGCATGGGGCCGATGGGCCTGGAGAAGCTGAAGCTCATGTTCTCCATCGCGTCGAAGTGCGTGTTCACAGGCTCCACGATCACGGCGCGCGCATCGAGCAGGTGTACTTCTTTCAAGTTGTCCATCGAGAAGCCATGCTGCTGGAGAAGTTCAGTGATGTCCTGCTGCGCATGGAAGTCCAGCGCGATGTCCAGGGTACCTGCTTGCGTGTTGGGCGGCACCGTGAAGTCGATGTGGTCGTAGCGCAAGGTGAGTTCCGCGTCGAGGTCCTTCATCTCGTTCTTCTGGCAGGAAGAGAGGAGGAACAGGACAGGCCATGTGGTGATGGCGGTGCGGCGGAGGGCGTTGAAGGTGTTCATCGTGCAGGTTGTTCGCGTCGTTGTGGAAGCGAAACAACCCGTGATGCACCGGATGCTCATGCGTCACCGAACAACTGGCGGCATCAGCAGAGCAACTGGCAGGAAAGAAGAACGGTCCCGAAAGATCGAGACCGTTCAGTTGGATCGACACGACGGCTCAGAGTTTCGCCAGGCTGTCCATCAGCTCCTGCTTCTTGCGGCGGCTCACGGCCACATTGGTGCCATCGGCCATGATCACCTCGCCGCCTTCGCCACGGATGTACTTCTTCACGTGCTTCACGTTGATCAGGTGAGAGTGGTGTACGCGGATGAACTGTGTGGGATCGAGCATGTCCTCGAACTCCTTCAGCGTGCGCGATATCACCAAACGCTTCTTCCCGTTCTGGTGTACCACGGTGTAGTTGCTGTCGCTTTCGCAGAAGAGGATCTCGTCCACGTTCACCATCTCCAGCCCATCGGCCACGGGCAGCGCGATGCGCTTGTCGGCACCCTGCGGCTGGGTGAGGTTCTTCAGCAGCGCCATGAACTGTTCGGGCTGCTGCGGTGCGCGCATGGCCTCGGTGGCTTTGCCGATGGCCATACCCAGTTCATCCGCGTCCACGGGCTTCAACAAATAGTCCAACGCGCTGAAGCGGATGGCTTTCACCGCATAACCTTCATGAGCGGTGGTGAAGATCACGTGCGCATGTTTAGGGCCGAGCGCTTGCAACAGATCGAAGCCCGTCTGCTTGCCCATTTCGATATCGAGGAAGAGGAGCTTGGGGTCCGTCTTGCGCACCAACGCGATGCCATCCGGAACATTGGTGGCCATGCCCAGGAGTTCGATATCGGGGAACTTGCGTTCCAGCAATCCGCTCAATGCGGAGCGACAATGTTCCTCGTCATCGACGATAACGGCGGTGGTCTTCATGGGTGGATCGGAAAGGGGTGATGGAAAGAACCGCCGAAAAGATACGCGACCGGGACCAGCGGCCGGATGCGCGCTTACGCCGCCTCGGAGATCGGCAAGCTCAATTCCACGCGGGTACCCTGCGGCAGGTCGATGTACGCGAAGCCCGCGGGTTTGCCCTTCTGTTTCTGCACCAGATCCAATCGCGCTTGCGTGATCGCCGTGGCGAGCGAACTCTTCTTGGGCGCGCCATCCACGACCTGTTTCGGCGCGTTGCGCCCCACACCATTGTCCTCTATCGCCATCACCAGTTGATCGCCACGTTTTGTAACGCTCAAGGTGATGTGCCCTTTCCCTTCCTTGCCGGCCATGCCATGCCATATCGCGTTCTCCACGAAGGGTTGGATCACCAGCGGTGGAACGAGCGTATTCTCCTGATCGATCGCCGGATCGACCGTGATGGTGTAGTCGAACTTCTCTCCGCCGCGCGCGCGCTCCAGATGCATGTACGCATCGAGCGCTTCGAGGTCGTCCTTCAAGGGCACTTCGCTTTGCCGTGAGTTCTCGAGCACGAGTCGCATCAAGCGCGCGAATCGTGATAGGAACGACACCGCCGCATCAGGTTGGTTCTTCTGTACGAAAGCGCTGATCGAGTTCAACGCATTGAAGATGAAGTGCGGGTTCATTTGGCTGCGCAGGGCCTGTGTTTCCAGCGTCGCAGCCTCCTTCTCGAACCGCGCTTTGCGATGCTTGCGGTCACTGATGAAGTAGGCCGTGGCACCGGCGAACAACAGCAGGATCCCGCCGCCGAAACCCAATGCGCGATTGCGGTTGCGGTCAGCACGCAGGCGCTCGATGGTCTTTTCCTTTTCCAGTTGCGCGATGCCGTTCGCATGTTCCAAGCTGTCGGCGAGCGCCATTTTCTGATAGTCATAGCGGGCTTCCATGCGGATCACCTTCTCATTGGCGGCCCGGTTCTGCACGCTGTCGCGCATGGTGATGTAGAGCTTGTACATGGGGAGTGCGCGGTCCGTGCGGCCGACGGAAGCGAATGCCTCCTGCAGAAGGAAGCTCGCCCTCTTGATGTTCTCCACATTGCCGATGCTTTGGGCCAATGCGAGCGCGCGTTCCCCTGATGCGATGGCCTCCTGGTAATGACCGGTGCGCTGTTGGATGGTGCCGATGTTGGTGAGCGTGGAGGAAAGCCCGCTCTTGTCATTGAGCTGTTCGCGCAGCTTGCGGCTCCGTTCATGATAGGCAAGCGCCTTCGCGTACTCCTTTCGTTCCGTGCATAGTCGGCCGAGGTGATCGAGCGAACCAGCGGTGCCGCTCTTGTCGCCGACGGCTTCCCACAGCGCCAAGCTTCGTTCGTAGTCCGCGTGGGCGGCAGCGGTGTCACCGTGGTCCATGAGCAGTCCGCCCATGCTTTCCAACGCGGTGGCCACGCCGCTCTTGTCCTCCATGTCCTCCCACATCTTCAGGCATAGCGTGTAGTTCTCCAGCGCGCGATCGTGATCGCCGGCATCGGCGTACATGATGCCGATGTTGTACAGCGTGGTGGCCGCGTTGCTCTTGTCACCGATCCCTTCACTGATGGCGAGGCTCCGCCGGAAGAAGTCCATCGCGCGCACGTTGTCGCCGAGCGCCGTGTATACGGTTCCGAGGTTGCCGAGCGAGAGCGCCATGCCGCTCTTGCGCCCGAGCTTCTCGTTCAACTGGAGGCAGCGCGTATAGAGCTCGATGCTTTTCGCGTAGTCGCCCTGGCTATGGTAGATGGTGGCGATGTTGTTCAACGAAGTGGCGATGCCGAGCGAGTCGTGTACCTCTTCTTTCAGCGCGAGGCTCTGCTGGTGATGCTCAAACGAACCGGTGTAGTCGCCCTGCTCGGAGAGGATGATCCCGATATTGTTCAATGCGCTCGCGATGCCGGCCTTGTCGCCCAGTTCAGCCCACAGGTCGCGACAGCGTTCGTAGTTCTTGATCGCTGCGGGGTAATTGCCCTGCTCCTTCTGGATGTTGCCGATGTTGTTCAGCGATCGCGCGATGCCATCGGTGTCCTTGATCGCCTGCCGCATCGCCAGGCTCTTGTGGTAGCAGCTCAGCGCTTTGTCGTATTCACCCTGGTAGTAGGAAGCCACGCCCTGGATGTGCACCGCGTCCGCCTCCCATTTCACGGCGCCGACCTTCCGGGCGAGCAGGGCCATGCGACCGGCGAGCAGGAACGCGCTGTCGGGCGCGGTCTGCAGGTAGTTGTTCCAGATCAGGTCGTACATCGCGTGCAGGCGGCCGGTGTCGGCGCGCGACGAGTCGTTCGCAACGGTCCGCAGGCGGTCCAGGTCCTGCGCGGAGCAAAGCGGAACGATCGCGATGAGGATCAGGCAATGGAGCGCACGCATGGCGAAGGCGGTTCGGGAGAGCACAATGTACCCGCTCCTCGATCATGCCTTGGCACTATCCCTACGCGCCATCATGGGCACGAACTGTTCAATATGTGAGGGGCGCAACACTTGGTCCCATTCCACCACCATCGGGCGTTGGACCTGCGGCATGGTGATGCGTTCCAGCAGCGGTTCCGTCGGCGCACCGCTGTGCGTGAAACGTGATGTGAGAGTCACCTCCAGTTCGCAACGTGCATGCACCGGATCGCATGCGGAACGGAGCGATAGGCGCGATGGGCGGATCTCCACCATGCGTGGCCAATAGCCGCTTTGCGCGAACGCGAGCCGCACCAGTTCATCCGCGGGCAATTCCAGCACGAAGCGGCCTTCGGCCTCAAGGGTGCGCGGCTCCGCTGCCCGTTCCCCGATGGTCAAGGTCATCGTGCAGAACGCATCGCTCTTCAAGTGATGCACGGTGCCGGTCACCAACAAGCGATCGCGCAGCGGATCGATCAGACCCCAGCGTTGCAGCAGGTCCCGGAACACGCGCCACATGATGAGCGGAAATGGTGAGGCTTGCGTGTGGCACCGATCAATGGGTGCGTTCAGCGCGAACACGCTCTACCATACCGGCCAGCGGCAGGGTGGGATCCACGAAGGGCGCGGCTTCGTGGCGCTTCGGCTGCGATGCGGGGGCCACCTTCGCTGTGGAACCGTTGGTGGGAAGCGTGGTCGCTTGGGCGCTTGCGGTGGCCAGTGCGAGAAGGATCATGAGGAAGATGCTGCGGGTGGGGAGGGTTTTCATCGTGCGTGGTTGTCGGTTGTGGTCCGTGTTGTCGTTGACGATGCGAACAAACGGTGATCACCGAGGGTGGCGACGCGGGACTGAGCAAGTGGCGGTTCCGCATGAGCAAGTGGTTGGTTCCATGCCCGCGTTCTCCAACGGCGATGCCTTGGTGATGAAGAACACATCACGCCCGGGCCAGCATGGGGGCCAGTTCTTCCCAACGCGCATTTTGCACAACATGGTCGCGTTCCATCATCATCGGCTGGCGGCCCCGGGGCATCGTGATGCGCTCCTCCATCGGCTGCGCGTCAGCCCCGGTGCGTGCCGACATCTCCACACGCAGGTCGAGTTTCGCAGGGCCAAGCCCATGCACCACATGCAGATGTGAAAGCGAAGGGAGCAGTTCCACGATGCGCGGCAGGAAACCGTATTGCACGAAGACCAGGCGCACGCGCTCATCCAATGGAACGATGAGGCGGAAGCGACCGTTGGTGCCGATCTCACGTGTGCTGCCCACACCATCGCCGATCACGACAGTGAGGGCGCAGTAGCCGCGTGTGCCCGGCGGATCGACGATGCCGCTGATGTGCAGCAGTTGCGGTTCGGGGCGCAAGAGGCCCATGCGTTCCAGAGGTTGTTTCAGTGCGTGCAGCATGGTGGGTGTGTGGGAAGGTTCGATGAAGGATGTGGAGATCAGAGCGCTTGTGCGGTGGTTGATTTCGCGCGTTCGGCACGCACCTGCTCCACCATGCCGGCCAGCGGCAACGTGGGGTCAACGAAGGGGGCTACCTCGTGGCGCTGGTGGTTCTGGGGGGCGGCCACTTGTCGGGTGGTTGCCTTGTTCCTTTTCGTGCGGCCTGTTTCGGCGCTGGCGGTAGCTGCGGCCATGGCGAGAACCAGAAGAAGAAGGATGTTGCGGAGGGTTTTCATCGGTGTGAGGGGTGTGGGTCGTATTCTGTGACCGCAAACAAAGCCCGATCACCAAGTGTGGAGAAGTGCCAGTGCGCAAGTGGCGCGGAGCGATGAGCAACTGGCGGAAAACGAAGAGGACTTGCGGATCGGAGGTACTACCTGCACGCGTACAGGGTCAGCCGCTCCGATGCCCGGAGTGTTTCCCGAGTGCCCTCCTTTACAATGAACGGTCTGGCGGCCGGAGTCCGAAGAGCCAAAAGACACTCAGCATCATCGGAGATAGGGACAGCCGGGTGCCGGATCAAGAAGGCCCAGATCTATCGGGAGCAAGTGAAGTGTGGCCGGAACAGGGGTATCCTTAGTTTCGGCTATTGGATAATGGCCGTGCGACCTCCCGCCTATGAACGATCGGTGCTGCTGTTGCTGTGTTTGTTGGTCATCGCGCTCAATATCGGAAAGCCCATCCACATCGATGATGGCTGGCATATCAGGGCCGCGAAGTGGATAGCGGAGCATCCCTTGCGACCGATGTCGGGCAAGGTGCAATGGAACGGTTCCGAGCAGTATTTCCATGAAGGCAACAATCCACCGCTCTTGTTCTATGGACTGGCGGCCGTGGGGACCCTGTTGCGATGGAACGAATGGGCGTTGCATCTCTTCATTTCGCTTTTCGGGGTGTTCGCCATCCATCTGTTCCGTCGCATCACGATCGTGCTGGGATGCCGGAGAGGCTTGTTCCTGACCGCCGTTCTCGCAAGTTCACCCGCCTTCCTTGTCACGCAGAACCTCATGCTCGACGTGCCCCTGCTGGCATTCGAACTGTGGTTCCTGTTGCTGTTGCTCCGAGGCTATCAAGGCCCGTCTTCCCGACACTTTATCGGTGCGGCGTTGGTATTGGGGCTAGCGGTACTGATCAAGTATTCGCTATTTCCGTTGATCCTGGTGCTGGGCTTCTCCCTTTGGCGAAGTTTCAAGGCGAGGCGTTTGTGGATCATGAGCATTCCCATGGGTATTTGGGCGTTGTGGTCCTTGATGAACGTCCTGGAATTCGGTGTTCCGCACATGATGGGCAACGTGGGCGCGCTTCCTGGCTTCGGCGAGTTGTGCGAGCGCCTTCTTACGAATGTGATGATCATGGGCAGCATTCTTCCCGCAGCTGCCGGGATCGGCGTTGCGCTCATCGGCAGGACCCGATGGCAGGGTCCCGCCATTGGTCTCGGCTTTGCCTGCATCGGGATCTTGTTGATCCGGGCATTGTCAGGTGTTCCGCCGGATCCCGGTTCCGGCCGCGCCCTGGTGGTCGTGTTCACTGTCGCTGGCGCATTGTTGTTCATAGGGCTGATCGTCACGTCCTTCCGACCAATGGCAGGGGAAAGAAAGGGGCCGATCGATCAAGGTCATGCGCGAACGGTTATCGGTTCGTCAGCACTCCTGTTGTTGGCGTTCAACATGGTCTACGCGCCATTCATGGCCCCTCGGCATATGCTCTTGCTGCTCCCACTGGTGCTCCTCATAGGGCATGAGGCGTTCACGGACCTGTCGAAAAAGTGGTCGGTCGTCCTGATCAGCGGCTCCTTCGCGCTGTGCATCTGGATGGCCGTGTCCGACCATCGATACGCATCATTCTACA
>JANMKC010000127.1:0-10608 GCA_031371785.1 Flavobacteriales bacterium | reverse complement strand
CTGGTGGCCTTCGGCGCATCGCCTGACATTCTGGTGGACGCGCATCCGCACATCGGCACGAACAAATTGCCGGACATCATCACCGCGATGCGCGAAGCGATCATCGGCGCCGGTGGCGAGGTGCGTTTCGGTACGCGAGTCACCAGTCTGTTGACCAGTGATGGTCGGGTACGTGGGGTGCTTACAGCCGACAGCGGCGAAGTGATCTCGGATGCTGTCGTGCTCGCCACCGGCCATTCCGCGCGCGATGTGTTCGAACTGCTCCACGCGAAGAACATCCGAATGGAAGCCAAGCCCTTCGCGCTCGGTGTGCGCATCGAACATCCACAAGCCGTGATCGATCGCATCCGTTACCACTGCGACGTACGTGATCCCTACTTGCCACCGGCCAGCTACAACGCGGTGCAGCAGGTGGAAGGGCGCGGTGTTTACAGTTTCTGCATGTGCCCTGGAGGCATCATCGCGCCATGCGCGACGGCTCCGGGCGAAGTGGTGACGAATGGCTGGAGCCCGAGCAAACGCAACAACCCCTTCGCGAATTCCGGCATCGTGGTGAGTGTCGATCCTGTTACGAACGCTGATCCACTTTCCGGCGTTCGTTACCAGCGGAACATCGAGGCGGCGGCATGGCGTGCGGGGGGCGAACGACAAACAGCACCCGCGCAACGCATGGAAGATTTCATCGCGGGCCGGGCCAGCATCGATCTGCCGGCGTGCAGCTATCCGCCCGGCATCGTGCCCGTCGATCTGGACGAGGTTCTGCCGAACGATATCGCCAGCGCGTTGCGGGGCGGGCTCAAGGCCTTCGGCGAAAAGATGCGCGGCTATCGCACCAACGAAGCGGTGCTCGTAGCGGTGGAAAGCAGGACGAGTTCGCCGGTGCGCATACCGCGCGATCCGATCACCCTGCAACATCCGGAAGTGCCCGGTCTCTTTCCCTGCGGTGAAGGCGCCGGTTATGCTGGTGGCATCGTGAGCGCGGCGATGGACGGGGCGAGGGTGGCGGAGCGAATAGCTGGCAGTGCGCAGTGGCAGTAGGCGGCAGGCAGTAGGCAGTGGCAGGAGGCAGTAGGCAGTGGCAGTAGGCGGTGGGCAGCCACGGTTCGATGCCGCTGCCACTGCCTACTGCATTCTTCTGGTGAACTCCATGCACAGCGCCGCCGCCGCCGCCGCAACGTTGAGCGATTCGGCGGAGCCGTAACGAGGCACGGCGATGCTGCGTCCAGGGCCGTGCTTCAAGGCGTCGCTCAAGCCGTGCGATTCGCTGCCGAGCACGAGCACGGCCGGGCGTTCGAGCTGCATGTCGAACACGTTCTCCCCCGAAGCTTCAGCCTTGTAAACGTGGGCATTCGTGCCGGTCGCTTGCATGACCGCTGCCGGCAGATCGCCTGTGCGCACCACAACACGGAACAGTGAACCCATGCTGGCCTGCACGCATTTCGGGTTGAAGGCTTCGACGCAATCCGGCGAGCACCATACTTCTTCCACGCCGAACCAGTCGGCGATGCGCAACAGGGTTCCGAGGTTCCCGGGATCGCGGATACCGTCGAGCGCGATCACGAGCGAACGCCCACGCGGAGGTTGTGGATGCAAGTACGGGGGAGTGCGCACCACGGCGATCACCTCGTTGCCTTGTTCCAATGTGCCCATCCGATCCAGATCATGCGCTGGCATGATGATCGTTTCGGCGAAGCGGATCTCCTTCGCTGCTTCCGCAGTGGCATAGAGGCTTTCCACCACGAACGACGATGCCATCAGTTCGCGCACCAGCTTGCGCCCCTGTGCGAGGAAGAGCCCTTGCTCATCGCGCTGCTTTTTCTGTTGCAGCGCGCGAACGCGGTGTACATGGGGGTTGGCGCTCATGGCTGCGGATAACTTCGGGCGCGCTCGTTGCGGCCGTGCGGTCGAAGCGGCGCAAATTAGCCCGCCCATCGCCGCCCGTGCGGAAGAACACCCTCCATATCGCGCTCACTTGCGTCGGCCTCGTCCTGGCCGGATGCAACGCCACGCGGTGGGTACCGCCGGGCAGGCGCCTGCTGGTTCACAATGTGATGACCGTGGATGCCGGCACGCTGGATCCGGACCAGTTGCAGAACATCGTGAAACAGAAGCCGAACAAACGCGTTTTCGGCCGACCACTGTACTTGGACATCTACAACCTGCGCGATCCGGACAAGGTCGTTCGCAATCGTGCGATGAAGGATAGCTTGTGCGTGATCCGCAATGAGCAACGCAAGCTGGAAGGCAAGAAGCTGAAAGCATGCGACCGGTCCACGCGTGGGCGCAACGGAGAACCGCCCGTGATCCTGGACAGCTCGCTCACGCAGCGCTCGGTCCAACAGCTCGGATTGTACGCGGTGAAGGAAGGCTACTTCGCTGCGAAGGTGAGCGACACCACGCACTACACGCGTCGCCGCATCTGGCCGTTCTCCGGTTGGGGAACGCATCCGTTCAGCAAGCCCAAAGCATCGGTGGAGTATATTGTGGAAGCGGGGCGACCGTGGATGATCTGCCAGGTGGAGCGTCACGTGGACGATCCGCGGATGGCGGGTTATGTGACGGAGGAATGGGAGAAGAGCCTGCTGAAACCCGGCGATCGGTTCGACTCCGATGTGATCGACGCTGAACGCACGCGCATCGCGGACCAACTGAAAGCGGAGGGCTACCTGTTCTTTACGCGGGACATGGTGATCCTCGATGCGGACACCAGCGCTGGCGATCACCAGGTGGATCTGCTGGTACGGTTGGAGCGCCCGCTCGCCATGACGCAGCGCGGGCTGACGGGAACACCGGAAGGCACGGTGTACTACCTGAACGATGTGATCATCGACGCCACGCGGCGAACGAAGGCGAACGTGACGGTTCCACCGGACACCGTGCATTATGACGGCTCCACGTTCCTCTATCTCGGCAAGCGACCGGAATTCAAGCCCAAAGCCTTGTTGGGAGCGGTGTTCCTGAAGCCGGGCGAGCGTTTCAACCAACGGGACGCGGACCGCAGCTTCCGGCGGCTTACCAACCTGCGCGTCTTCGATCGGGTGGACATCACCTATGACACCACTGGTATCGGCCAACGGGGATACGCGAACTGCCGCATCGGGCTGTTGCCCGCCAAACGCCAAGGCATCGCGGTGGAGGGCTTTGGCACCAACCGGGGTGGTTTCCTCGGAACATCGGTCAACTTCAACTACCGGCACAAGAACCTCTTCCGCAGTATGGCCTCGCTGCAAACCTCGCTCACCGTAGGCTTGGAAGCGCAACAAAGCCTGAGCAACGGAAGCAACCCGAGCGAGGATGCGAGCACGGCGATCGGCAAGGACGCGCTCTTCAACACAGTGGAGCTTGGCCCGGAAGCAAGCATCAGTTTCCCCAGGCCGTTCGGCGGGCTTTTCAGCAAGTCTTCGGGATCACGGCTTGTGGTGAGCACCTTGTACAACTACCAGCGCAGGCCGGATTATACACGCACGCTCGCGAAAGCGAACATCGGTGTGGAATTCAACCCCACACCCCCGTGGACGGCCGGGATCTATCCGCTGGAAGTGAACGTGATCCATATCCCTCGCCGCTCCGATGCGTTCGCAGCGTTCTTGGACAGTGCCGACAATGCCATTCTCGCTGACAGCTATACGGATCACATGATCGTGGGTGAGCGGTTCTTCCTTGCCCTCAATACCCAGAAGTTCCCCAAACAGCGGAACGTGCATTTCCTGCGGATCACACTGGAACATGCGGGACATGTGTTCATCGCGGTCCCCGTCAGCTGGTTCGCCATGGACCATACCGATCCATTGACCGGTGAACAGTTCAAGACCATCGGAGATGTGCGTTACGCACAGTTCTTCAAGGTGGATGTCGACTACCGCTATTACCGCACCATCCACGATCGGAGCAGCATGGCCTTCCGCGTTACCGCTGGCGCGGGAAAGCCGTATGGCAATCTGGGGGTGCTGCCTTTTGAAACGGCCTTCTTCAGCGGCGGGGCGAATGGCATGCGGGCGTGGCGGTCGCGCACGCTAGGTCCTGGCTCTTACCGCTCCACCACCAACCATTTCGATCGCATCGGCGAAGCGCGGTTCGAGGCGAACGTGGAATACCGTTTCAAGGTGTTCGGATATTTGGAAGGCGCGCTCTTCTCGGATGTGGGCAACATCTGGACGTTGCAACCCGATCCCGCCAAGCCGGGCGGGGAGTTCAAGACCGATCGCTTCCTGGGCCAGATCGCGGTGGGCACAGGTCTTGGCGCGCGGCTGAACTTCGACTTCTTCATCGTGCGTTTCGACCTGGGCCTGCAAACGAAGGATCCCGGACTTCCGGAAGGGCAGCGCTGGATCTTCCAGAAAAAGGACCCCGAACTGGTGACAGCCTTCGGGCAGAAGCTCAATTTCAATCTGGGGATCGGGTATCCCTTCTGATCATGCGGAAGCGATCAGGCGCGACGCGCCCCATGGCACCTTTCCGGTTTTCCACCATTGTACTTTGGCACTATGCCCGCTGCCGCTTTTCCTCCGCGCGGCACTGACGTAAGTTCGCACCGCAAAACGGAACCTGCGAATGGAGACTTTGAAGACCGGCAAGATCGACGAGTTGTTGGGCGCTGAAGCCAGTAACCTCTTGGAACATACCTGTAAGGTGATCGACAAGAAAGCCCTCAACCTGCCGGGACCTGACTTTGTGGACCGCTGTTTCGGAGGCAGCAACCGGAGTCCCCAAGTGTTGCGAAGTATCCAGGCGCTGTACGGGAACGGCCGCCTCGCCGGTTCGGGCTATATGAGCATCCTGCCCGTGGACCAGGGCATCGAGCACAGCGCGGGCGCCAGCTTCGCGCCGAACCCGATCTACTTCGATGGCGACAGGATCGTGGAACTCGCGCTCGAAGGTGGGTGCAATGCGGTGGCGTCCACGTTCGGTGTGCTGGGCAGCGTGTCGCGGAAGTATGCGCACCGGATCCCGTTCATCGTGAAGATCAACCACAACGAATTGATGACCCTGCCGAACAAGTTCGATCAGGTGCTTTTCGGCACGGTGGAAAGCGCGTGGGACATGGGCGCTGTTGCCATTGGTGCCACGATCTACTTCGGCAGCGATGAGGCGAGCCGACAGATCACGGAGATCGCCGAAGCGTTCCAGCATGCGCATGAGCTCGGCATGGCCACTGTGCTATGGTGCTACCTGCGCAATCCGGGTTTCAAGACCGGCGGTGTGGACTACCACACAGCGGCGGACCTCACCGGTCAAGCGAACCATCTGGGTGTGACGATCCAAGCGGACATCATCAAGCAGAAGCTGCCTGAGAACAACGGTGGCTACAACGCACTGCCCGGTTATGGCAAGACGCATAAGAAGGTCTACAGCGATATGAGCACGGACCACCCGATCGATCTGTGCCGTTACCAGGTGGCCAATTGCTACATGGGCCGCATCGGGCTTATCAACAGCGGCGGTGCCAGCAGCGGTGCCAGCGATATGGCGGAAGCGGTGAAGACGGCGGTGATCAACAAGCGGGCAGGTGGCCAGGGCCTCATCAGCGGCCGCAAGGCCTTCCAGCGCCCGATGAACGAAGGGGTCGCGCTTCTGAATTCGATCCAGGATGTTTATCTCGACAAGACGATCACCATCGCCTGAGATGGAAATGAGAAAGTTGAAAGCGGAAAGCTGAAACACGGAACATCCGCGCGCCTGGATCCAGCTTTCATTTTTCATCTTTCACCTTTCAACTTTACAACCCATGGGCTGGTTCACACGCGTCAAGGAAGGCATCACCACAAGCACCGAGGAGAAGAAGGAAACTCCGGAGGGCCTGTGGTACAAGTGCCCGGAGTGCTCGGAGATCGCTACCACCGAGGACCACGAGAACAATCTCTGGGTATGCTCGAAGTGCGGATATCACGAAAAGATCGGGAGCGCGGAGTACTTCGCCATCCTCTTCGACGACCAGAAGCACAAGGAGATCGCCGAGAAACTCATGGCCGGTGATCCGCTTCAATTCGAGGACACCAAGAAGTACACCGACCGCCTTTCCAAGACGCGCAAGGAGACCGGGCTGAACGATGCGCTCCGGGCAGCTGAGGGAAAGCTGGAGAAGCATGCTGTGGTGATCGCCTGCATGGACTTCCGGTTCATTGGTGGCAGCATGGGCAGCGTGGTGGGGGAGAAGATCGCCCAAGCGGCGGACGTGGCTTTGCGGAAGAAGTGCCCCTTGATCATCGTCAGCAAAAGCGGCGGTGCCCGGATGATGGAGGCCGGTTTCAGCCTGATGCAAATGGCCAAGACCAGCGCCAAGTTGAGCCTGCTCTCGAAGAAAGGTATTCCGTACATCAGCGTGCTGACGGACCCCACGACCGGTGGCGTAACCGCCAGCTTCGCCATGCTGGGCGACCTGAACATCGCTGAGCCCAAGGCCCTCATCGCCTTTGCCGGCCCGCGCGTGGTAAGGGAGACCATCGGCCGCGACCTTCCGGAAGGCTTCCAGACCAGTGAATTCGTGCTGGAGCATGGCTTCCTGGACAAGATCGTGGAGCGAAAGGACCTGAAGAAGACCTTGGGCCAGCTGATCGGCATGTTCGGGACCTGATCCGGGCTGCCGCTGGTCTTCGAGGACGTGGACCAAGTCGGTATTCGGCTACATTTGCGCCCTCGTTCCCCATTCCGGGGATCGCACAGATGAAAGAGACATGCCAGTACTGACCAAAGAGGCCAAGCAAGAGATCTTCAAGAAGCACGGTGGCAGTGAGAAGAACACCGGAAGCAGCGAAGGGCAGATCGCGATGTTCACGGCTCGCATCGAGCACCTCACCGAGCACCTGAAGAAGAACAAGAAGGACCACGGCACGGAAACCTCCCTGCTGGATCTGGTGGGCAAGCGCAAGCAATTGCTCAACTACCTGAAGAACTACGATATCGAGCGTTATCGTGCGATCATCGCCACGCTCGGGCTGCGCAAATAATGCCAGTGCGCTCCGGGCTTCCGGGGTACAACAGACGAACTGAACGATAGGGCGATCGTGAAGCACGATCGCCCTTTTTGATGTACGGGTCGGAAATTCCGGACCCCGATGAGAGGTCAAGAGAAACAACAACCAAACGAAAGACGCGAACGGCGCGCAGCAAGAACATGAGACCACAAGGAATACAGAAGACCATCGACCTGGGCGGTGGCAAGATCATCACCCTGGAAACAGGGATCCTCGCCAAACAGGCCGACGGCAGTGTGACCGTGCGCATGGGCGACACCATCCTGCTGGCCACGGTAGTGGCTACCAAAGAGGCCCGCGAGGGCATCGACTTCCTGCCGTTGCAGGTGGAATACCGCGAGAAATTCAGCGCCGCCGGGCGTTTTCCGGGAGGCTTCTTCAAACGCGAGAACAGGCCCAGTGACGGGGAGATCCTCGTGAGCCGCCTGGTGGACCGTGCGCTTCGCCCGCTCTTCAACGACGACTTCCACGGTGACACACAGGTACAGGTTTCCCTGTTGAGCACGGACAAGAAGAACCCCAGCGACTCGCTCGCCTGCCTCGCCGCCGCCGCCGCATTGGCCGTCAGCGATATCCCGTTCAACGGACCAGTGAGCGAAGTGCGTATCGCCCGCAAGGCCGGGAAATGGACCGTGAACCCCACCTTCGAAGAGATGGAGGGATCGGACATCGACCTGATCGTGGCTGGCACCACGAGCGACATCCTCATGGTGGAGGGTGAAATGAAGGAAGTGAGCGAAGCGGAGATGATCGAAGGGATCAAGCTCGCGCTTGATGCGATCAAGGTGCAGTGCAAGGCGCTGAACGAATTCAGTGCCGCTGTTGCCAAGAGCCAGACAAAACGGGCTTACAACCACGAAGAGAAAGACCCCGCGTTGGAGAAGGCCATCTACGACGCCACGTTCCAGAAATATTTTGACATCGCTTCCGTGGCCAGTGCCAAGGAGGTGCGCAGCGAGGCCTTCGCGAAGGTGAAGGAGGACTTCGTGGCCACGTTGAGCGATGAACAGAGATCGAAGAAGGCCATGCTGGCCCGCTACTTCAAGAAAGCGCAGAAAGCGGGTGTTCGCCGAGTAGTGTTGGAGAAAGGAACCCGACTGGACGGTCGCAAGACCACGGACATACGCCCCATCTGGAGCGAAGTGGATGTGCTCCCCGGCACGCACGGCAGCGCCATCTTCACACGCGGTGAAACGCAGGCCATCAACATGGTCACGCTCGGTTCCAAAATGGACGAGCAGACCGTGGACACCGCCATGCACAAGCGCAGCGATGCCTTCATGCTGCATTACAACTTCCCCAGCTTCAGCACAGGCGAAGTGAAGCCCATCCGCGGGCCTGGACGGCGCGAGATCGGCCACGGGAACCTGGCGCTCCGCGCACTGAAGCCGATGATCCCCAGCGCACCGGAGAATCCTTACACCATCCGTCTTACCTGCGATATTCTCGAAAGCAATGGATCGAGCTCCATGGCCACGGTCTGTAGCGGAACGCTCGCGCTGATGGACGCAGGCGTACAATTGAAAGCACCTGTGAGCGGCATCGCCATGGGTATGATCAGCGATCCTGATGGCAAGTATGCCATCCTGAGCGATATCCTCGGAGACGAGGACCACTTGGGCGACATGGACTTCAAGGTGACCGGAAGTGCCAAAGGCATCACCGCCACACAGATGGACATGAAGGTCGACGGACTGAGCTTTGAAGTGCTCGCACAAGCGCTGGAGCAGGCGCGCGCCGGTCGTATGCACATCCTCGGCGAAATGCTGAAGACGATGGACAAGCCGCGCAGCGACTACAAGGACCACGCACCACGCATCGTCAGCATCGAGATCCCGAAGGAGACCATCGGGCCCGTGATCGGACCCGGCGGCCGCGTGATCCAGGAGATCCAGGCGGAGACCAAGACCACCATCGTCCTCGAAGAAGTGGATGGTGTGGGACATGTGCAGATCATGAGCGACAACAAGGCCGGTATCGAAGCCGCCCTCGCTCGTGTGAAAGCCATCGCCTTCCCGCCGCAAGCGGAACTCGGTGTCACCTATAAGGGCAAGGTGAAAACGATCATGCCGTACGGCGCGTTCGTAGAGATCTTCCCCGGTACCGATGGACTGTTGCATGTGAGCGAACTCGACTGGAAGCGCATCGATCGTGTGGAGGACGTGCTGAAGGAAGGCGAGGTGATCGAATTCCAAGTGGTGGGCAAGGATCCGCGCACGGGCAAGTTGAAGCTCAGTCGCCGCGTGCTCCTGCCGAAGCCGGAAGGCTATGTGGACCGGGAGCCGGCCATGGAAGGCGATGGCCGCGAACGTCGCGACCAAGGCGATCGCCCACGCCGTGAGTTCCGCGATCGTGGCCCACGCCGCGACTGACCATAAAATTCCTGACATGAAAAGGGCTCCGGTACCGGGGCCTTTTTCTTTTTCCGACCGCTGGATCCCGCAGCCAGCGACAGCATCCGGAGGGGACCGCGCTATTCCTCGCGCATCTCGTAACCGATGTGCATCGGTGAGCGTTGAACGGGACGCTCTTCCCCAAAAACACAAGCGGTACACATGGCAAGGATGCGACAGTTGAAGATCTCGAAGCAGGTCACGAACCGCGACACACCGTCGCTGGACAAGTACCTCACCGAGATCGGGAAAGTGAAATTGATCACCGCCCAGCAAGAGGTGGAACTCGCCGTGCGGATCAAGCAGGGTGATGACAACGCGCTGGAGGAGCTCTGCACGGCGAACCTGCGCTTCGTGGTGAGCGTGGCCAAACAGTACCAGGGCCAAGGCCTCACACTCCCGGACCTGATCAGCGAGGGCAATCTCGGATTGATCAAGGCCGCCAAGCGCTTCGATGAAACGCGCGGGTTCAAGTTCATCAGCTACGCGGTGTGGTGGATCCGCCAGCAGATCCTGCAGAGCCTGGCCGAGCAGGCGCGGATCGTGCGCCTTCCGCTGAACAAGATCGGATCCATCAATCGCATCAACAAGGCTTTCGCCAAGTTGGAGCAGGAGCATGAGCGTGCCCCGACCGCGATCGAACTGGCCGAGCTGCTGGAGATGACCATCGAAGAGGTGAAGACCAGCATGAACAATTCGGGCAAACACCTGAGCATGGACGCACCCCTGCGTGAAGGGGACGACAGTGGCACCATGCTGGACGTGATGAAGAACACCGACATCCCCGATCCCGAAGAGGCCCTGATGACCGATAGCCTCCGCATGGAGATCGAACGATCGCTGGACGCGCTGAGCATCCGCGAAGCCGATGTGATCCGCCTGTACTTCGGACTGAAGGGGAACCAGCCCCACACGCTGGAGGAGATCGGCCAGAAGTTCGACCTCACACGTGAACGTGTGCGCCAGATCAAAGAGAAGGCCATCCGGCGGTTGAAACACGCGGGCCGTGGCCGGGTGCTACGAGCCTATCTGGGCTGATCGATCCGGACAACATTCAAGAGAAGGGCCTCCTGTTCGGGAGGCTCTTCCGCATTCGCTCATACTAATACCATTTAGACATTCAAGATCGTCCAAAGGGCATTCGTGGGCTTGAAGTGGTCGAAGTCGCAGATGGACCTGACCTCGGAGCAGGATAGGGACTGGACCTGCAGTGCGAGGAAGTCGCTGAGGTGGTCGAGTGTTTC
>JANMKC010000111.1:0-1826 GCA_031371785.1 Flavobacteriales bacterium | reverse complement strand
TGGAGCAGCCCTGCGCTTGCGGCATTCCCGCTATGATCATGGGTGGATCAACAGCAGCGCTCCCGGCCTACCCACCATCGTCATCGGCAACGTGGCCTTGGGCGGCACCGGCAAAACCCCGCATGTGGAACTCGCCCTTCGAACACTTGTGGATCATGGGCCGCTCGCCACATTGAGCCGTGGCTATGGCCGCGATGGAACCGGCTTCCACGAGGTACACCGCGAGGATGATGCGAGCGTTGCTGGCGATGAGCCGCTGATGCTGAAGCGGAAGTTCAGCGGTGTGCGCGTGTTCGTGGGCGCTGATCGTGTCGCGGGCATCGAAGGCATTCAACTGCAGGCCCCTGAAGTGAAGGCCGTGATCCTCGATGATGCGTTCCAGCACCGCCAATTGAAAGCGGGCCTGAACATCGTTCTCACCACATGGCAGAAGCCTTGGTTCCGCGACCACCTGCTGCCTGCCGGTTCATTGCGCGATCTTCCATCAAGGGCGCGCGTGGCCGATGCGGTGATCGTTACGAAATGCCCCGTACTTCCTTCTGCTGATGAACAGCAACGCTGGCGCACACGCTTGAAGTTGCTGCCGCACCAACCGCTTTTCTTCAGCGGACTCCGCTATGCCGAGCCACGCTCGCTGCACGACAGCACGATGAAGGTTCCTGTGGGAGCGGGGACCTCCGCTTTCCTGGTCACCGGCATCGCGGATGCTTCGGCCTTGCTGGAACATGTGCGTTCCCTCTTCGGGCACGTGCAGCACATGGCTTTCGCGGACCACCACGTCTTCTCCCCTGCCGATCAACTGCGGATCGCCACACGGTTCGCTACTTTCGTCGGCCCTGAAAAAATATTGATCACCACGGAGAAGGACGCGGCCCGCTTGGGATCAGCGCTCGTCAACGGACCGATGGAGGACATCCCCATCGCGGTGATCGGTGTGCAGGCCGAAATACTCAACGAACCACACGCTTTCGCAGCGCTCCTCCGATCCCATGTTGCAACGCATCCAGCGCATCGCTGATCACCTGAAGAAGGCCACGGGTGGTTTCACCCCGGAAACAGGCATCATCCTCGGCACCGGCCTCAGCGGTCTCGGCAAGGAGATCGACGTGAAGCACGCGATCGCCTATAAGGACATCCCGGAATTCCCGGTGAGCACGGTGGAAGGCCACCCCGGCAAACTGCTCTTCGGTATTCTTGGTGGAAAGCCCGTGGTGGCCATGCAAGGGCGCTTCCACTTCTATGAAGGATGGACGATGCAGGAAGTGGTGATGCCTGTGCGCGTGTTCAAATTCCTCGGCATCCAGCGGCTGTTCGTGAGCAATGCCTGCGGCGGTGTGAACCCCGCGCACGAGACCGGCGACCTGATGATCATCACCGATCACATCAACCTCTTTCCCAATCCGCTCATCGGCCCGAACATCAATGAACTGGGGCCGCGCTTCCCGGACATGAGCGAGGCGTATGACCACGGACTCATCGCCAAGGCGAAGGCGATAGCAGCGAAGAACAACATCAAGGTGCAACAAGGCACGTATGTCGGCCTCACTGGCCCAACGCTGGAAACGCCTGCGGAGTACCTCTACGTGCGCAACATCGGCGGCGATGCGGTGGGCATGAGCACAGTGCCCGAGGTGATCGCCGCCCGGCAAATGGGCCTGCCCTGCTTCGCCATGAGCGTGATCACCGACATGGGCGTGGAAGGCCGTATCGAAAAGACAACCCACGAGATGGTGCAACGCGTCGCGGAGAAAGCCGAGCCGAGCCTCACCTTGATCATGCGCGAACTCACAGCTTCGTGCTGATGATGCAACTTCGCCGTGCGCAAT
>JANMKC010000105.1:0-2609 GCA_031371785.1 Flavobacteriales bacterium | reverse complement strand
CGAACTTGCCCCAGTGGATCGGCATCAGCACCTTGGCGCGCACATCCACTGCGGCCTGCGCGGTCTCTTCGGGGAACATGTGTATGTCCGGCCAGAACTCGCTGTACGCGCCGCATTCCAGCATGGCGAGATCGAACGGACCGAAGCGTTCACCGATCTCCTTGAAGGTGGGCGAGTAGCCACTGTCCGCACCGAAGTAGATGCGCTTGCTTTTCCCTTGCAGCACGAACGAGCCCCAGAGCGTGCTGAAGCGGTTGGTCATGCTGCGTCCGGTGAAATGGCGCGATGGCGTGAAGGTGAGCTTCACTCCTTCCACTTGTTGTTCTTGCCACCATTCCAACTCCGTGATCGAGGATGAAGGCACGCCCCATTTCTCCAAGTGCGCGCCGACGCCGATGGCGGAGATAAAACGCGGTAGCTTCTCGACTCCTCGGTCGCTTTGCGCCCTGCGGCCCATGCCTCCGGCGTTGCTCGAAGTGACAAGGGTCGAGATCGTCTCGTAGCACAAGTGATCGTAGTGATCGTGCGAGAGCAGCACCACATCCACCTTCGGCAACATGTCCACACGGATATGCTCCGTGTAGGTGAAGCGCTTTGGTCCGGCGAAAGAGAACGTGCTGGCGCGCTCGCCGAAGACGGGATCGGGGAGGAACGTCACGCCGTCCATCTTGATGAGCAACGATGAATGGCCGAGCCATGCCAATGCGAACCCATTGTCCGGCACGCGCTCCCATGCTGCGCGATCGAACGGCACAGTTGGGATCACCTGCGTCGGTTCGCGCCCTTCCCCGCCCCGCAACATCCACCACATCACTTTCGCCATGGTGATCGGCGGCATCTTCATGTTCGTGGGTACGAGGTTGTGCAGCTTGCCATCCCTATAATTCGGCAAAGCCTGGATGCGCTTCAAGCGTTCACCTGCGGGGTCGCCGCCGATGCGCGGTGCAAGGCGGAAGTAGAGCATCAGCGCAGCGATGGGCAACAGGACAATGAGCAGAATGATGAGCAGGAACATGCGATGGAATGGAGCGCAAAGGTGCCACGCACATGCTCGTCGATCGCACCGTTCGTTCGGGCTGATCGCCGCTCATCCTTCGCATCCTTCCCACTACCTTGACGGCATCAACACGCATCGCATGACTTTCCGCCGCACCTCTTCGCTTCTGGCCGCACTACTTCCTGTTCTTCTCGCAGCGCAGGACGTTGTGCTGATCCCGTACGGCAGCACCTGGATATACAGGGACAATGGATCCAACCAAGGAACCGCGTGGACGGCGATCGGCTTCAGCGAAGTGGGGTGGCTCAGCGGCCCTGCGGAGCTCGGCTATGGCGACGGCGATGAAGCCACGGTGGTGAGCTATGGGTCGAACGCCAATGCCAAATACATCACCACTTATTTCCGCAAAACGATCACCATCGCGGACATCAACGCGTGGTCCGGGTTCCTGCTCCGCCTGAAGAAGGACGACGGCGCGGTCGTGTATGTGAACGGCGTGGAAGTGATGCGCGCCAACATGAACCAGGGTACGATCACCTATACGTCCGTATCCTATACCGGGATCGGTGGCACCGAAGAGAGCCTGCACTTTGAACTGCTGCTCGCAAAGGCCATGTTCACAACCGGCAACAACACCATCGCGGTGGAAGTCCACCAGGAAAGCGCGACGAGTTCCGATATCAGCTTCGATCTTGAACTCACCGCCCTCGACGCTGCACCCGTGGTGTTCAACGCGCCGATGCTTCAATCCACCACACCCACCGGCATCACCATCAAATGGACAACGGATGTTCCCACGGACAGCCGCATCCGCTACGGAAGTTCGCCCGGTGCGCTTGCGAGCAACGTGACTTCCGCCACGCTTGCCACGAATCACGAGATCGATATCACCGGCCTCTCCCCTTCCACTACTTACTACTACGCCATCGGCACCACGTTCGCCGATCTGGAAGGCGATGACGCGACCCACTTTTTCAAAACATTCCCTGTCCAGGACACGTCCACGCCGATGCGCATCTGGGCGATCGGTGATGCAGGCACCACGTACCAATCGCAACTCGATGTGCGCGATGCGTACAGCAACTACGTCGGCGTGAACAAGGCCGATGTGTGGTTGATGCTCGGCGACAATTCATACTGGCAAGGCCGCTCGTTCGAGTACCACGAGAGCATTTTCAAAGTGTACCAGAACATGCTGCGCAATACTTCGCTCTTCCCCATTCCAGGCAATCACGACTACTACAGCGGCGCTTCGGCAGGCACGCAGAGCGGCGCGTACTTCGATGCGTTCGCTTCACCGAAACTCGGCCAAAGCGGTGGCGTGGCATCGAACACCGAGGCTTATTACTCCTACGACTACGGCCGCGTACACTTCATCGGACTGGACAGCGATGGCAGCCCGCGCACCATCACTGGAGGCATGTACACCTGGTTGCAGAACGACCTCGCTTACGCCGACACGCACAGCGATTGGATCATCGCGTACTGGCATCATCCGCCGTACACCAAGGGCACGCACAACTCGGACGATCCCGGCAACTCCACCGACATGCGCAACATCTTCCTGCCACTGCTCGAAGCGCATGGCGTTGATCTGGTGCTCTGCGGCCAC
>JANMKC010000024.1:0-5878 GCA_031371785.1 Flavobacteriales bacterium | reverse complement strand
CCCACGGGCACGTGACCGAAGAGGTTGTGCAGCACGGCACTGTCATCCTCGATGTGCTCGAGCACGTTCAGGAACACCACACTGTCCGGCGCGAATTCCGTGAGCGCTGGGTAATCCGCGGACAGGGTCATATCCAGCTTCGCGAAACGCAAGCGCCGAAGGTGACCCCAGCGTTCGCGGAGCGGATCGAGGTAATCGTCCCGATAATCCGTGAGCAGGACGTGTTTGTGCCGGCGGAAGAAGTTGCTGAGGTTGCCTCGCCCGCTTCCCAGTTCGGCCACGCGATCGCCCAGCCATGGCTTCACGCGCTCGTACATCCATCGGTTGAAGCGGGGGGCTTGCTCGATCGCGTCGAGCGTCACTTTGCCCGGATCGCTATAGTTGGAAGAGAAGCGATACTTGAAGATGAACCACAGTGCGGCGGCACCATCGGTCCAGCCGATCTTCTTTCCTTCATCGTAGCGCCGACCGTTGTAGTTGATCGGTACTTCGAACATCCGGAAGCGGTTGCGGGCGCACTTGGCCGCCAGTTCGGGTTCGATGCCGAAGCGGTCGCTGACCAGCGGTATCGAAGTAAGCGCGGCAGCGGTGAAGGCCTTGTAACAGGTCTCCATGTCCGTCCAGTTCGTGTCGTTGAGCATGTTGCTCATGAAGGTGAGGAAGCGGTTCACCAGTGTATGCCAGAAGAAGAGCACCTTTCGTTCCGCGCCTGCGAAGCGGCTGCCGAAAACCACGTCCGCGCGCCCGTCGATGATCGGTGCCAGCACTTTCCGGTATTCGTTCGGATCGTATTCGAGATCGGCGTCCTGTATGATGGCCAGGTCCCCGCTCATCTCCGCGATGGCCCTGCGGATGGCCGCGCCCTTGCCTATGTTGCGTGGTTGATCGAAGATGCGGACCACATCCGGATGGGCACTGGCCAGTTCACCCATCACCTGCCATGTACCATCGGCGCTGCCGTCGTTCACGATCACCAGTTCACGCGCCAACCCTTGGGGAAGCGGAGCGGAAAGCACACGGTCCACACAGGCGTGAAGGCTGTCCTCCTCGTTGTAGGCGGCCATGAGGATGGACAGCTTCTTGAACGAGGGAACGGGCATGGTCGGATGTCGGTCGGTGCGTTGGCGCGACATGCGCGAGCGCGCCAAAAAATGTGGCGCAAGATAGCCGCCCGTGCCAGCCATGTCCGCGCCAACGGGCACCACGGCTATTTTCGGCACCATGACCACCGCGAGCGATCCACGAATCGAACGGAGAACAGAACTCCGCATCTTCCTGCTCTGCCTGGTGGTGCGCGCGCTCTTCATGCTCGTTTCCACGCACTATGGGCTCGATCTGGACCGTGACAACAAGCGGTACGACGAGCAGAGCAGCGGTATCCTGCAAGGCAACTTCGACCTGGAGACGCAGTACTTCATCACCGCTCCGTTCTATCCGTACACGCAAGCATTGTTCAAGGCGGTCTTCGGCGGTGGATGGACCTGGGCATTGGGCGCGGCGCAACTGTTCCTTTGCGCGCTCAGCGGGGTGTACGTGCGCCGCATCGCGCTGATGTTCTTCGATCGCCGTGTCGGCAATGTGGCCGCGCTCATCTATGCGGTGTTCCCGCTCACGTTGATCTGGGTGGGTACCCGCGCGCAGGACATGCCCTTCCAGCTCGCGTTGATCTTCTCCTTGCATGCGCTGCTGCGCGCCGTTCGCGCCGATGACCTCCGCCGCACCGCGATCGCGGCGGTGCTCTTCGCGATCACCTTCCTCATCAAGTCGCACATACTGCTCTTCGCGCCCTTCGTACCGCTGTACTGGTGGATGAACAGCCCGGCGACGCGCAAGAGACGCGTGGTCCATTTCGCGTTGTTCGCCAGTGTATGCCTCACGCTCACCTTTCCGTACGGGCTTTACAACCTGAAGAAGCATGACATGTACGTCATCAGCAGCACAGGCCAAGGTGGCTTTTTTCTCGTAGGGCACAATGATGATGTGTACGACTTCATCGTGCATCCACCACCGCTGGGGTCGCCCGAACACAAACGCATTTTCGATATGCGCTACCGGATCATGGATGACCTGCGCGATACGCTGGAAGGCATGCCGCACAAGCAGCGCCAGGAAGTGATGTTGCACGCGGGGCTCGATTGGTGCCGCAAGAACCCCGGCAAGCTCGCACGGCTCTCCGCGTACGATCTCTTTTATTTCCTGCTACCGGGTGTGAACTACCATCACTACTCCATGGTGAACTGGCTGGCGATGTTCATCTGTTCGCTGCCGCTGTACATGCTCGCCTACCTCGGGATCTTCCGCGCGTTGCGCAGGGACTTCCGCACCCATCAATGGATCCTGTGGCTGATCTTCTCGATGATCCTCTTCAGCGTGGTGTTCTATGTGCAGAACCGGTTCCGCACCATTACGCTGGAGCCGTACTATATCATCTATGCGAGCGCCGCAGCGATCTGGCTGGCGGATCGTTATCGACTGACGGAACGCTTTCCGCGCATCGCCCGGCTGCTCCAGGACTGAGAACCTGTTTTCAAAGTCCCTTCCAACGCAGCCCCGATGTACATCGGGGCGCGGAGGGGCGGAGCTGCGCAGAGGCAGAGTTGAAAAGGAAAATCGGGGGCGCGGAGGAGATCCCCCTTCGCGGGATCCTCTGCGTTCTCAAAAGCTCTTGTCCCGCTTCAAACTCTGCGTCCTTCGTGCCTTTGCGCCTCTGCGTTTGAATTTTGACCGCACCACCCACGACACATTGCAAACAGCTTCTAAGTCTTTTGCTTCCTCTTCCGCGCGGCGGGGAAGAGAATATTGTTCAGGATAAGACGGTAGCCCGGTGAGTTCGGGAAGAGGCTGAGGTCCGTGGGCGGATCGCCGACCATGTGCTGGTAGTCCTCCGGATCGTGGCCGCCATAGAAGGTCCACTGACCGAGGCCGAACTCACCGTGGATGTATTTCACGGTGCCTTGCGGTTTGTTCTCGCCCATCACCAACACACCCGACTTCACGAACTGCTTCTTGAACGCGGTGGTCTGCCCCATGAAACCGTGGATCACTTGTTCATGGTCCTGGCAGAGCATGCTGGGCACCACATCCCACTTCGCGCTGAAGTCGAAGAGCGTGAAGAAGTCGCGTGTTTCACCGATGGTGTTGTGGATGTCCGTGGCGTCGATATCGCTGAACTCGTACTCCATGGGATCCGTGTGGAGCCGATAGTCCTTGAAGGCGAACCCTTTCGAGAAATCGATCTTCTGCTGGCACGCGGGATCGATCGGGTCGTGATCGAATTCGGGAGCGCAGATGTCCACACCTGTGGCCGCGAGCGCGATGTCATAGCTGTCCGTACCGCTGCACATGGTGAAGAGGTAGCCGCCACCCGCCACGTAGTCGCGGATGGTATTCGCGACCGCTCCTTTCATCTGGCTCACTTTCGCGAAGCCGAGCTCGGTGGCCATGGCTTCGCTCTCGCGCACTTGGTCCTGGTACCACGCGGCGTTGTGGAACTGGCGATAGAACTTGCCATACTGCCCCGTGAAATCCTCGTGGTGCAGGTGCAACCAGTCATACTTCGGCAATACCCCGCTGATCACCTCCTTGTCGTAGATGCGCGTGTAGGGGATCTCCGCGTATGTCATCACCAACGCCACGGCGTCGTCCCACGGTTGGAAACTCGCTGGCGCGTAAACGGCGATCTTCGGAGCCTTCTCCAGCTTCACCATTTCCATATTGGCTTCCGGGTCGGCGATCTCCAGAAGGATCGCATCGGCCGCACCATCAGCGATCACATTGAACGTGACGCCGCGGATCGTGCATTCCTGTTCTATCGCCTGGAAATGATCGATGAGGAAGCTGCCGCCCTTGTAATTGAGCAGCCACTCCACGGGCACATCCCGTTGCAAGGTCCAGTAGGCGATGCCATAAGCCTTCAAGTGGTCCTTCTGGCTCTTGTCCATCGGGATCAACAACTTCGTCGCGAAAGAAGAGGACGGCGCAAGGAGGAGGAGGAGAAAAAGGATCCGCGTCGAGATCAAACGCAGAGGCGCAGAGTTGGAGATGCAGTGGGGATACCGAGGATCTGAAGATCCGAAGAAGCGCAGGGAAAATATTGACCGTCGCAAAATTTTCTCTGCGAACCTCCGCACCTCCGCGCCTCTGCGTTCTACTTCCTTGCCTCCGCGTTTCTCCCTATTAGAAGGGAGCGATATCGTCGTCGTCTTTGTCATCGTTCATCCGGCTCGGCCGTGTGATGGTCGCGGGACCACCGGACTGCAAAGTTGAGCCCCCTTCGGTCATAAAGCCCGAAGAAGTCTCCAAGTCGGCAAATTTGGCAAGCTCCGGGATGAATCTTAACAGCACCGTGTCCAATGCACCGTTCCGGTGTTTGGCGATGATGATCTCACCGATGCCGATCGTACTGCCATACTGGTCCTCGAAGATCTTGTAGTACTCCGGACGGTAGAGGAAGCAGACCAGATCGGCGTCCTGCTCGATAGCACCGGACTCGCGGAGGTCGCTCAACTGCGGGCGTTTGTCGCCACCGCGCGTTTCCACCGCCCGGCTCAACTGGCTCAGTGCGATGATGGGCACATCGAGTTCCTTGGCGATGCTCTTGATCGAACGGGAAATGCTGCTGATCTCCTGCTCGCGGTTCCCTCCCTTGTTGCCATCACTGCCCGTGGTCATCAACTGCAGGTAGTCGATCACGATCAGCTCCACGTTGTGCTGGCTCTTCAATCGGCGGCATTTGGCGCGCAGTTCGAAGATGTTCAACGCCGGGGTATCATCGATGTAGATCGGGGCGTTGGTGAGGCGCGCGATGTGCTGGTGCAGAATGGCGAACTCGGCGTCGTTCAGGTCGCCCTTACGGAGCTTCTCCGAACTGATGCCCGCTTCGCTGGCGATGAGCCTCGTGACGAGCTGCGTGCTGCTCATTTCCAGACTGAAAACGGCCACGGCCTTCTTGTGTTCCACGGCGATGTTGCGGGCCATGCTCAGCACTACGGCGGTTTTTCCCATGCCGGGCCGGGCCGCGATGATCACCATGTCGCTCTTCTGCCAGCCGCCGGTGAGCTTGTCCAGCTTCGCGAAGCCGGTGGGTACGCCGCTCACGCCACCGGTCTTGTTCTTCGCGTTCTCGATGTTGGTGATGGCGTCCTCGATCAGGGCGCTCATCGGTTCGTAGTTGCGCTTCAGGTTGCCACTGGTCACCGCGTACAGTTCCTGTTCGTTCTTGTCGAGCAGGTCGAACACGTCCGTGGTGTCATCGTACGCGTCGCGCATGGTGTCCGCGCTGATGCGGATCAGTTCGCGCAGGATGTGCTTCTGGCTGATGATCCGCGCGTGGTATTGCACGTTGGCGCTGCTGGCCACCTTGTTGGTGAGCTGGCTGATGTAGAAGGGGCCACCGACGATGTCGAGCTCGGCGCGCTTCTTCAGTTCCTGCGTTACCGTGAGGATGTCGATGGGCTGGTCCGTGCGGAAGAGGTTCTGTATGGCGTCGAAGATGCGCCGGTGCGCGTCGACATAGAAACTCTCGGGGCGCAGGATGTCGATGGCCTCGTTCACCGCGTTGCGCTCCAGCATGAGCGCGCCCAATACGGCCTGTTCCAGTTCAGGTGCCTGTGGAGGCAACCTGCCCGCTTCGAGCGATGTATCGATCAAGGAAGGCGTGCGCTTCTTGCGTTCGCCAAGGCGGGTAGTAGAACTGTCGGCCATATCGTTGAACCATCCGGGCGATGGACCCGTTGGCGGAAGGGCGGCAAATGTATTCGCGTCAGGAGGCGCATGAAGGTAAGGGGGCCGAATGCTGTGAGCATTGCATCAACAAGGCCCGGTCGCACGACTGTTGAAAGAAAGATGGATGCGCACCTGTCCTTACTTTGCGGCGATG
>JANMKC010000014.1:0-6153 GCA_031371785.1 Flavobacteriales bacterium | reverse complement strand
AGCATCAGGTTGAACACGTCCGGGTGCGCTTTCTCGATCTCGTCCAGCAGGATGATGGAGTAGGGGCGGCGACGCACTTTCTCGGTGAGCTGTCCACCTTCCTCATACCCGACATAACCGGGAGGCGCACCGATGAGGCGGCTCACGGAGAATTTTTCCATGTACTCGCTCATGTCGATGCGGATCAAGGCGTCCTCCGTGTCGAACATGTACTTGGCGAGTTCCTTGGCCAATTGGGTTTTGCCTACGCCGGTAGGGCCGAGGAAGATGAACGAACCGATCGGGCGGTTGGGATCCTTCAGGCCAGCGCGGTTGCGCTGGATGGCCTTCACGATCTTCCGTACCGCTTCCTCCTGGCCGATCACCTTGCCCATCATCTCCTCCTTCATGCGCTGCAGCTTGCCGCTCTCTTTCTCGGCGATGCGCGTAACGGGGATGCCGCTCATCATGGCCACCACTTCGGCCACGTTGTCATCGCTCACAGTTGTGCGGTTGCTCTTGCTGTCCTCTTCCCAAATGCGCTTGGCCTTTTCGAGTTCCTCCAGCAAGGTGCGCTCGCGGTCGCGCAATTTGGCGGCCTCCTCATAGCGCTGGCTGCGCACCACCTTGTTCTTCTCCTCCTTCACTTCCTCGATTCGGGCTTCCACATCCAGGATGCTCTTCGGTACCACGATGTTGCTGATGTGAACGCGGCTGCCGGCCTCGTCCATCGCATCGATGGCCTTGTCGGGCAGGTGGCGGTCGGTGATGTAGCGCGCGGTGAGCTTCACGCAGGCGCGGATCGCTTCGGGCGTGTAGTTCACGTTGTGGTGGTCCTCGTATTTCTCCTTGATGTTGTCGAGGATCTGGATCGTCTCATCAATGGAGGTCGGTTCCACGAGCACCTTCTGGAAGCGGCGTTCGAGCGCGCCGTCCTTCTCGATGTACTGTCGGTATTCGTCAAGCGTGGTGGCACCGATGCACTGGATCTCGCCACGCGCGAGGGCGGGCTTGAACATGTTGCTGGCATCGAGGCTTCCGCTCGCGCCGCCCGCGCCCACGATGGTGTGGATCTCGTCGATGAAGAGGATCACGTCCGGGGAATTCTCCAGTTCGTTCATCACCGCCTTCATGCGCTCCTCGAACTGGCCGCGGTATTTGGTGCCCGCTACGAGCGATGCGATATCCAGCGCGACGATGCGCTTGTTGAAGAGCACCCGGCTCACCTTGCGTTGGATGATGCGCAGGGCGAGACCTTCGGCGATGGCGCTCTTGCCCACGCCGGGTTCACCGATCAGCACGGGGTTGTTCTTCTTGCGGCGTGAAAGGATCTGGCTCACGCGCTCGATCTCTTTTTCGCGGCCCACGATGGGGTCCAGCTTGCCATCCTCGGCGAGCTTCGTCAGGTCGCGGCCGAAGTTGTCCAGCACGGGCGTCTTGCTCTTGTTGTCCCCGCCTTGTTTCTTCTGGCTGCCACCGCCGCCACCGCTGTAGCTCCCGCTGTTGTCATCATCGTCATCTTCCGCGCTCCCCGGCCCTTGGGCCTTGGGCTTCGTCTTGCCGGGGGCAGGCTCACCGCCCGCCATGATGCTGTCCACTTCGTGCTTTACGTTCTCGTAGTCCACGTTGAATTTGTTCAGGGTTCGCGTCGCGAGGTTGTCGTTGTCCTTCAGCATGCTCAACAGCACATGCTCGGTCTCGATCTGCGCGCTTTTGAAGAGCTTGGCTTCGAGGAAGGTGATCTTCAACATCTTCTCGGCCTGCTTTACCAGGGTGATCTTGTCCTTGTCCGGCGGGCGCATGGCGCTGGCGGGCTCCATGCCGCCCTCCACCACTTTGCGCAGGTCGTCGAGGTCCACCTCCAAGTGGCGCAGGATCCTCACCGCGTTTCCTTCACCCTCGCGGATGAGGCCCAGCAGGATGTGCTCGATACCTATATAGTTGTGGCCGAGGCGCAAGGCTTCCTCGCGGCTGTAGCCGATGACCTCCCGCACGCGGGGGCTGAATTTGGCGTCCATGTTCATGGTAGAGGCGTTCGCTGGGTTGATCCTCCGCACTTTCCGCAACGCTGCCAAGTTAAGTGGGCGACCAACCGGGGCAAGCTATCCTGCCAGCACCGGGCGGGCAAAAGCGGGCATCGGTCTTTTTTCCACACATACGTGTGTGCCTGTGGAAAAATAGCGTTCGACAGCATGTGCGATCGGGATACTTTCGGGCTCCCTTTCAAAGGGGTATTCCAACAAACGTGCAAGGCCGTAGAACCTGACAAGAATGGCAGAAGGAGAGAAGATCATCCCGATCAACATCGAGAACGAAATGCGCACCGCCTACATCGATTACTCGATGTCGGTGATCGTGAGCCGGGCCCTGCCCGACGTGCGTGATGGACTGAAACCCGTACACCGCCGCGTGCTCTTCGGCATGCAGGATCTGGGTGTGAGCAGCACTCGCGCCCACAAGAAGAGCGCGCGTATCGTGGGTGAAGTGCTCGGCAAGTACCACCCCCACGGTGATGGCAGCGTGTACGACGCCATGGTGCGTATGGCCCAGGAGTGGAGCCTGCGCTATCCCTTGGTGGACGGGCAGGGCAACTTCGGCAGCATCGACCCGGACCCCCCGGCGGCGATGCGATACACCGAGGTGCGCTTGCGCCGCATCGCTGAAGAAGTGATGGCGGACCTGGACGCGGAGACCGTGGACATGCGGCCCAACTTCGACGACACCCTGATGGAGCCCACCGTGATGCCCACGCGTGTGCCGAACCTGCTGGTGAACGGGGCCGCTGGTATCGCCGTGGGCATGGCCACCAATATGGCACCCCATAACCTGGGCGAGGTATGCGACGCCATCATCGCCTACATAGACGATCGCGAGATCGATACAGCGGGCCTGATGCAGTTCATCAAGGGGCCTGACTTCCCGACAGGCGGAACCATACACGGTACGATGGGCGTTCGCGAGGCGTATGAGACCGGCCGTGGCCGCATCGTGCTGCGCGCGAAAGCACACATCGAGGAGGATCCGAAAACAGGTCGCGAAACGATCATCGTTACCGAGATACCTTATATGGTAGGCAAGGCGGGGCTCTTCAAGAAGACCTGCGACCTGGTGAACGAGAAGAAGATCGAAGGCATCAGCGACGCCCGCGACGAGAGCGACCGCAACGGCATCCGCATCGTGTACGAGGTGAAGCGCGATGCGATGGCGAGCGTAGTGCTGAACCAGTTGTACAAGTTCAGCGAGATGCAGACCTCGTTCAGCGTGAACAGCATCGCCCTGGTGAAGGGGCGCCCGATGATGCTGCGCCTGAAGGAACTGATCGGCTACTTCGTGGAACACCGCCACGATGTGGTCGTGCGCCGCACGAAGTTCGACCTGCGCAAAGCGGAAGAACGCGCGCACATACTCGAAGGCCTGCTCATCGCGCTGGACCACTTGGACGAGGTGATCAAGCTGATCCGCGCGAGCCAGACACCGGATGAAGCGCGCGAAGGATTGATGGCCAAGTTCGGCCTCAGCGACATCCAGTCCCGCGCCATCCTCGATATGCGCTTGCAGCGCCTCACCGGACTGGAGCGCGACAAGATCAAGGCCGAGTACAACGAGCTGATGGAACTGATCGCGCACCTGAAAGCCATTCTCGCCGATGAGGGCCTCCGCTTCGGAATCATCAAGCAGGAGACGCTGGAGATCAAGGAGAAATTCGGTGACAAGCGCCGGACAGTGATCGTGGAGGCCGGTGGCATGATGAGCATGGAAGACCTGATCGCGGACGACGCGGTGGTGGTCACCATCAGCCACCTCGGCTACATCAAGCGCACGGCCTTGGCAGAATTCCGCACGCAGGGCAGGGGAGGTATCGGTTCGCGTGGCAGCACTACACGCGATGAGGATTTCCTCGAGCACCTCTTCGTGGCCACCAACCACAACTACCTGCTCATCTTCACCCAGAAGGGCCGCTGCTACTGGATGCGCGTATACGACATCCCGGAAGGCACGCGCCAGAGCAAAGGCCGCGCGATCATCAACCTCGTGCAACTGGAAGGCGGTGACAAGGTGGTGGCCTACCTGAACGTGAAGGACCTCAAGAGCGAGGAATACCTGAACAACCACTTCGTCGTTCTGTGTACGAAGAAGGGCATCATCAAGAAGACCACACTGGAAGCATACAGCCGCCCGCGCACCAATGGCATTATCGCCGTCGGCATCCGCGAAGGCGATGAACTGCTGGAGGCCCGCCTTACCAATGGCAACTGCCACATCATCATGGCCACGCGCGATGGAAAGGCCATCCACTTCGAAGAGAGCCGCGTGCGCCCCATGGGCCGTGGTGCCAGTGGGGTGCGTGGCATGAAGCTGGAGGGCGAGAAGAACGAAGTGGTGGGTATGCTCACGATCGACGCGGCTGAAGCCGCCACCCGCCAGGTCCTTGTAGTAAGCAGCAAAGGCTATGGCAAGCGAAGCCCTGTGGACGATTACCGCATCATCAATCGCGGTGGCAAGGGCGTGAAGACATTGCAGGTCACGGACAAGACCGGCAAGCTCGTCGCCATCAAGGACGTACGCGATGATGACCACTTGATGATCATCACCCGCAACGGCATCACCATCCGCATGAGCCTCGCGGAGATGCGCGTGTTGGGCCGTGCCACACAAGGCGTGCGCCTGATCGAACTACGCGACAAGGACAAGATCGCCGCCGTGGCCAAAGTGGACAGCGAACTGCACGAAGATGATGAGGTGCCGGGTGCTGTGGAAGGCGTTGCTGGTGAAGGAGGAGATGGAGGTGAAGGAGGAGAGGACGGGACCACTGGCACCGATGTTGCAAATGGCGGCACCGACGAACCAACCGATGCATAACCGATGACGAGGAACACGCTAACGATACTGGGAACGCTCTTCATGCTGAACGCGACCGCGCAGAACAGCGCGGTGGTGAGCGCCTACATGGCCCTGGACGACAACAAGATCGCCGAGGCGGTGAGCTACATCGAACCAGCCATCCTGAACGAAGGCACTTCGGTGAAGGAGAAGACCTGGCGCTACCGCGGAATGATCTACAGCCGCGTTGTGTTCGGTGATGATGCCGCATTGAAAGCGCAGTTCCCCGATGCGTTGGACAAAGCGGTGACCAGCTACACGAAGGCCAACGAACTGGACGCCAAGCACGGCGAGAAGGAAGCAAACGACAAAGCACTGCGCGCCTTGCAGGGCACCGCGCTCAACGCCGGCAACGACGCCTTCACCGCGAAGGATTACGACAAGGCCATTGCCCTGTACAACCAGAGCGCGAGCATCGCGAAGACCTTCGGCGAAGTGGACACCAATGCCGTGTTCAACGGAGCATTGGCCTACGAGAGCAAGGGCGACGCGGCCAATGCCATGGAGCGGTACACGGAGTGCATCCGTATCGGTTACAACAAGCCGGAGATCTATCGCTACCTCGCCAGCCTGCAGAAGAAAGGCGGGGACTTGAACGCCGCTATCGCCACCACGCAGGCTGGCCGGAAAGCCCATCCGAAGGACAAGGAGATCATGCTCGACGAAGTGGCCTTCCTACAGGAAGCCGGTCGCACTTCCGAAGTAGAGATCAGTGTGAAAGCCGCGCTGGAGAACGATCCCGGAAACGCGGTGCTGCACAGTTTGATCGCGAGCATCTACGAAGGCAAGGCCGATCCGAAAGGCGGCACGAAGCCCGTCGAAGCGGACATGTACAAGTGGTACGATCTGGCGGAATCGGAATACAAGAAGAGTATCGAACTGGATGCCAAGTTCTTTGACAGTTACTTCAACGTGGGCGTGCTGTACAACAACCGGGCGGCCTATGAGTACGAGAAAGCGGGCAACATCAAGGACGATGCGGCCTACGCCAAGGCGAAGAAGGTGGCCGACGACATCTACCTGAAGGCCATTCCGTTCTTCGAACAGGCCCACGGGCTTAAACCGGACGACAAGCCGACCATCGGCCAATTGAAAACGCTCTACGCCAAGGCGGGCAACACCGCCAAGTTCGAAGAGATGAAGAAGCTCCTTGGCGAGTAGCGATACGCGCGCTGGAGTGTTAAGGGAGGGGAGCCTCGGCCTGGAGCCGGGGCTCTCCACTTTTCCGCCCATCCGAACGGAACCATTGACTTGCTTGTACAACCAAGTCAATTCTCCCGCGCCGTTCCTCAC
>JANMKC010000276.1:0-1678 GCA_031371785.1 Flavobacteriales bacterium | reverse complement strand
CGACTCCTATGATACGGTTATCGCTTGCCTTGAGGTAGCCATACCGATCGTCGAACAATCGGAGTTACAGAAGGAGGATATTGCGGACAGGCTAGATCGGGGATACCTTGACGCAACAGCGTTAATGGAAGGGCTCATTTCCGGTGGAATGCCACAGCGAACGGCACATCACAGAGTGGGTGCACTGGTTTCGATCGCCAAGACCAGAAAAGTCTCATTGAAAGAGCTTACCGATTTTGAAATCAAATCGGTCGACGCATCATTGGATGGGGCTATACGTGCGACGTTGGGTATAGAAGGAGCGGTCCGATCCTATCGATCCTTCGGCTCAAGCAATCCAAATCGCGTAGAGGAACAAGTTCAACAATGGGAGAGCAGATTGAAGTAGCGAGTGGCGAGTAGCGAGTAGCGAGCTGTAAGAATTTGCCCTCAACTACGCCTTACTCATTACTCATTACTCATTACTCATTACCCCTTACTCATTACTCATTACTCATTGCTCGTTACTCATTACTCATCTCATTACCTACCCCATGCGTCCTGACTTTGTCTATTTCGATCTTGGCAATGTTTTGCTTTATTTTGATCACGCGTTGGCGGCGAGGAAAATGGCAGCGGTCGCTGGCATTTCGCCTGCGCAAATGCGTTCGATCGTCTTCGAAGGGAGATTGCAGATAGAGTACGAAACCGGTTCGATCAGCGGTGCTCAGTTTGTTTCTCGCATTTCGGATTTCATTGGTCGAGAGCTCGATGTTGCGGATATGCTGCAGGCTGCTGCGGACATGTTCATACCAAATCAGCATATCCTGCCCGTTCTGGAGAGCATCCGAGATATGGGGATTCCTATGGGGTTGCTTTCAAACACTTGCGAGGCGCATTGGAATTGGATCGGCAAGTTGGCTTATCCACAAGTGGGGGATTGGTTCCGTCCGGTGATCCTTTCGTATAAGGTTAAGAGCATGAAACCCGATGCGCTGATTTACCAAGAGGCCCAGCGTCATTCGGGTCATGATGGTTCGGCGATATTCTTTACCGATGATAGACCTGAGAATGTGGATGCCGCAAAAAGAGCTGGTTGGATGGCCGAGGTCTTTGTCAGCGCGGACCGTCTCATGGAAACGGTGCGGCGTTGGCGATAGGGGAGAACTGGTCTAAATGCTTTGGCCGTTGATAGGCAACCAGTCAACATCGACCCTAGCCAAGATTCGGTTGGCAAGGTTCCAAATATCGGAGGACGGCATCCAGACTCGTTCCATGATGTCGGAAAGGACTAATCGTTCACCCAGACAGAAGATTGTGGTATCTCGGCTGTGCTTGCTGAAAACCATCGCCACTCTTTTTTCTTCCAGGGTTGCCTTTTGAAGCGAGTCAAGTTGGTCGGCAACGTTTTTTGATAAGAGAACGACATTTCGCACCGCTCCACCGAACTCAACAAAATAGGGGCGAGACGAATCGATTTCAATTTCCAGACTTCGTTTATCCAATTCGATTGCATCGGTGGATCGGATTGTAGCTACATCGGTTCTTGGGCTTGTTTGAGATGGCTCAGATACGGGACAGGTTTTGGTGATCCACGCGCGCGGATACTTGCACCTCGATATCAAACCCGCCAACGCGATTGTGTTCCGGGGACGGCCGAGTCTTTTCGATCTCGATATTGCGCGGCCTCGCTCGGAAC
>JANMKC010000478.1:0-15214 GCA_031371785.1 Flavobacteriales bacterium | reverse complement strand
CTCGCGAGCCAGAAGAACCACCTCACGTTCTATGTGATGCCGTATGATCTGCTGTGCGCGTTCAAGCACGACCTGCGCACGCGCAACTGCGGCAAGAGCTGCCTGCGCTTCCGGCGGCTGGAGGAACAGGACATCGACCTGTTGGAACGGATCATCATGTACGTGGGCACCACCTTCGCGGGCGGTGCGCCACAATTGAAGATGTTCGCCAAGGCATGAACCGTTGTGGACCGTCATTGTTGGCCATCGGCCTGTGCGCATCGGCGATCGCGCAGCAACGCAGTGTGCTCTTCATCGGCAACAGTTATACGTCCGTCAACGACCTGCCGAACACCTTCCGCCAACTTGCCCTCTCGCTCGGTGATACGGTGAACGTGGCCGCCTCCGATCCCGGCGGCTATACCTTCCAGATGCAGAGCGCATACATGCCCACGCTCAATGCCATCGCGTCGCAGGCCTGGGACTATGTGGTGTTGCAGGAGCAGAGCCAGATCCCTTCGTTCCCGCAATCGCAGGTGGAGACGGAGTGTTATCCGTACGCGGCCGTTCTCGTTGACAGCATACTGGCCAACGACACCTGCACGCAGCCTGTGTTCTACATGACCTGGGGCCGACAGAACGGGGATGCGGACAACTGCGATACCTGGCCACCGGTGTGCACCTACGACGGCATGCAGGCGGAACTTCGCTTCAGCTACCTGCAAATGGCGCAGGACAATGACGCCTTCGCTGCGCCCGTCGGCATGGCGTGGAAGCATGTGCGCGACACGCATCCGCTGATCAACCTGTACAACGCGGACCAGAGCCATCCATCCCCGGAAGGCACCTATCTCGCCGCAAGCGTTTTCTACAGCACCATCTTCCGGGCAAGCAGCGCGGGTGCGACGTTCGTTTCAGCGCTCGATCCAGACACGGCCGCGATCCTGCGCGATATCGCCAGCAGCACCGTGCTCGACAGCATGAGCACATGGAACATCGGAGTGAACGATCCGGATGCTTCGTTCACCACGGAACTGGAGCAGAACTATACTGTACTGTTCATGTATGGCGGAACGGGAACGAGCTACTGGGATTTTGGTGATGAAACCTACTCTGATGCATCATCCTCAGTGCATTATTATCAGACCGGAAGTCCATGGACATTCGATGTAACGCACACCGTGACAGACGCATGCGGCCGGACGAATACGGTCACTCAACAAGTAACCGTTGTGATGCCACAAAGCATTTCCGGGAATGAACCTCCTGATAGGATCAGTGCGCGCATGAGGGATGACGAATTGATATTTTCAAACCTGCTCGGAACGGATGATGTGCTTCTTACTGACGCGCTGGGCCGTATCATTTCGCGTCCCTCATCAGCAAAAGCGTCGCTCGGCTTGACTTGTGGGAAGGGTCTCACCATCTGGCGCGTCACCGACAAGAACGGCCGCTCGATCACAGGTCGTGTGATCATTCCTTGACCGATCATCATGCCCATCGAGCGTACCATACGCTACACCAGCAAGAAGGTCACCATCCTTTGGAAGCCGCACCTGTGCATCCACAGCGGGATATGCGCGCGCGGGCTGCCGGAAGTGTTCAAGCCACGGGAGAAGCCGTGGATCGAAGCGGACGCGACGGATGCGCAACGTGTGATCGATCAAGTAGCCAAGTGCCCGAGCGGCGCATTGAGCATCGCGTCGGTGGAGGAACCAAGTGGCGCAGGGTCCTCTGCGAGTGACCCTGCGTGAGCTCAACAGAGCCGGGCGATACGACCGAGCGTTGATCGCTACTTGCCTGTCAGGTACACGTAATCCAGCAGCACGGTCCGAAGTAGTTCCTCGGGAGGTTGTTCGCTGGTGAGATGAAGCTCTTCCTTCAGCCTTTCCGCCAATTGCGCAACGAGCTTCGGGCGGCGAATGCTCGTGTTGCCGAGCACCCGCTTCAACAACCTCGCGTGCGCATCGTTCATCCGCACCACTTCGCCGTACATCGGTTTGTGGTCCGCTGGAATTTCAACCAGCAATGTATCCGCCAGCGTCACGCGCTTCTTCAACGAGATCACCGTGGTGCCCGCAGCGATGTCGCCGATGCGTTGGCCGCGCCCGTTGAAGAGGATCACCACCGCACCGATCATCGCCGCCGCGTCGATCGGCCGCAGCACCCAGCGCATGAGGTAGTGCCCGAGTCCCGGCTGTCCGCCATCGAGCCGCGCCACCTTCAGGTTCATCGTGCGCTTGCCGATGCTCTTGCCGTCCATGAAGATCTCGAACAGCAAATTGTAGAAGGTCCAAGGAATGCCGAGGCCAAGCATGTAGAACCAATTCGGCAACCCGTCGAGGTCCAGCCATTGGACGATCTGCAGGAAGAGTACGGTATAGCCCGCGAGGACGAGCCAATCGAGCACGCTGGCAAGACCACGGCTCACGATGGAGGCCACGTTGTACTCGATGGCCACGTTCTGCGATGTATCGATGCGGACGGTTTCCACTATTGGTTGTTGGTTGTTGGTTGTTGGTTGTTGGTTGTTGGTTGTTGGTTCCTGAGGTCCCTTGGCTGATCGTCCCGGTCTTACCGTTCAGCCGAACAACCATCAACCAACAACCATCAACGTTCGATAAGGATCTCGCGTGTTTCCCGTTCCTCCAAAAGCCAAAGTAAGCGCAGCCACCCTTATCGTCCGGAGGTCCGGCTTGGCTATGTTTGCTCGGAACCCAACAACGATGCGGGAAGCCGCCTTCGTACAACGCAACAAGACCAAGTGGCAACGCCTCGAGCAGGTGGTGGCCCATCGCGACGCGGCGCTTTCCGCCGACGAGAGCAGCACGCTGTACATCGAACTGACGGACGACCTGAGCTACGCGCGCACATTCTTCCCCGGTGCCCAGGTGACGCAATACCTGAACGAACTGGCGGTGGGCATGCACCAGCACGTACACAAGAACCAGAAGACCACCAGCGATCGCTTCCTCACGTTCTGGGTCCGCGAACTACCGCTATTGATGGCGGCGACGCGGAAGCAATTGCTCATCGCCTTCGGTGTCTTCGGCATCTGCACGCTCATCGGCGCCCTCAGCGCGCACTTCGACACCACGTTCACGCGCCTCATCCTCGGCGATGGTTACGTGGACATGACGCTGGAGAACATCAAGAACGGCAAGCCGATGAACGTGTACGGCAGCGAGCCGGAATTCGACATGTTCCTCGGCATCACGCTGAACAACATCATGGTGGCGCTCATGGCCTTCGGTGCGGGTGTCGTATTCAGTTACGGCACGTGGATGATGCTGCTCTACAACGGCATCATGCTCGGCTGCTTCCAGTATTTCATGTACCAGCAAGGTGTGCTGCGCGAAAGCGTGCTGAGCATCTGGCTGCACGGCACCATCGAGATCAGCAGCATCGTGATCGCGGGCGCGGCGGGCATCGTGATGGGGAACGGGCTTCTTTTCCCTGGAACCTTCACGCGACTCGCGAGCTTCCGCCGCAGCGCGTTGCAAGGATTGAAGATCGTGATGGGCCTGGTGCCCTGCTTCATCATCGCGGGCTTCATCGAATCGTTCATCACGCGGCACAGCGCGCACATGCCTGTTTGGGCCAGCGGCGGTATCATCGGCGCAAGCCTCGCGTTCATCATCGGCTACTTCATCGTTTACCCTTTCTATGCAGAGCGCCGCTTCCGTCCTTGATCCGCTGCGGAAGGCAAGCGCGCCACCGGCCATGATCCCGTTCCATCAAGCGCGCGACTTCAGTGCGGTGATCAGCACGGGTTTCCAGTTCATCCGCGAACATGCGCGCACGCTCTACAGGCCGCTGTTCTTCATCTGCCTGCCGATCAAAGTCGTGGCCAGTGTGCTGCTCGGTTCGTTCTTCCACAACGTTGGGCCGGGGCGCACGCCCGGTGGGCTGAACAGTGTGCTCACCATGATGGGCGGCTACCTGCTGATCGGCATATCCTACATGCTGGCTTCCGTGATCATCTGCGAATACATGCGCTGGGTGATGGTACACAATGGCGAGCGGCCCACAGTACGGCAGTTGTGGCGTGAAAGCCGCAGGCACTTCTGGCTCTATTTCGCAATCAGCCTCATCACCGCGATGATCATGGGCGTGGGCTTCATGCTCTTCCTCATTCCGTTCTTCTTCCTGCTCGTCGTTTTCCAGTTCAGCTATCCGTTGCACGCCTTCGAGCGCGCGAGCGTTGGCGATTGCATAGGTCGCGCGTTCTCGCTGGTCTGGGGAAAGTGGTGGATGACCTTCGGCATGCTGCTCGTGCTCTTCGGCATGTCGATCCTGTTGAACGGCGCGATCGACCTGCCGACCTGGTTGATCACCGGCTTTGGTTCGCTCAGCGGTATCAGCGAACTGGACGATCCCGAGGGCACGAGCCGCCGACTGCAATGGTTCTTCACCTTCTTCGCCCTCATCGGCGAGGTCAGCGCGCTCCTGCTGATGCCCTTCCTGCAAGTGCCGATGTGCTTCCAGATGCTGAGCGTGACCGAGATCAAGGAGGCACCCGGCCTGATGACGGAAGTACAACGCTTCACGCTTGACGCGAAGATCTGATGCGATCACTGTCACGCTTCCACTTCTTGATGGCTTTCGGTCTTGTGCCCGCGTTCTCTTCTTGCTGGGATCGGGCGGCGGAAGAGGAAGCCGAGGCCCAGGCCAAAGCGATGATCGACAGTGTGCAAGCGGCAGCAGCCGTGGCGGACACCGTGCCGAAGGACAGCGCGGTGATGCGATTGGACAGTGGTGTATGGCACATCACCGATACATTGAAAGAGGATGCGGAGGAGGAGGACGAAGGCATCGTCGAGGACGGTGCCGCTTTCGAGCGATGGAAGCGTGTCTCCGACGACACCGTCGCCATGGAACGCCGCCAGTTCGACAAGGCGAAGCTCGACGCGTACCTGCAGGATCCGGACCTGGACTACGACCGCGTGATCCACCATGACAACCTGTGGTGGTACCGCTTCACGCGTTGGTTGAGCCACCAGCTCGACAAGCTCTTCGGCACGCGCGGCGGACGGGCCATCTTCAACAACCTGCACTGGATCGTCCTCGGCATGGCGGTGTTCTTCGTCGCGTGGTATTTCCGCCGCAATCTCTTCGGTGGTGTGTTCGCCGGAGCCGCGAAACACACGCGCATGGTCACCGAGATCGAGGAGAACATTGAGGAACTCGACCTCGATGCGCTCCTGCGCGATGCGGAGAACGCGAAGAAATGGAAGCTGGCCCTCCGCTACCAATGGCTCAAGGTGCTGCGCCGCTTGGTGGATGAAGGCCTGATCAACTGGCAACCACGCTTCACCGACGCCGATTATCTCGCGCAACTCAAGGAGCCCGCAATGCGCGCATCGTTCAGCGAACTGAGCTTCCTCTTCAAATGGGTCTGGTACGGTGATGCGCCGATGGACGAAGTGCGATACCACCGACTGAAGCCCGCCTTCGAGGCCATGCACGCGGCTTCGCCCCTGAACAAGAACGCGCCGAAGGCTTCGGCGACCGCAGCATGAGCCGGGGCGAAAAAATGGTGATCATCGGCACCGCGGCAGTCGTGTTGCTGATCCTGCTTTTGGAAACGATCGCGCCACGCGAGCCGGATTGGCGCGACACTTTCAGCGCCTACAAGCGCGAGCCGGGCGGATGCGCGTTGACGCGTGAACGACTGGAAGACCTCTTCCATCACGGTATCACCAACGTGCACGATCCGATCTACGTGACCGCACAAACGCGACTGGCCTTGGACAGTACCGCTCCGCGCGTGAACCACATCTTCATCGACGATGACAGCCAGCTCGACCAGTTGGACATGGAGAACCTGCTGAAGATGGTGGAACGCGGCGACAACGCCTTCATCGCCGCGAAGTACTGGTACGGCAGCAAGATCTTGGACACCCTCGGCCTGAGCACGGACTATCGCTATTCGCCGGCGACGCAGGAGTTCGACTCGCTCGGATTATCCGTGATACAGCAGACCGACACTACGCGGCTGCGTTTTACCCCTTGGCCGCTGAACCAGGACAGCGCGTTCAAATTCACCAAGGGCGACTTCGACTATATGATCGAGCGTTTCCGCATCGACAGCACCCAGGTGCTCGCGGTGAACAAGAACCAGGACGCTGTGTTGGCGCGGTTGAAATGGGGCAAGGGCTTCTTCTACATCTGCACCGTGCCCAACGCGTTCACGAACTACTCGCTGCTCAAGGCTGAAGGACGCGGGTTCATCGAAGGCGCTCTCTCGCTCCTGCCCGATCAACCTGTGCTATGGGACGAATTCTACAAAGTGGGGCGCCTCGAAAGTCGCACGCCGCTCCGCTTCGTACTGAGCCGGGCACCACTGAAGCGCGCTTACTGGACTGTTGTCATGCTGCTCTTCTTGACGATCTTCGTCTACGCACGTCGCCGCCAGCGGGCTATTCCGGAGATCGAGCCGCTGCGCAACACGAGCCGCGATTTCGCACGGACCATCGGCCGCCTCTACTACTTCAAGGGCGACCATACCGACCTTGCGCGCAAGATGAGCCTCTACTTCAAGGACGAATTGCGCAGCCGCCTCTACCTGCGCCGCGCCGTGTGGGACGAAGAGACCATTGAGCACGTCGCCCTGCGCACGGGCATCCCGCTCGCGCAATGGCAAAGCACTTTCCGCCTGCTGGAGCACTACGAGAAAACACCCTATGTGAGTGAGGAACAGCTCATGCAACTCAACAAAACACTGAGCGGCCTGCGCAGCAGGCTGTAGGGGGCGATGCTTGCATCGCCCCAACAACCAACCAACCACCATGACCGACGAGACCTATCCGAACCCCGCCCCGATCCCTGAACCCTACGCACCACAACCTGCATGGGTGCCGCCACCACCCGTGACGGAAGCAGCGCCGGATGTCAGCGCCTACATCCCAGCGCTGCCGCTTGCTGAACTGCGCGATACAGCGGACCGCATCCGCACCGAAGTGCAGAAGGTGATCGTGGGCCAGGACAAGGTGCTGGACCTGCTGCTCATCGCGATGATCAGCGATGGCCACGTCCTTATCGAAGGCATGCCCGGCCTGGCGAAAACGCTCACCGCGAAACTGCTGGCACGCACCGTGGACACCGGCTTCAGCCGCATCCAGTTCACGCCCGACCTGATGCCCAGCGACGTGATCGGCACCAGCGTTTTCGATCCGCGCACAAGCACCTTCGAGTTCAAGGCCGGGCCGATCTTCAGCAACATCATCCTGGTGGACGAGATCAACCGCGCACCGGCGAAGACGCAGGCCGCGCTCTTCGAGGTGATGGAGGAACGACAGGTAACCGTGGACGGCAAGACCTATCCCGCCGGCAACCCGTTCATGATCGTCGCCACGCAGAACCCGATCGAACATGAAGGAACCTACCGGCTGCCGGAGGCACAGCTCGATCGCTTCTTCTTCAAAGTGGACATCGGCTACCCGAACATCGATGAGGAAGTGGCGCTGATGCTGCGCAGCGAGGAAAGCGTGCATCGCCTCAGCGTGGACCACATCCGGGCGGTGATCACGCCAGCGCAACTGGAACGCGCGCGCGCGCTGGCCCAAGGCGTTCGTTGCGATCCGAAGCTCGTCCGCTACATCGCGGACATCGTCCACGCTACACGCAACGACCGCGCATTGATGCTCGGCGCATCGCCCCGCGCGAGCCTCGCGATACTGCGCGGAAGCAAGAGCGCGGCGGCGATCCAAGGTCGCGACTTCGTTGTTCCTGAAGACATCCAACTCGTGCTCACACCCGTGCTGCGCCATCGCATCCTGCTCACACCGGAGCGTGAGATGGAAGGTCTGCGACCCGATGAGGTAGTAGCGCAGTTCATCGCCAAAGTGCCGGTGCCGCGGTGAAGACGTTCTTCCGCTCGCTCTTCCTCACGCCGCGCTTCTTCGGCATCGGCTGGGCGCTCGTCGCGCTGTTCTGCGCGGCGTTCTTCTGGCCTGTCCTGCTCGTGCTGCCAACGTTCGCGCTCGTTGTCCTCGGTCTTGCCACGATGGTGGACATCGTCCTGCTCTATCGCGTACGGCACGGCATCAAGGCACAGCGCAGCACATTGGACAAGTGGAGCAACGGCGACGAGAACCCGGTGACCATCGATGTCACGAACAGATACGGGCATGCCATCCATGTGCGTGTGCTCGACGAGTTGCCCGTGCAATTCCAAGAGCGCGGTCTCGATCTCGCATCTTCCATCGAAGCGAACGGAACGCATAGCTTCCACTACATGGTGCGGCCCGTGGAACGCGGCGTGTACACTTACGGGGCGATCAACGTGCTGATAGGCACACGGCTCGGCCTCGCGGAGCGGCGCTTCAAGCAGGAACAAGGGCGTGAAGTGGCGGTCTATCCGAGCTACATCCACCTGCGCAAGTACGAGCTGATGGCACTGGCCGACCGCTGGAGCATGGCCGGTGTAAAGAAGGTGCGGCGCAGCGCGCAACGTGTGGAGTTCGAGCGCATCCGCGACTACGTTCCCGGTGACGACAAGCGCACGGTGAACTGGAAGGCGACCGCGCGGCGCGATAGGATCATGGTGAACCAGTACCAGGACGAGAAGGCGCAGCAGATCATCAGCCTCATCGACCTGGGCCGCGTGATGAAGATGCCCTTCGAAGGCCTCACACTACTGGACCGCGCGATCAATGCCACACTCGTGCTCAGCGACATCGCGATCAAGAAGGACGACAAGGCGGGCATCATCACCTACAGCGACAAGGTGCATGGGCTGCTCGCACCCTCGCGCGACAAGGCGCAGTTGCGCAAGGTGCTGGAACTGCTCTATGCCCAGCGCACGGATTTCGCCGAGACGGATTTCGACACGCTTTTCGCTATCGTGAAGCGCTCCATGGGCCAGCGCAGCCTGTTGGTGGTGTACACCAACTTCGAAAGCCTGAGCGCCATGCGCCGCCAGTTGCCCTTCCTGCAACGCCTGTCCCGCGCGCATCTTGTGGCGGTGGTCATCTTCAAGAACACCGAACTGGACGAGCTGCTCGCGCTACCGGACCACGACACGATGGACGTGTACGTGAAGACGATCACCAACAAGCTGATCTACGAGAAGCAGCTCATCGCTAAGGAACTGGAGAGCCATGGCATCCTCACCATCCTCACGCGCCCGCAGGACCTGAGCGTATGCGTCCTGAACAAGTACCTGGAGATCAAGGCGCGGGCGCTGCTGTGATCGGGCGTGTTCTGTAGAATTCGCCACGCCGTGGCGATATTTACACCACGCTGTGGCGATATTCACGATCCACGCGCACTATCTTCGCGGCACCATGGAACACCGGAACATCGCATCAGCCATTGCGGAAGCGCTGAAGGATACCCCGGTGGTGCTGGTGAACGGCGCGCGCCAGACCGGCAAGACGACCTTGGTGAAGGAACTGGCCCGAAAACGCAAGGCGGCCTTCGTCACCCTTGATGACCACGCCATCCTCGACTCCGCGCTGAACGATCCGGCGGGCTTCATAGCCTCCCTCGGCGACTTCGCGGTGATCGATGAGGTGCAGAACGCGCCGAACATCTTCCGCGCGATCAAGGCATCAGTGGACCGCGACCGCAGGCCCGGCCGTTTCCTGCTAACGGGCAGCGCCAACGTGCTCGCCCTGCCGCGCATGAGCGATTCGCTGGCCGGTCGTATGGAGATCATCACCCTCTACCCTTTCGCACAGGATGAGCTCGCGGGACGACGGTCCACCTTCATCGACACGCTGTTCGGATCGCGGATGTCCCTGCTGTACAAAGGCACGACCGATCGGAACAAAGTGGCCCGGTTGGTGTTCGCCGGTGGTTATCCGGAAGTGCGGGGCCGGGCCGATGCCAATCGTCGCGCGGCTTGGTACAAGGCCTACATCACCACCATCCTGCAGAAGGACGTGCGCGACATCATCAACATCGCGGACCTTACCACATTGCCCAAACTGCTGGCCCAATTGGCCCTGCGCAGCAGCGGGCTGTTGAACCTCGCCGACGTGAGCCGTGGCCTCGATGCGCCGCACACCACCTTGCGCCGGTACATGTCGCTGCTCGAAACAACATTCCTCTACGCGCCCTCACGACCATGGACCAGCGGCCGTGCGAAACGGTTGGTGAAGGCACCGAAGATCCAACTCACCGATAGCGGCTTCGCCACTTACCTCTGCGGCATCGCATCGCCTGCCGAACTGGTGAAGAGCCCGCACTGGGGGCCGCTGCTCGAAACCTTCGTAGTGAACGAACTGCGGAAGCTCGCGACCTGGAGCAGAACAAGCGTCAACGACTATCATTTCCGCATGGACACCGGCAAGGAAGTGGACGTGGTGCTGGAGGACGCACGAGGACGTGTGGTCGGCATCGAGATCAAGTCCTCGGCCAGCATAGGCCATAACGACCTGAACGGGCTGAAGGAGCTGCGTGAAGTAGCCAAGGACAAATGGGTACGCGGCATCGTGTTGCACACGGGACCAGCGGTAACGCCTTTCGCGAAAGACCTTCACGCCGTACCGATGAGCGCGCTATGGGAATGGTAGTTCTGTAAAATTCGCCACGGCGTGGCGAATTTTACAATCTCATCGTATCCGCGTCCGCGATCGCGCAGCACCCCCGATCGCTCGTGCTCCAGCAGGCTCCTTGACACGAACAACGGACGTCGGCATATGGCCACCTGGGAACACCTCGCCTGCACGCATGTTCGTCCGGGCAAGCATCTCCTCGAAGGTGGACGCTCCCAGCATGTGTGCCGCCCTTATGAAAACCTCAGCGGCAGCGCGGCTGTCATCACCGGCCCGGTGGTGGCTCAGGTCAAGCGAGAGCATCCGGCAAAGTGTTTTCAGGTCATACGCCGAAGCGGTTGGCCATGCGCGTTTCGCGAGCTGGTAGCTGCACAGGTATTTCAAGGAAGGGTTCGGGATGCCGTACGCGGTGAGCGTGCTTCTGAGCACGGACATATCAAAGCTGGCATTATGGGCGATGATAGTCCGGCCTTCGAACACATGCCCGAACTCCTTCCAGAACGCGGGAAGATCCGGCGCGTTGGCCACTTCATGAGGGTGTATACCATGAACGGCAATATTGTGCGGTGAGAAATACGGATAGCACTTCGGCTTGATCAGCCACGATCGCGTCTTGCGAACAACAAGATCCTTTACCCAGGTCAATCCGATCTCGCACGCGCTGTTGCGGTCAGCGGTCGCCGTTTCAAAATCGATCGCGATGAACTCCATCCGTCGCGATCTACATCTTCACCACCTCGGCGTTCGCCATGGCCGCGTAGATCTTCTTGGCTGTGGGCTCGCCCACGTTCACGAGCGGCAAGCGAAGTGTGTTCCCGCAAAGTCCAAGGATCCTCAGCGCTTCCTTGATACCGCCGGGATTGCCTTCGGCGAAGATGTGCGTCATCAGTTCGAGCAGCTTGAAGTGTTCGCGGCGCGCGGTGATCATGTCGTCCTTCATCGCGGCTTCCACGAGGCGGCTGAACTCGCCAGGCAGCGCATTGCCTACCACGCTGATCACACCATCACCGCCGAGCGCGAGGATCGGCAGGGTGAGCGCATCGTCGCCGCTGATCACGAGGAAGTCCTTCGGGCGATGCTTGAGGATCATCGCGATCTGGTCCAAGTTCCCGCTGGCCTCCTTGATGCCGATGATGTTCTCGAAGTCGCGTGCAAGGCGCAAGGTGGTCTCCGCCGAGATGTTGCTCATCGTGCGACCCGGCACATTGTACAACAGGATGGGCAGCAGGCTGGCCTGGGCCAGTGCCTTGTAGTGCTGGTAGATGCCTTCCTGCATGGGCTTGTTGTAGTAAGGGCTCACGCTGAGGATGCCATCCACGCCGCTCAGGTCGTAGGTCTCCAGTTGATGCACAACTTCAGCGGTGTTGTTGCCACCAACGCCGAGTACGATGGGCACGCGGTTCTTGACCACCTCGATCACCTGTAAGAGCAACTGCTTCTTCTCGTCGGCTGTGATCGTCACGCTCTCGCCGGTAGTGCCCAGCACAACGAGGTAGTCGATGCCGCCATTGATCTGGTGTTCGATCACCAGTTGAAGACCCGCATAGTCGATGGGGGGAACGCCGCCGTGCTCAGCGGGACGAAAAGGCGTTACAAGAGCGACACCGAGGCCGCGGAAGCGATGGTCCATTAGTTCAGTTGAGCGAAGGTTCGGTCTTCGCGTTGATCATCAAAAGATAGCGATCGACATGCGAGATCAGCTGTGGCAGGCTGTGCGCACCGGCGATGTCGATCATCATGTCGAGGAAGCGCTTGTTGCTGTCGGTGAAGCGGCCCACCTTGAAGCGCGCCCGGCTCTTGGCCACGATGTACTGGATGGGCAAGTACTCGTCCATGGTCAGGTCGATGAGCACATCGTGTTCCTCGGCGATGAAATTGTTCACCGTGTTGCCGCCAGGGATGCGGTACCAATTGAGGTCCTTCTGGCAGAAGGCATCGAAGTTCAACTTGGCGTGCAGGTAATGCGGAAGCACCTTCACGTCCGCGTAGCCGATGCATTGGATCTTGTGCAGGCCCAGCTCGTCCTTGATCTTCTTCACATAGTTGCGCACGTCCGCATGGGCCTTCTCATCGGTGGCCAGGTAGACGATGCCCACCTTCACCGAGTGCGCGAGGTTGCGCGCGATGGGCTTGCGATCGGGCATGGTCTCCCGCAGCAGCCGGCGCATGCCGAGCCATTCCTTGATGCGGTCGAAGATCTTCATTCCCCGATCATACGCTTGAACTCGTTCTCGTCGATCACCTTTACGCCCAGTTCCTCCGCCTTCGCACGTTTGGCTGGACCCATGTCGGTGCCGGCGAGCACAAAGCTCGTTTTCTTGCTGATCGATCCGCTCACTTTTCCTCCGTTCCGTTCGATCGCTTCCTTGATGCCGTCGCGATCATAGTTGGCGAAAACGCCGCTCACCACGAAGGAAAGGCCTTTCAACTTATCGCCTGTCACCTGCTGCTGCGATGCATCGATCGCGAAACGCAGACCCGCGTTGCGCAAGCGCTCCACGATGCTTCGGTTCCCTTCAACAGCGAAGAAATCGAGGATGCTCTGCGCGATCACCTCCCCTACTTCATCGATCCCCACAAGGTCGATCACCGTCATGCCCATCAGGCGATCGATGTCCACCACGGCGCGCGCGATCTTCTTCGCCACCGTCTCGCCGACGTGGCGGATGCCGAGCGCGAAGAGCACTTGCTCGAAGGGGATCGCCTTGCTGGCAGCGATGCCCTCGATGACCTGCGATACGCTCTTCTCGCCCCAGCCTTTTCCGAGATCCATCAACTGCTTCTTCGTCAGATCATAGAGATCGGCCACGTTCCCGATGAGCTTCGCTTGCACCAGTTCGGCGACTGTTTCTCCGCCCAAGCCTTCGATAGCCATCATTTTGCGGCCGACGAAATGTTCGATGCGACCGGTGATCTGCGGCGGACAGGCGTGTTCGTTCGGGCAGTAGTGTTGAGCCTCGCCTTCGTAGCGCACGAGCGGGGTCGCGCATTCCGGACAGGTGTGCGGGAATTTCACGCGATGCGCGTGCTTCGGTCGTTGATCGAGATCCACGCCGACGATCTTGGGAATGATCTCACCGCCCTTCTCCACTTTCACGAAGTCGCCGATGTGCAGGTCCAGCTTGGCGATCTGGTCGGCGTTGTGGAGTGACGCGCGCTTCACCGTGGTGCCTGCGAGCAGCACCGGCTCCAGTTCAGCCACGGGCGTGATCGCCCCGGTTCGGCCCACTTGGTAGCTCACATTGTTCAATCGCGTCGTGGCCTGCTCCGCCTGGAACTTGTAGGCGATGGCCCAGCGCGGGCTCTTCGCGGTAAGCCCCAATTCGTTCTGCGCGGGCAGGTCGTCCACCTTGATCACGATGCCGTCGATGTCCATTTCCAGCTCATGCCGGGCCTTGTCCCAATGATCGATGAAGGCCATGATGCCTTCCACTGAATCGGCGCGCTCGATGAAGCGGCGTTCGGGGTCGGGTGTCCTGAAACCCCAGCGGTGCGCGGCCATGATGTTGTCGTAGTGGCTGCGCGTGGGCAGGTGTTCGCTTTGGAGCGTGTAGATGAAATTGTCCAGTCCGCGCCTGGCCACGTCCTTCGGGTCTTGTTGTTTCAGCGAACCAGCGGCGGTGTTCCTCGGATTGGCATACAGCTCATCGCCGTTCTTCGCGCGCTCCGTATTGAGCTTGTCGAACTGCGCGCGCATGAAGAGGATCTCACCGCGCGCTTCAAGCTCCTTCGGGAAATCGCCGCGCAGTTTCAACGGTATCGAGCGCACCGTGCGCACGTTCGCGGTAATGTCATCGCCCTTCTCACCATCGCCGCGTGTGACACCGCGCACGAGTTCGCCATCGCGGTAGCTGAGGCTGATGGCCACGCCATCGTACTTCAGTTCCATCGAGTAGGTCGTGCGACCCATCTCCTTTTCCACGCGGGCGACGAATTCCGCCACTTCCTCGCGGCTATAGCTATTACCCAACGACAACATCGGATACCGATGCTGCACTGTGGCGAAGGACTTCGTGATTTCGCCACCTACGCGTTGCGTCGGGCTGTTCGGTGAGGCAAGATCGGGCCATCCCTTCTCCAGGGCTTCCAGTTCCTTCAGCTTGAAGTCGAAGTCCTGGTCGCTGATGACAGGCTCGGCGAGCACGTAGTAGCGATGGTTGTGCTCTTCCAGCTCGGCGCTCAGCGCAGCGATGCGTTGTTGTGCTTCATGGTGTTGCATCCTCCCCTGCTTTTCGTTCGCTTGTCCCGACATGTCGGTGGCGTCGTTCTTCGATCTTGTCCTTGGCGTACTTCCAGATCTTGCCAAGTTTGATCGAGAGGCCGAAGTTCCATGTTGCGCCGGTATATCGGCGATCCACGAGATCTTTTGGTCCAAGGACCTTCCGGTAGCCCACACCGCCGTGCAGATACAACCAGAAGAGGACCATGTAGGAAGCGCGCACATCCGTTTCCAAGGGGTAGACCGGATAGACCTTGAAACGGCGGTACACCCCTGTGCTGTCCTTCCGATCGAGCGGTGAATTGCCCGCGCCCACCATGAAGGGCACGCTCAACTGCCACTTGCGCGTGTCCAGCAGGATCCGTTCGTAGGTGCCGCTCACATAGTTCAATGCGGTGCGGATGTCGGCGCTGTCCCTGCCGAAGTCCTCCAAGAGGATCGAGCGGTCCTCGAAGGGTGAACCCAATCCATAGAGGCCGAGCGCGTAGATGTTGCGCTTCTTCTGGATGCC
>JANMKC010000473.1:0-3460 GCA_031371785.1 Flavobacteriales bacterium | reverse complement strand
GATGCGGCTCAATGCACGCGGGACGGACTTGTGCCTTCTTATCTCGTAGACCGAGTTCGTGGATACTAGATCACACCGCTTGATATATCTGTTGATGGAAGTGCGCTTGCTGCTTCAAGAAGCAGGCGTATCGAAGGAGAGAGCAGGTTGACCTTGACATAACCGGGGAAGTTTACCTGCTCGAAATACCGGCCGTCTATTTCGGTGTGATCGGCAGGTAATCTTCTGAGCACCTTCTCGAATACGAAGTACCCGCACGAGGGCTCAATAGCTGAAGAAATGATTCCCTGTGTTCTCAGAGTACGATGTCTGTTGGCGACGAGGCTCATCAATTGACGTTGGACCTTCCCTGCAGGCAGTATGGAGATTGCCTCTTGCGCAAACGCTATTGATTCGGCAGTGGCGGGCCCACTTATGTTAGCATACGTCCATGCCATCGATCTGTACTGGTCCGTGGGCAAGAGGATGTATGCGAACCGATAGCCGTGCGAGCAGAGCTGCTTCGTGGGGCACACTAGTCGGAAGGTGAGCGCAGGGTCCAAGGTGGATGTCGCTTCATTTCTTTGACCCGCCCACGGCAAATACTGTAGACTGCCATCAACAAAAACATAGGACTGAGTATCCATCTGCCACTGCTTTATCTGCGCTATGACCGAGTGTGGAATCGAAGTTCCGGTGTACCACACTGGGTCGCTCAGAATGAGAACGCATCCAGTCTCGACCGGCAGATTCAATTCGAAGTCCTGTTCAAATGGCTGCTTAAGCGAAACAGGTTCAACGCGAATTGCATACCGCTCAAGGGCATTGAGAAGAGTGAAGTAAACCGGAGGGACGTATAGAACCCGCTTCACCCCGAGCTTATGAAGATGTGTTGCGAAGGTGAAGATCAAGGGGGTTGACCCTGCTCCAAAGAGTACGCTTTGCGGAGCAACTCCGTCTAGGCCGAAGTGGAGTTGGAGAACTCCGTTCGCCAAATTGTCATCCTCATCAAAGTACAGATATCGTCTACGATCGATCCCTAACGACCGAGTGTGAACGGCCTTGATGAATTCGTCTAAGTATGGATTGTCACATTGCCAGCCACTGAGGAACGCTCCACTGCTGCCTTGCTCTTGATCGAAGGCGAGGCGCTCGTAGTACTCATTCAAGTTGGCCGCGAGACTCATTCTGAGGAAACGTGCTGAAATCCATTCTCTTGCCACCAGGGTAGAAGATATCCTGCGGCATAGCCCAACGCGTAGGCCAACGAGGAATCACGCAAGAATCCTTGCTTTGTTGAGCCGCTGGGTTGGACTCGAACTTGAAGAATTGAGGCGATCTCTTGTATGTCCGCATCCTCTTTGCCATAGACTACGAACATCTTGGCCAGTCCTTGGAAGTCATTGCGCCAAATGAGTTTGAAGTACTCGTTCGGGTTACCCGGGCCATCAAGAAACCCTAGTGCTCCCTCACGTCGGTAGCGTTCACGGTTCTTCTCGACGTCCAGTGCATATTCGCTCCAGTGCTTGGCGCGGTGAAGATGATGCTCAATGTGGGCATCGTCACCCAAAGAAGCATGCGCGTTGTCCGCAGTGAGGTAGTTCAGGGAATTGCGGTAGATGTTCTTAGGGTCCGTGATATCAATCATCCCATGCTCATGGAAGAACCCAAGCGTTGTGATCAACTGACCCGCGAACCGGAAAGCGAGCAAACAGATCGCCGTTGGCCAGTTCAAGAATGCAATGACCAATAGCACGCCGTAAAACACCAGAGAACCGGCTATCACATCGCGAAGCGGCTTTAGGCGTTTGTTCCGAGTCAGGTATTGAATGATATCGATCGAGAGGATTCCGCTCCATGCAAATCTGTTGGCGCAAATGGAGAAGTCTATGAAGCTGGACCGGTCATAGGGAAGGGTCGATTGGGTGTCTTCTGGCCCGTTGTCTTCCACATGATGAATTGCAACATGCTGCACGCGATACCAATTCGGAATCCGGGCGTACATTATGTTGAGAACATAGTTGCTGTGGAACCTCAGAGCGGACAGAATGATCTTGTCAAGCTTCGTACTTCGACTGGACGAGCGGAAGAAATGATTGTGACTGTTGGTGTGCTCGAATGCGTTGATGGCGTTGAACGATAGTGCGAAGACGCTGGAGTAGAGCAGAACGGAATGAACGCCGAAGAGCGTCGGCAGTAGAATTCCAATGAAAGCCGGAGCCATCAGGGCGGTTAGGGCAACGAGAAATCGCAGCCAAATCGTGTCAAGAGGGTTCCTTAATCTCGAAGCTAGCCATCCGTCCAGAGGATTCGTCCTAGTGTTCCTTTCGACATTCTCCAGTGTAGGCGGAATTTCCAGTGCTATGCCGCCGCAGTAAAGCACGAGGGCAAGCGCAAGGGCAAACCCAACCTCTGCAATGAGGTAATGCCATAGTTCTCCAGCTATACCTGGGAACTCCAGAAGAGGTATAAGGCCAAGGGCTAGCATGGCTGCGCCAAAGGCGCTGAGAAGAGGCCACTGTTGGAGTGGGGTTCGGGCGAGTAAGCGTCCAACCGAATCACTGAGAACCTTTGCACACCCAAGAACAAGAGTGGACGTAAGGAGAACTAGCATGCTGACCACGGTAGAGACGGCCGTTTCCAGAACGAGCACTATTCGCTGTGGCCAACCTTGGAAATCACTTGCCATTTGCTTGCGCAGTTGTCAATCGGTTTGGCAAGTTAGTTGGACCGTCGTGCCTCGCGTGAGCGAACGCAGCGGCACCCCGCAGGCCGGTAATCCGGCCGAGGAGTACAGCGGAAAGCCGGACCCCGAGGCTTTTGCGAGGGGGCACGCCCTAAAGACAAGTCACGCCTTCGCCACCACTTCCCCAGCATTTCTGAGATGCGTCTTCCTTGCCTTCCGGATCCTGCAACTCACCACCTTGTACTCCGGGCACATGGCCAGTGAGTCGCTTACGCTGCTGGTGATGAGGTTGAGCATCATTTCCGGGAAGTGGAAGGTGTCGCCGCCGCGAAGCGCTATGGCGACGGAGCGCTGCTGGGGTTAGTTCTTCATCACCACTTCTCCGGCTTTCCGTAGGTGAGCCTTCTTGGCCTTGCGTATCCTACAGCTCACCACCTTGTATTCCGGACACATCGCCAAGCTGTCACTTACACTCGACGTGATCAGGTTCAGCATCATCTCAGGGAAATGGAAGGTGCTTGAAAGTATCCCCGGCTTCACCTCGTCGGTGATCAGGGCCTTGATGTCCACTTTGCCGCGCGCGCTTTCCACGCACACCATGTCGCCTTCGGCAATGCCATGCTTGGTGGCGTCCTCGGGGTTGATCATCAGTACGTCCTCGGTGAGGATCACGCCATTGCCGGTGCGCCGCGTCATGGCGCCGCAGTTGTAGTGCTCCAGCTCGCGGTTGGTGGTGATGATGTAGGGGAACTCCGCCTGGTTGGCCTTCACCTCGGGGCTCATCTGCCAGGCGTT
>JANMKC010000470.1:0-5395 GCA_031371785.1 Flavobacteriales bacterium | reverse complement strand
GGCATCCAGTTCAACATTGTGCGCGACACCATCTATGTGGTGGATGCGATCGCAGGCGGCCCAAGTGAACGCTTGGGTATTCGCGCGGGCGACCGCATCGTGCGCATCGACGGCGAGAACGTGGCCGGTGTGAAATTCAAGAACGCCGATGTGATGAAACGGCTGCGCGGGAAGAAAGGCACCAAGGTGGACGTGGTCATCGCTCGCAACGGAGAGAACGCACCGCTGGATTTCAGCATCACCCGCGACAAGATCCCCATCTTCAGTCTGGAAGCCTCGTACATGGCCGCGCCCGGCATCGGCTACATCAAGGTGAGCCGTTTCAGCGCCACCACGATGAAGGAGTTCCGCGAGAAGCTCGACGCCTTGAAGAAGGCCGGTATGCAGGACCTGATCCTCGACCTCCAAGGCAACGGAGGAGGCTACCTGCGCACCGCCATCGAAATGGCCGATGAATTCCTGCCGGACAAAAAACTGGTGGTGTACACCGAAGGCCGCACGACACCTCGCGAAGACACCTATGCCACCACCGATGGAAAATTCGAGAAGGGTCGTCTGGTGGTGATGGTGGACGAAGGCAGCGCCAGCGCTAGCGAGATCGTGACCGGGGCCATGCAGGATTGGGATCGCGCGCTGGTGGTCGGCCGCCGCTCCTTCGGCAAAGGGCTCGTGCAACGCCCCGTGATGCTGCCCGACGGCAGCGCGGTGCGCCTCACCGTGAGCCGCTATTATACACCGAGCGGCCGTTGCATACAGAAATCATACGCGGGCGGAATGGAGGCATACCAGCATGAGAAGAGCGATCGGTTGAAGCGGGGTGAACTCTCCAGCGCGGACAGCATCCACACACAGGACACCGTCAAATTCTTCACCGTGAACAAGCGCGTCGTGTACGGCGGTGGCGGTATCATGCCCGATGTCTTCGTCCCCATCGATACGTCGCTCAGTTCCGACTACTTCGGCCAGCTCGTGCGCAAGGGTGTGTTGAACACCTTCGCCATCACTTACGTGGATGCTCATCGTGAGGAGATCAGCAAGCGCTTCAAGAACGTGGAGCAATACATGAAGGAGTTCACCATCACACCGGCGATCATGGATGGCTTGACCGCCCAGGCGGAAAAAGATGGCGTGAAACCCGATCCTGAAGGTCTTATGAAGTCAAGGTCCTTGGTGGATCTCCGGCTGAAAGCATTGATCGCGCGGGACGTGTGGAACACTTCCTCTTACTGGCAGGTGATCAACCAGGACAATCCCGTTGATCGCAGTTTCCAACGCGCCTTGGAGGTGCTGCGTGACGATACCTTCCAACGCCTCGGCCTGGCCACGCATTGAGGAACGACTGTTGATCTTTCGTTAACGCCCCGGCGGTTGCTCGCCGGGGCGTTCTACTTTCGCCGCCCAACCGAACAAGATCACCAACCCCCTCCTCCGCCGAGGCATCGGCGGGCACAGCATGAAGGATACCATCAAGATCGTGTTGCTGGCCATCATCGCCGGCACGCTCATCATCCAGACCATTGGCCAGCAGAGCGGCGGCGGCGGCAACACCTTCGCGCAAGGCACCAGTGTGGCCGCCCGGCCCAGCACTGTGGCCACGCCCGCGATGAACCAGCCCGCGAAGAACACCTTCGATCCGCTCACACCGCCCACCGCCGCACCCGTGGACAACGGCCCGAAGAGTTCCATCGCCTTCCCTGTCATGGATCACGACTTCGGCAAGATCAAGCAGAACTCCGAGAACAAGTACACCTTCAAGTTCACCAACACCGGCAAATTGCCGCTCACGATCACTAACGCCCAAGGCAGCTGTGGTTGCACGGTCCCGGATTACCCGAAAGCACCCATTGCGCCGGGCGCTACCGGTGACATCAACGTGGTCTACAAACCCGGCATGCAGCAAGGCAACCAAGCCAAGACCGTGACCGTGACCGCGAACACAGAACCGGCACAAACCATCCTTCGCATCAACGCTGATGTGCAAGTGGATCCGAACGCCCCGAAGGTGGAGGGCGGACACTGACCACGGCGATCAACCAATTCCGGAAAGCCCCCGATCGATCGGGGGCTTTTCATTTGCTGCCAGAGAGCCGGTCGATGGCTTCGGCCAGCTTGCGATCCTTGTCGGTGATCACATCACCGGCCGAGTGCGTGCTCAACGCGATGTGTACGCGGTCGTAAACATTGCTCCATTCCGGATGGTGGTCCATCTTCTCCGCGATCAATGCCACTCGCGTCATGAACGCGAAGGCTTCGCTGAAGTTCTTGAAACGGAAGTCGCGTTGCAATTTGTTGTCCTGTTCGGTCCACATGGGGATGATGGTTGAAAGGGGTTGTTCAGGGAAAATGACCGGAGAGATCGCCGTGGTCGATCATCGATGTATCGGCAGGTGGATCATGTACGGCTCACCCGCATGGCGCACGAGCTTCATCTCGTCGATCAAGCGGTGCGCACCGCAGACCTTGTCAACCACGAAGAGCACGTAGCGGATATCCACCGCGATACTGCGGCATTTCGCGGGGTCGAACTCGATGTCGCTCATGGTGCTCTCCCACGTACGATCGAAGTTCAGCCCGATGAGTTCGCCGCGACCGTTCAACACCGGGCTACCGCTATTGCCTCCGGTTGTGTGCAGGCTCGATGTGAAACAGACGGGCATGTCACCGGTCGAGCTGTATGGCGCGTAGTCTTTCGTGTTGTACAGGTCGATGAGCTTCTTGGGCACATCGAATTCCGCATCGCCCGGGATATATTTCTCCATCACACCGCGCAGGGTGGTGAATGCTTCGTACCGCACGCCGTCGCGCGGCCCACTACCTTCCACATGCCCGTAGCTCAGGCGCAGCGTGCTGTTCGCATCCGGCCAGTATGTTTTCTCCGGGAACAGTTCCATTTGCCCTTTCACGTATGTGCGCATGTCGGTGTCGATGCGCTCACCATACTCGGCCACCTTCGGTTTCACTTTCGTACCGAACGTTGTGTAGAACGACTGCGAAAGTGCGAACGCGGGATCCTTCGCCAGTTTCTTCGCCGCCTTGGACGACAGATGATCGAGGGCGTTCCGCAACTTGGTGCTGTCGGTGAAGACGGTGTGCGCGTAGATCGCGTCCACGTAATCATCGGTGCTGCCCTTGTACTTTGTGGTGATCTCCGCCAACGCATCGGGGGCGAGATCCACATCCACGTTCGCGCGGTAGATCGGCAGTTGCACCTTGAACACGCGCTTGTCCACCTCCACATCATAGTTCCTGGACCATGCGCCGCTCCCTGCGCGCAACCGTGCCAGTTCCGCCTCGAGCTTCCCGTTCTTCTTCAGTTCATCATATCCCGTGATCAGCGCCTTGTACCCATCGCAGAACTTCAGCAGGTCCTGGCCCGCGCCGATGAACTCCGTGAAGAGATCGCGCGCTTTCGCATAGCGTGGATAGTCCGCGTACACGGCGGCGAGATCCGTGAGCGCTTGCGCGTATGCGCTCTTGTCCGCGCTCTTCGCCCGCACCAGGAAGGTGGCCTCGAACGCCCGTTTGCTGTCAGGCGTGCGCAGTTCCTTGATCCCGCGCACCTCACCGATCCATTTCTTGTACGCGTTGCTGATCCCGCTCTGCTTGCTGGCGTATTGGATCCGCGTGCGGTCGCTGGCCAGCATCGCCGCGTCGATCACGTTCAGTGCCGCCTCGCGCATGCGGATGCGCATAGGATCGCCGATGTTCATCACGTAGTCCACCGCGTAGCTGCTCAGGTAGCGCTGGGTGCTTCCGGGGAAACCGTAGATCATGTCGAAGTCGCCTTCTTTCACTCCGTCCATGCACACGGAGAGGCTGCGCGCGGGCTGGAAGGGCACGTTGGTGAGGGCGAAGTCCGTCGGCTTGTTGTCCTTGTCAGCATAGATGCGGAAGATGCTGAAATCCGCATTGTGCCGCGGCCACATCCAGTTGTCCGTATCTCCGCCGAACTTGCCGATGGCACCCGGCGGAGCGCACACGAGGCGCACATCGCGGAAGGTCTCGCTCACGATGAGGTAATAGCTGTTGCCATAGTTGAACGGTCGCACCACCGCGTTGTAGCCCGTGCCGTTCTCCGCTTCATTGATGATGGCATTGCCCAACTTGCCAACGGCATCCCGGCGCGCGGCTTCGTTCATATCCGGCGTGAGCCCTGCCAGTACACGATCGGTAACGTCTTCCATACGTACGATGAAGGTGGCCGTGAGACCATTGTTCCGCAGCTCGTCAGCGAACGTGGTGGCTTGGAAGCCTTCGGTCAAGAGGTCGTGGTCCACCGAGCTGTGTTCCTGGATGGCGCTGAACCCGCAATGGTGGTTCGTGAGGATCAGCCCTTGCTCGCTGATCACTTCGGCCGTGCAGCCGCCACCGAAAAGCACCGTGGCATCCTTCAAGCTGCCGTGGTTGATGCTGTAGATGTCCTCGGCGTTGATCATCAACCCCTCGCTACGCATGTCCCCTTCAATAACCTGGAGCAAGGTGGGCACCCACATGCCTTCGTGGGCGGAAGCGCTCAAGGATGCGAACAGGAGAAACGCGGGGGTGGTCAAGTGGCGCATGATCGATCAGGATAGTGGGTGAAGATGCGCATCAGCGCGCGATCCATGGCTGATAAGATCGTTGAACCGCCTGTGCATATCGAAAATATCCCAAGTTGATCGAACGCCACAGAGAACATTTCAACACCCAACCGTTGATCATGGCCTGCCGCTCCGTAGTTTGGCCAGCGCTTGGATTTCTCCTGCCGGGCGTCTGATCGAACCACCGCCTGACCATCGGCAAATTTCTTGGACCATGGGACGAACGTATCCGCTCTTCTGCTTCGTTCTGTTTTTCGCCTTTGATCGCGCCGTGGCCCAACCGGGCACGCTGGATCCAGCGTTCAATACGAACGGAGGTGCGAACTCATCCGCGTATTGCGCGGTAGTGCAAGCCGATGGCATGATCGTGGTGGGCGGTGCCTTCAGTGCGTTCGGAGGTGCGCCCGCCAACCGGATCGCACGGATGTTCCCCAATGGTGCTCCTGACAATGCCTTCAACGCTGCTGTTGGTCTGTTGGGAGCCAATGTGATCTGCATGGCCCTGCAGGCCGATGGCAAGCTGTTGATCGGCGGCAATTTCACCTCCGTGGGCGGCCAGCCGCAGGCATACCTGGCGCGGCTCAACGCGGATGGCACCTTGGATACCGGCTTCACCCCGACGATCTCGTTGTTCGTGTACAGCATCCTCGTGCAACCGGATGGCAACATCATTATTGGCGGTCAGTTCGCCTTGGTGAACGGGGTCATACGGCATGGCATCGCCCGGCTCACCCCGGCTGGCCTGCTCGACACCTCCTTCAACCCCGGCAGTGGTTTCAACAACACCGTGCAGGACATGGTGTTCGATGCGAACG
>JANMKC010000468.1:0-2408 GCA_031371785.1 Flavobacteriales bacterium | reverse complement strand
AGCGGGGTTCGAAGGCTTCTTCCACTTCTGCTCCTCGATCACTTGCGGATCGGCCTCGCGGATCAGTGCGCGGATGCGGGCCAGGGTGTCGTCGCGCCAATCCTTCAATTCGGTCTTCGGCGTGGACTTGGACTTCGTTGCAATGGTGGCAGACTTCCCGCTGGTGCGGGATGAAGATATCTTCACTACAGGCTTGCTGCTCTTGGTCGTGCGGGCGGGCATGATCGCGTTGTTTTGGAGCGCCAAATTATGCGGCATCACGCGCAAGTGGGAGCCGCAACTCCAAGGATCGCGGCTACTTGATCGTGGTCCCGCCGATGCGGCCATAGGCCGTGTCAATGGGTTCCCACAATTCCAATTTGTTGCTGTCGGGATCCAGCGCGTGGACAAAAGCGCCGTATTCGACACGCTCGATGGTGTCCGTGAACACCACGCCATCCGCGCGCATCTTCTTCATCAGTTCATCGAGATGCACCACGCGGTAGTTGATCATGAAGTCCTTCGGGCTCGGTGCGAAATACTTGGTGCGCGCGCCGAAGGCACTCCATTGCAGATAGCCACGACCGTCCGCATCGGCATCGCCGTACTCGAACACGGCACCGTACTCGTTCATGGGCATGCCCAGCTGCTTCTGGTACCACGCGCGCAAGGCCTTGGGGTCCTTGCTCTTGAAAAAGATGCCGCCGATGCCGGTCGCTCGCGGCTCATCGGATGTCGCGGGTGCTGTGACGCGGCCCGCGGCGAAAGCGATCGCCGCCACCGGAAGGAGAAGGAGGAGCTTGGTTCTCATGGTCTCATATCGTTTGTATCGGAGCCTTGCGCTTCAGGATGGCCGCGCAAAGCAAGCTGATCAACAGGCCGACCGGCAGGATCTCCATGTACGTCATCCCGATCTTCACGACAGGGTTCTTGTACATCTCGGCGGAATCCCGCAACTCCTTCAGTTCGGCTTCCATCTCCGCTTCCGGTTTGCCCTCGCTTCTCATTTGTTCCTCCGTATGCGCGATGTACTGCGTCATGAAGTCCGGCTCCATGGTGCTGCTGTACACCATCCAGCTGGCCACGTAGAGCGTGGAGGCGATCAGGGTGATGTACAAGCCCATCACGAAGGCCTTCCCGAATCCGATGGACCCTCCCGACCGGTCCCGATAGGCCTTCACGGCGAAGAAGATGGTGCCCAGGGCAATGACCATCGTCGTGTAACCGGCCAGAAGCCCATATTCCCAGCCGCAGCCCATGATGGAGACGTTTGAGAGCATCAATACGGAGACAACGACCCCGGCGATGAGGCCATAGATGAGGACGATCCTTTTCATGCGTGATGGGTTTTGTGATCGCGAATCAACGACGGTACCGCGCTCCGGATCTCATCCTTTGGTATGGATCTCGCGCGCTCGTGCGGATCCATCCCTAAGTAGGACACCGTTCAAGGAATGACGCCGACCGCTTTGGCTTTTAGGACCGCCTGCGTGCGGGATCTCACCTCCAGCTTCCCGAACAAATTCGATGAATGGGATTTCACGGTGGCCAGCGAAATGAAAAGCTTGTCCGCGATCTCCTGGTTGGAATGTCCGTTGGCCATCGATCGCAGCACCTCCAGCTCGCGCGCGCTGATGCCGAGCGAGCCTGCCTGTCCGGCAGGCAGGCGCAAGGCTTCTTCATCCAGCAGGTGTGGCGGTTCGGCAGGCACGACGTTCTTCTTCTCCGCGAGCAGCTTCGATCCCACCCAGATGCCCAAGGCTGTGAACAGCACGGCCACCACACCGATGTACACTTCCACGGACAGGTCGCGGATCAAGAAGCGGTACTCGACGTACTTCAGGATGAATACCAGTGCCGCCAGCGCTAGACCATAAAGCACCACGGTGGCCCTGAAACCGGATCTGCGGAGTTCAGCTGAAGCGTTCATCGGGCCGAAGTTCGGTAGGAGCCCCCATTCGTTGGGAGCGAAGAAGAAGGGACTACGGAAGCACGAGCCACAGACTCGATGTCGTAATAGTTCGCGAGCTATCGGGCCTTCTGGAATTCATCTGCGTTCACTCCCGCTTGCTTGAGGATCGCCCGTAGTGTCCCTTCGGGCATGTCACCGGAGTGATTGGGGTTGGTCGTGTATCGGTTGGTTCGCGCGCAATACCAGATCTCATGGCCTCCGGCCGCTTGACGATGGAACTGGAAACCGAACTACTTCAACCGCGCAACGATGTCGCGGTAACGGAAGCCACCAAGACGGTCCATCAGAACCCTACCACAAGCGGATAGTCGAAGTTGTCACCGAATTCCAACGGCTTTCCGCTCGCCGATGGATCAGCGGCCTCGATAAGTTTCTTCTCCACATCGCGAGCGATCTCCAGCGTTTCAGCGATCGTGCGGCCTTGGGCGATCAGGCCCTGCACAGAATCGGACGTGGC
>JANMKC010000444.1:0-16748 GCA_031371785.1 Flavobacteriales bacterium | reverse complement strand
CGTCCGCAGGCCATACTTGGCCGGGGCATTCGTCCGCGATCGGCGACAGGCCAAACGCATTGTAGGTCTTGTAGTGGTAACCGCCGGCAGTGATAACCGCCGATGGACCGATGGGCACTCCGGTGGGGCAGTTCAACGTGCGGCCCGCGAGCACGGCCGGTGAAGTATCCGTCCAGCGCAGGGTGAAGGTGAGAGCGGTGAGCAGGTCGAAAAAACCGGCACCATTGGCGCGTACGCGCACCTCCAAGCTATCGGCGGAAGGGTTGTCGGCCAGATCGATATCCACGGAAGTCGGAAGCTGCGCCATGCTGGGCGCGGTGATGAGGATCTGGCACAGCAGGCCGCCGAAAAGTCCGAGGCGAGCGTGGGAGAATGGTCGCATAGTGGAAAGCAAAGCGGAAATGGGTTGTTGGTCGCACAGAGATAATGGATCCACGCGGCGACACCTAACGGAATACGGCCAACACTTCCACCGATGTGTTGTTCAATTCGTAGAGGGCGATGAACGCGAACGGGGAACCGGCTCACATGTCATACACATAACCGGTGCCAGTGATCGAGAAGCTTACCGCCAATTGGACGTGCATAGGCGATGCTTTCAAGGTCCATGTATCCGGCTGGAACATGGCGCACAGCCTGGATTGAAATGCCGCACGGAGAGCGATGCGTTCGTTGAGGATCGGGATGAAGGTCGGACAGTCCATGTGGGCAGGATCCGTTGTGTCTCTTCCAGCACACTATGCGGGGATCCGAGGTCCGCGACAAAGCTGAATGATGCCTTCTGCAAGCGCTGTAACCGATTCGTAGAACAGGCTGCGCCGTCCCGAGTTATGGGATCACCTGCGGCTTGCGGGATACGCCTTTCGTATCGCTTGCGTGCGTGAGGATACCTGCAACTTCTCGTAGATGTGCCGCACGTGCTTCCGCACGGTTTCCACGCTGATCCCCGCCTTTGCCGCGATCTCCTTGTACATGAGCCCATTGGCCAGCAGGTCCAGTACGCCCTTCTCGCGATCGGTGAGCTTCTCGTCGTTGATGCGTTGTTGTACTTCTTTCTGGAGCGAGTTCACCACCATGCGCGCGATGGCCGATGACATAGGCGAGCCGCCAGCATGCACCTCGCACCGCAGCGATGATCTCCGCTGGATCGGTGTTCTTCACCAGATAACCGGTGGCTCCAGCACAGAGCGCTTGGAAGATGTACGCGGGGTTCTCGAAGACGGTGAGGACGAGGTATTGTTTGGCGGCATCGTGTGGCTTGGCCTCCCGGATGCGTTCAATGCCGCTCTTGCCCGGCAGGTTGATGTCCATCAGCACCACGTCAACTGCCAATGTTGTGATGCTCGAAAGGAAGTCCTCGCCGTTGCAACGATCCCCGAAATGACTTTCCCACGCGGCGAAGGTGCCGCTGAAAGCCCGGGCATGCAACACCCCGCGAGTGGTACACGGCCTGCCATCCGTATACCACCAACGGGTTATTGCGAAGGCGCTTGCGCATCGGTCTCTTTGCATCGTGGCCACGCGATCGGCCCTCACATTCAACCTGACCGGCCCACATCATGCGCACATTCTACTTCCACTTCCTCTTCCTCTTCACAGGGGTACAGGCGTCACAGGCCCAATGGAGCACCATGCAAATGGATCCAGGTCGTGTGCAGATCACCGGCATTGGCAATTTCGACCGGGCCATGGCCGTTGGCGGCTTCAATGCCAGCGACCTGGACAACAATGACATTCTGGACTATCGGCGGGGAGCGGGGATCTATGGTAGCGACCTCTATTTGTCCGAAGCGCGCTACAAGATCGCTTGTGCGATCAATGGCGACCTGCTCTTCTGCGCAGGTGGCATCCGCAATGCCGATGCGGTCCCCTCCGCAATGGTGGAGATCTTCGATCTTTCAACGAACAGCCTCCTGGATGAACACCAGCTCACGCAGGCCCGCTTGGAACTGTCCGGGGCAGCGGTCGGGAACAAGGTGCTTTTCGCAGGCGGATTGATCGTCCTGTGGAACGGTTCGGTCTATCTGATCACAGGCAGTTCCGCCGTGGTGGATATCTATGACACCACCGCACACACGTGGAGCACGGCGCAACTTTCACAGGAGCGTGGCGGAATGGCCAGTGCCGTGCTCGGTACCAAAGCGTACTTCGCTGGTGGCTACCAAGGCAATGGGCTCGCGTCGGACCGCGTGGACATCTACGATGCCGCCACGAACATGTGGACCATTGGCACGCTTTCGCAGGCACGGGCTTTCTTCGGCGGCGGCGCGGCCGTGGGCAACAAGGTGCTCTTCGCTGGCGGAACGCAGGAACTGGTGAACAATTCGGATCGCGTGGATGTCTATGACGCTGGAACGGACACCTGGTCGATCGATTCGATCTCCGTCGCGCGATGTGGGATACAAGCAGCGGTTACCGGCAACTATGCCATTTTCGCAGGTGGAGGAGATGATGACATGGCGGGCTGGTCCTTCCTCAACGCTTCTGATGTGGTGGATATCTACAACGCCTCCACGGACCAATGGAGCACCGCAACGATGAGCAGCACCCGCATCAATTTCGCGGCAGCGGCATCGGGCAACCAGGTGTTCCTCTTTGGCGGGGTGGATGAGACCTTCGCCAATTTCCCCACCATCGTGGATGTGTTCACCGATGCTTCCACCATCGGGTTCGATGAGAACCACGCGCCCGCTCCGCTCAACGCTTGGCCCGATCCTTTCACGGACAAATTGCACATCGGTGTACTTGATGCGCTCGCCGGTTGCACTGCCGAAGTGTACGATGCACTGGGTTCGCGGGTGGCTTCGTTCAGGTTGACGAACACGTTGGAGATCGATCTGTCATCACTGCACGACGGTCTGTACCAAGTGCGCGTGATGGATGTCGACGGATCACGCGTGCTTACAAGCGGTCCTGTGGTGAAGACCCTATGATGCCGGGATCCGCCGATGCTACTTGGCGGGTGACCATGCGTTCGTCATTCGGGAAGATCCACCAAATTCGCTGCCGGTACCGGGGCGGTAGCTCAGCTGGCTAGAGCGCGTCGTTCGCAATGACGAGGTCGAGGGTTCGACTCCCTTTCGCTCCACGTTCCTCCGCCGAATTCCGCCTTATGGCGGACGCAGGTGGACCGCCCGCAGAAGCGTTTCGCGAAGGCGGGTAAAGTCCAGAAAGCCTTCGGAATGTTCCGGAGGCTTTCGTGTTCATGCGTTCGTTCGGTCGGCCCATCAAACAGGGCGAGGTAAACGTGGGGTTCACCAACATGGGCGAGGTGAACGTGGGGTTCACCAAGATGGGCGACGTGAACGTCGCCCCTACCGTTTTTCGTGTGACTTGATGCGCACGCCCTTCTTCACCAGCCGATCGACAGCCTCGGCCGCGAGCGTGTGCGCAGGCTGAATGCTCAGGCAGATCTGGTAGTTGGCCGCGGCGCTGTCCAACTCATTGGTGCGCTCCATGGCCACGCCACGGTTGTACCATGCATCCGCATAGTTGGTCTCTATGTCGATCGCTTTGGAGAAGTCCCGCTTCGCCTGCTCGTAGTCGTGGAAATGTTCGAGCCGGATCCATCCGCTGTTGTTCCACGCGAGCGCGTTGTGCGGATCGATCTTCTTGATACGCTGGTAACACGCCAGCGCTGTGCTGTCCTTCCCATTGTCCTGGCAGAAGATGGCCTTGTTGTAGATCGCTTCCACCAGTTCCGGTCGCAGGTCGCTGGCCGTGCTGTAGTACTGCTCGGCTAGCGGATCACGACGTGCGGCGCTGAGCTTTCCAAGGATCAGGTACGAGTCATAGTCCTGTGCATCTTGTTCCACGGCCGTGCGGAAACTGCTGATCGCGCGATCCGTGTCGTGCGTTTCCATGTGTATCCAGCCTTTGAGGTAGTAGCCGTGCGCGGCGGTGGGGTCCTGCCGCAGCACCCCGTTCACCAGGTCCATGCTCTCCGGGTATTTGCGCAGCACAAGATCGATCTCCGCGAGCTTGAGCCGCGGGCGCACATCCGTGGGTGCGAGTTCTCCGGCTCTTGTGAATTGCTTCAGCGCCTTGTCCACTTGGATGGTCTTGTAGTAAAGATCACCGGCGCGCAAGTGGTACTCCACGTTCATGCTGTCCAGCCGGATCGCGCGTTCCATGTCGAACAACGCGCGCTTGGTGCTGTCGCGGGCGGTGTACAGTTGCGCACGCTCCGCATAGAGCGCCGCATTACCGGGATCGGCAACGATGCGCTGATCGATGGCCACCAGCGCGATACCGATGCTGTCCGTCGCTGATGCCGGATGCACAGTTGAAGTGTCCGCTTGTTGCTGGTTGTTGTGCCCACATGACACCAGCAGCGCCGCGCATGCCAACCACCCTGTCCTCTCCATCCCCATGAACACCGGATCCCCGTGCGTGAATGCACGAGGACCCGAATGTAGAACCCTTGCCGACGCGCGAAGAGCGGTGCGTCGGCCAACCGCGTGGTGGATCAGGCTACGGCTACTTCCACCTTGGAAGCGGTGTCCTTGATCCTCTTCTCCAGTTCCTCGCAGAGCTCGGTATTGTCGTCCAACAACTGGCGCACCGCATCGCGGCCTTGGCCCAACTTGTTGTCCTCGTAAGAGAACCAGCTGCCGCTCTTCTTGATGATGTTCATCTCCACGCCCATGTCGATGATCTCGCCGGTCTTGCTGATGCCTTTGCCGAACATGATGTCGAACTCGGCCCTGCGGAAAGGCGGGGCTACCTTGTTCTTCACCACTTTCACCTTGGTGCGGTTGCCTACCACGTTCTCCCCGTCCTTGATCTGCGTCATACGGCGGATGTCCAAGCGGATGCTCGCATAGAACTTCAGCGCGTTGCCGCCGGTGGTGGTCTCGGGGTTGCCGAACATCACGCCGATCTTCTCGCGCAATTGATTGATGAAGATGCAGCAGCAGCCGGTCTTGCTGATGGTGCCGGTGAGCTTGCGCAGCGCCTTGCTCATCAGCCGCGCCTGCAGGCCCATCGAACTGTCGCCCATCTCGCCTTCGATCTCCGCGCGTGGGGTGAGCGCCGCAACGCTGTCCACCACCAGGATGTCGATGGCACCGGAGCGGATCAGGTTGTCGGCGATCTCCAATGCTTGCTCGCCATTGTCCGGCTGGCTGATCAACAGGTTCTCGGTGTCCACGCCGAGGCTCTCCGCATAGAAGCGATCGAAGGCGTGCTCCGCATCGATCATCGCCGCGATGCCTCCACGGCGCTGGCATTCCGCGATGGCGTGGATCGCGAGCGTGGTCTTGCCGCTCGATTCGGGTCCGTAGATCTCCACCACGCGACCTTTCGGATAACCGCCCACGCCGAGCGCCATGTCCAGCCCGATGCTGCCGCTGGGGATCACCTCCACTTGTTCGATGGCGTCGTCGCCCATGCGCATGATGGCCCCCTTACCGAAGGTCTTCTCCATCTTGTCCATCGTGAGCTGAAGTGCCTTCAGCTTCTCCTTGTTCACTTCCGTTGCCATTGGTTCCTTGTTGTTGGTTGCTGGTTGCTGGTTGTTGGGGCCGGGATCTCGCGCCCTTGCTGATTTTCGTCGTTATGCGGATTGTGCGGCGCGCTTGCGGGCGATGCGTGCGTCTGGGGCGATGCGTGCGTCGCCCTTACCGGCCTTCAGGATCTGTTCGGTATGGATCTTCGTGCGCACGCCCGTGATCACCCGCTCGATCACGCCCTTCCCATCGATCAGGAAGGTGGTGCGGTGCAGACCTTCGTACTTCCGGCCGTACAGTTCTTTCGGCCCCCACACACCATAGGCGTTGATGATCTTCTTGCCTTCATCGGCCAGCAAGGTGAAGGGCAGCTTGAACTTGCGCGCGAACTTCTTGTGGCTCTCTTCCCCTTCAGGGCTCACACCGAAGATCTCATAGCCCGCCATCTTCAACTCCGCATGGTTGTCACGCAGGTTGCACACTTGCACCGTGCAGGTGGGCGAGTCATCTTCCGGATAGAAGAACAACACCACCTTCTTCCCTTTCAGCTCGGCAAGCTTCACCACGCGACCGTCCTGGTCCTTCGCGGTGAACGCGGGGGCCTTCTCTCCTTCCTTCGGCATCGTGTCGAGCAGCATCGCGTTTGTTGATCTGACGGTTTTTCTGGCAGACTTGCGACGGACAATTAAGCAAGCCTCAACGGGTTGACCAAATTTCCGGCGGTGAAGTTTTCAACAGTACAGGGCCTTCCCCCTTGGGGAAGAATAGTGAAGGAGGAGTGTAGAAAGTGAAGAAGTGAAAGCCGGCGTGGTCAACAGAGCGCCGTGCATGAACCCTTTCACTCTTTCACTTTTCCACTCCCTACACTCCCTCAACTTGCAAGCCGATGCAATGGCAACCCGCTCTCTCCGACTTCCGCATCCACCTGAAATTGGAGCGCTCCCTGAGCGACCGCACAGTGGAGGCATACCTGCGCGACCTTGGCAAGCTGCGCGCTTATGCGGAGAAGCACACGCCTTCCATCACCCCCGAAGCGATGGCCCTCGACGACCTGCAAGGCTTCGTGACGTACACGGCCAAGGAAGGCCTCAGTGCCACCAGTCAAGCGCGCCTGATCAGCGCGGTGCGCGGCTTCTACAAAATGCTGCGCATCGAGAAAGCGATCACGGTCGACCCCACTGAACTTTTGGAAAGCCCGCGCACGGGCCGCTACCTGCCGGTGTTCCTCAGCATTGAGGAGATCGATGACATGGTGGCGGCGATCGACATGAGCAAGCGGCTTGCGCATCGCGATCGCGCGATACTCGAAACGCTCTACGGATGCGGCCTCCGCGTGAGCGAACTCTGCGGGTTGCGCATGAGTTGGCTGCATTTCAGCGAGGGCTTCATCCGCGTGATCGGCAAAGGCGACAAGGAACGCCTAGTGCCGATCAGTCCCGAGGCGATGAAGCAGATCGAACGCTACCGCGATGATGAACGTGTACACCTGCCGATGAAAAAGAACGCGGAGGACATCCTCTTCCTGAACGCGCGCGGCGGCGGGCTCTCACGCATAAGCGTCTTCAAGATCACAAAGCGCCTCGCGGAACTGGCTGGCGTGAAGAAAACGATCAGCCCGCACACCTTTCGGCATTCCTTCGCCACCCATCTGGTGGAAGGCGGCGCGGACCTGCGAGCGGTGCAGGAGATGCTGGGCCATGCGAGCATCACCACCACGGAGATCTATACGCACCTCGATCGGGAATACCTGCGCAGCAACATCATGCGGTTCCATCCGAGGGCGAGGAAAAGAGATAGGAACGCGGATGAACGCCGCACTCGCGAAGACGATTCGGCGGTCAAAGACCGATCCAACGGGCAACGCTGATGGATCCTGATCCACAATCGCAGTGATGGTATCATCATTGAACACATGGTGGCGTCCGCGTTACTTTTGAGCAACATGGATACCCGCATCCGCTTCGAGAGCAAGGAAGAGAGCAACGCCCGCCGGGAGCGTGAGTTCCTCGCGCTTTCGCCGCATGAGCGGGTGATGTGGTTCCTGCGAAGTTTCAACGGCCACAGCGACATATCGGAAGAAAGAGAAGACAGGTCAGCGAACTTCATCATCCGCAAACGCGATGATGCGGTTCGATGAGGAGGTGGGCGCGTTCTTGCGCGCCACCCATGCACATGACGTGAGAATGCTCATGGTTGGCGGAGGTGCCGTGAATTTCCATGGCTATCAGCGCCATTCCGCGGATATCGACTTCTGGATCGAACCCAGTGCAGCCAATTTCCAGCGGCTCACCGAAGCACTGCGTTCATTGGGCTTCGATGTGGTACGGTTACCCGGAGCGGTGCTGCACCAGGACCAGAACATATCCATCAAGATCTCTCCTGACCTGGAGATCGAACTCATAACGCGCTTCAACCCCGGTTGCACGTTCGAAGAAGCCTGGGAGCGCAGCGAAGCAACACGGATCATCGGGCATCCGGTGGTGAAGTATCGGGTGTTGGGCTACGAGGATCTGCTCGCGAGCAAACTGCGTGCGGCACGTCCGAAGGATCTCTTGGATGTGCAGGAACTCAAGCGCAGGAAGGGTTGAGGCGGTTGGCGAACCGGGTGAAGGGCAACCGGCTCAATCCAATCCGAGCACGCACTTCAACTGCAACTCCAATATCTCGCCCATGGAAGTGCAGCTCACGAACCCGTTGGTGCGATGGTGACCACCAAGTTCGCTGCGCAACATGGCCCGGTGCTCATCGGTGCTGATGCGGTCCTGTTTCATCACCACGAGCAATTGCGTGATCTGGTCCTCCGCCAATTTGTAGCGCTTGCGCAGCAGTGATCGCTCCTCGTGACCGTACTGCTCGGCGGTTTCCGGGCTCAGGTGCTGTTGCGCGAGGTTGACGAAAGGCAGGTTCTCCTTGTAGAACTGCGGCAGGTAGATGCGCATGCGACCCTCATAGCTCTGTTGATCGAAGTCGATGCTGCGCAGGCGGTATTGCACACGATCGAAATCCTGGATCACATCCACTACGAAGTTGTACGCGCGCATGTCGCCGAGCAGGCGCACGAAGCAGCGCTCATTGAACTTCACGAACTCCTTGCTGAGCCGCACCGCGTTGAAGTTGCCGCCATAGAGCTGCGGGTCCATCATGAAGTCATCACCTGGCACGCCGATGATGTGCTCTTCCACCAGCGTACTGCCCTGGCATATGTAGTTGATCTTGTTCGGGCTGAGCATGTGCTCGAGTTCCAGGCCATAGACACGGCTCGCATCGGCCTGCTTGATGTAGTAGTAGTCGTGGTTGTCGTTGATCTGGTTGAGGATCTTGATGCGGAAGGGCTGGCTGTTGCCGTAAGCGCAGAAGTCGATGCTCGCCACCACGAGGTGGTGCAGCTTGCGCCCGTCGGCGATGAGCAATTGGTATAGATGTACCAGCCGCTCATGGACGTCCTCGATCTCGCTGGGCTTCAGCATCACGGTGGTCCACAGCGTTTCCTTGCCGTTGCCGTCGTGCTGGGCCATCAGGCCATCGTGCCGAAGCAGATCCCCGTAAGCGATCGGCAACGCTGTGCTGCGCGAATGGCTGGCGAGGTAACGCGCCAGTTCGGGGCCGATCGGGTAGATCGGTTTCTTGCGTTCGATATGATTGTAGTCGACCGTGCTCACGCGTTCGCTCGTGCGGCGAAAAGTACGCGGAGCATCGACGGGCTCACTGGAGCACCACGCGCTTCGAGCGATCGAGGTAGAAGCGGATACCGCGCTTCTGCGCCATGGGCCGGCCCAGCGCATCATAACGTGGCAGGTTGATGCTGGTGTCCGGCAATTGCAGATCGGCTATGCCGGTCATTTCCATCGGGCTGCCCACGAGGCGCAAGTCGTCCAGGTCCCATGAGCCACCGGCACCTTGGTAGGGTTGAAGCAGTAGGGAGAAGAAACCATACACCATCGTTTCGTCGTGCGTCACATCGCCCAAGTTGGTGAAGACCGATGATCCGAATCCTTCAGGCACGTCCACGTCGCCGATGATCGTCGTGGGCATGCTCTGGTTAATGCCGAAGCGCACCTGCATCCGCTGCGGCCCGTCGGGATCGGACGTGTGGCGGATGATGATGCTATCGATGCGGGTGGGCGTGAACGCGATGCCGGTGACGATCACCGCGTGGTCATTGTCCGGGATCGTTGGCCAGCCGTATGTGAAGAGCGCGTTGTTGCCCACCGTCACTGGATGCGGGCAGACATCGACGCCCAACCAGCCCACATCGTTGCCGAAGAACTGTGTGCTCGCGTTCGCCGGCATGTTGCACGCCGTGCATCCGGTATCGCAGTTGAGCAATGAAGCGCAAGGCTGGTTCAGCCACGCGTATTCCACGTTCTGGGCCGTGCCAGCCAAGGGGAGCAGCAGCGTGATGAGCAATGCGTTCTTCATGGTCGTTCCGCTAAGAGGTGGCGCTGTAACGGAAAGACAGGCTGAAGTGTTCGCGGGTTTCTGGATCGGTCCTCAGCCATACCGTCATCACCTCATCGGATCGGCGCGCATCGGGGATCTTGCGTTAGTATTGGGCACACACCCTGCGTACCATGAAAACCCCACGCCTATCCTTCATCGCGGCCATGCTGTGCGCCTGCGCCTCGTTCGCACAACCGTACAAGTTCGGTTGCCACTTGTTCCGCCAGCCGTCAACACACATCCATAGTCCGCAGGCGAACAGCGATCGCGATATCCAGGATGTGATCGCGCGAAGCGACACGTTCGATATCCTGAACTACGACATCGCCATCGATGTGACCGACTATACGAACAGGGTTCTGCGTGCGGTAACCACAATCACCTACACACCGCTCATCACGCAGCTTTCCATCGGCTTCGACCTGATGGACACGCTCACCGTGGATTCAGTGACCGCCAATGGATCGCCGCTGCCTTTCTCCCACAGCAGTGATGTGCTCCGCATCCAATTGCCCGAAGCGTCGGTTGGTTCCACCTACGCGCTTACCGCATACTACCATGGCCATGGGACACGGGATCCAGATTGGGGCGGCTTCTACTTCGAATCGGGCTACATCTACAACCTCGGCATCGGGCTGAGCACCATTCCGCCCAACTTCGGCAAGGTGTGGTATCCGTGCTTCGATTCCTTCGTTGAGCGCGCCACGTACGCGTATCATGTGAAGAGCTCTGGAACGTTCCGCGCGCACTGCCAGGGCACCTTCCTCGGCGAGCAACAGCTCGCGGGCGATACCGTGATCCGTTCCTACTCCTTCGATCAACCCATCCCTACGCACATCGCGGCCATCGCCGTCGCCGATTACCAGGATTCGTCGTTCGTCCACACCGGAGCTTACGGCGACGTGCCCATTACGCTCACCGCGAAACCTGCAGTGTTGAACGCGATGGTGAGCAAGTTCACAAGCATCGGCGATGCCATCGATGCGTACGAATTCTGGTACGGGCCCTACCCCTACCAACGCGTCGGCTACGTGCTCACCACCGATGGTGCGTTGGAGATCGCCACCAATATCGCCTACCCGGATTTCATGCCCTCGCAATCGCTCTTCGAGAACCGGCATCTCTTCGGCCACGAGCTCGGCCACCATTGGTGGGGCGATCTGGTGACGCCACACACGCACAACGACATGTGGCTGAAAGAAGGTCCGGCGGAATACAGCGCGCACCTGCTCGAAGAATGGATCGGTGGCGAACAGGCGTTCATCGACGTGGTGAAGGACAACCAGGTATACGTGCTCGAGCAAGCGCACCTGCAGGACGGTGGTTTCCAGGCGCTCTCCCCCATGCCCGATCCGATCATCTACGGCCTGCACACCTACTACAAGGGCGCTGCGGTGATGCACAACCTGCGAGGCTATCTGGGCGATACGCTCTTCCGCCAAGCGATGCACAATGTGCTGATCGATCATGCCAACAGCACGCTTTCCGCAACAGGTTTCCAGGATGCATTGCAACAGGCTACCGGCGTCGACATGGCCCCGTTCTTCAATGACCAGGTGTTCACGCCGGGCTTCTCCGTCTTCACCGTGCGCTCGATGAACGCGCAGAACAACGGTGGCCTATGGAGTGTGGACCTGCAACTGCAACAACGCCTCCGCGCCGCGCCCGCCTTCCATGAGCAAGTACCACTGGACCTCACGCTGATCGGTGCGAACTGGCAGCGCCAGGAATTCCACATCGTGGCTGGCGGCGAGTTCAGCAACGTGAACGTGCAAGCCGACTTCGAACCGGTGATGGCCGTGCTCAATGGTCACAACCGGTTGAACCAAGCGCGCATGGATCTTGAGTTCACGATACATCCCGGCGTGTCCTTCCCTTCGCTGGTGAAGCGAACCGACTTCCGCCTCTTCCAGAACACCATCGTGGATTCCACGCTCATGCGCGTGGAGCACATCTGGGCCGGGCCCGATCAGGACAATATGGATTGGGGCATTTACCAGATCAGCAGCACGCACTATTGGAACGTCGACGGGATATGGCCGGAAGGCACCTTGCTCAACGCGCGCATCTATTACCACGGAGCCGACAGCACCGGACTTGATCAAGACCTCTTCAGCACTTCAGAGGACAACGCGATCCTCGTTTACCGCGCCGCCCCTACCGATCCATGGCAGCTCTACCCGGACTACACGCTCTCCGCCGGCAACTTGAACGATGGCTCTGGCTACATCAAGATCGACGTGCTGCGCAAAGGGCAGTACGCGTTCGCGAAGGGCAATGTGCTGGCCAGTATCAACAGCTTGAACCAGAGCAATGAGGATGCCTTGCAAGTGCTTCCGAACCCCGCGAACAACGCGCTTACCGCGCGCGGACATGCGCATGGATCGGAAATCCTCGCGTTCGATGTCTTCGCGGCGAACGGCGAGCTCGTTCAGCGCTCCAGTGCCCCGGTCATGGATCGTTTCGAGAAACGACTGGACGTTGCGGACCTGTCGATCGGCGAATACTTCCTTCGGGTCCTCGATGCTAAGGGCGGCACGTTCGGCGAAGCACGATTCACGGTCGCGCGATAGATCCGATCCGGGATCACTGTGATCTGAAGATCCGATCATAGATCGTTCGCTGTTCAAGATCGTTCAAGTGCGCTCTTGATGTGGGTCAAGGCACACGGAGCGCCCGATACATCGAATCCAGCAGTCCGTGGTCGAACCGATCACCGACCAGTTGCCAGAACATGATGCCGCCCAACTTCCGCTCACGCACATAGCGCGCCTTCGCAGCGATGCTCACAGGATCGTCGTAGGTGATGAACTCGCGCGTGGACGCGTTGTAAGCGTATGGTGCTTGGGCTACTTCATCGCGCAGCGTTCTCCAACCCTTCGCCTCCGTGATGGTCGTGTCCATCGCGCTGCCTGAAATGGTATGGTTGAACTGCCCGGGCTGGAAAAGACCGTTGTTCTCCGGCGGCACATCCTTGTAAATGCGCGCGTAGAACGCGGAACCGATGACCACCTTTTCGCGCGGAACCCCGAGAGAATCCAACAAATGCACAGCGTGGTCGGCGGACAATGACTGGCCCACGCAGGAATAGAGCGGCGTGTGATGACCGGTGGTGGTGCTGTAACCGTGAACAAGGTCGTAGCTCATGATGTGTACACGGTCCACGAGCGGCATCACTTCCTTCCGATCAAAGCCGCGCAGGATGCACGCGTCCGTTCCACCCACGGCGAAACTGATCTCGTACACATCTCCAAGCACGCGGCGCAACTCCTTCAACAGTTCAGTGAAGTGCTCCTTGTCATCAGGCGACCACGCATGGCCCGGCGGACCTTCAACCCCCGGATACTCCCAGTCGAGATCGATGCCGTCGATTTGGAAGCGTTGCATCAAGTGAAGAACGCTGGCGGCGAAGGTCCTCCTCCCCTCTTCCCGGCTGAATACCTCACTGCACGTGCGACATCCGCCCCAGCCACCGAAGGAGAGCAGCACTTTCAACGCAGGGTTCCGTTCCTTGAAGCCCACCATCGTCCGGATCACGTTCTCGCGCGCCTTCGGATAAGGTTCGTTGGACGGGAACACTACCATGCTGTCGCCCTCCAGATGCCCGAAGCACCAGATCAAGTGGGTGAGTTCTTCGATGTGATACTTCTCCAGGTCCTCGCCATTCCCTGCGTAGTAACCGATCAAGAGCGGTGGCGTGCTGCTCTCCTCCGCCTGGCCCCAAAGGTTGAGCGAAGCCAATGCGAAGAGCACGATGGAAAAGCAGCGTCCGGGCATTGCGGAAATTTAGGCGCGCTACACCCTCCGTCATGGCGGTCATGCGGAAAGCTTCACACTGTGACCTATGATCGGGGTACCAGCTATCTTCACAGGCATGGAACCACCTACCGGAACGATCGAACACGACGCACCTTACGTGAACGTGACCGCGGATCCCGCACGCCGTGTGATCATCATACGCTGGAAGAACTACGCGCCCAGTGGCACTTACCGCGCAACGCTCGATCTGGCGGTGCAGCTGATCGAGGAGCACAAGCTGCGGTACTTTCTCACGGACCAACGACGCCGTGGCGCGATCCTGCACGAGGATGAGATCTGGCTGATCACGGATTGGGCCCCACGCATGGCCATGGCCGGGCTGGAACGCGCGGCCATCGTACAGAGCCCTGATTTCTTCAATCGCACCACCATTGAGCGCGTCATACAAACGGTGCTTCCCTCCGTCCCCTATCCGATCATGAACTTCCGTACGCTGGAAGAAGCCGAACACTGGCTCATGAGCGGCGAGGAGGTGATGGCCTGATCGACAACCCTATTTCTTCGCAGCCGCGCTTGCCGCTTTTTTCGGCGCGGCCTTCTTTGCTGCCACCGGCTTCGCTACGGTTGCCGATCTTTTCATCGTTGCTGCTTTCATTGCGTCCGCCGCGATCTTTTTCGCCGTGGCCGCTTTGCGCTTCGCACGCGTGTTGCTCGACTTCGCAATGGTCTTCTTGTTGTTGCTCTTCCCCTTCCGCAGGGTCGCTTTCTTCGTTGACATGATGGTCATGGATTTCGCGCAAGCTATGGTCGTTGATCCCAATTCCGACGATCCCCCGGATCCACCTCACCGCTTGACGAGCTTGAAGGACCGGCTGGTGGACTTGGCCTTTACGGTCAGCACATATGGTCCGCTAGCCAACTCCGATAGATCCTGGTTCCCGATCTGCCGTCCTGTCCAGACAAGTTGCCCAAGGACATCGCGCAATTCACAGATCTCCTCCCCTGTTCCATTGCGCAAAGCGACATGATCCGTGAAGAAGATCGGCTCAATGCTGATCGCCATCCGCTCATCAGCCGGCATGATCCCCATGGATACATGCCCGCATTCCCACTGGAAAACCTGCGCGCCATCGCTTTCCCACTGCGTGTACGACTGCTTCAGTGTCTTCCAATCCGCCATGCCGGAGTTCACGATCGCCGTCACGCTGTCGGCAATGTCGATCACCTTCTGATAGTACGCGAGCGTGTTCAGCGAAGCCTGCTCGAAGAAGATCGTCTGCACATAGAAGCCGTTGGCCGGATAGGTCCCGTCCTGCACGTTGTTCACCGCTTCGTGTACCTGCGCCATCAAGTAGGCCACACTTGTTGTGTCCTGGATCTTGATGCTGCAGCCGACCCCGATGTTGCGCAAGTGCTTCGTCGGATCGTTCGTGAGGTAGTTGTCGGTGTCCTGCGGGTTCCAGAAGCCGTAGTAATCAAGGTCGTTCACATGGTTCGGAGTGCCTCCGCCCATCAGGTAGTCCGGCTGCCAGAACTTCTCGGGGAAGATGATCCCGTGCTGTCCATTCTCCATGTTCATCCACACGTTGATGCCGTTGTACTCATTGTAGATCGAACCGCCGATCAATTTGCTTTCCGGCAGGCCGATGGAATCCATCAGCGCCACCACATCGGGATAGATGTATTGCGATTCGTGCGCGTGCGGATCCATCTCCACTCCCTTGTCCTCATGCAACCAGCGGAGGATGTTCTTGCCGGCGGTGTTCAATGTCAACGTTGAAGTTTCTTTCGTGAGCACGTTGGACAAATACACGTGGTCGCTCTGCATGTTCCATGTGACGCCGTTCGCTTGGAAGTGATCGGCCAGCGTGAGCAGCCGCGCGCGGTTCGCCGTGTAGAACAGGGTGGCATTCCACTGTCCGGTCTCCTCGTTGTGGGTAACGAAGTCGAAGTGGACGAGCGGTTGGCTCGAACAAAGCGAGGCACTGATCATGAAAATGCCGAGGGTGGTGATCCGTTCCATGTTGATCGTTGTTGATCGTGTTCGCAATGTATCGACGCGGCTTCGATCATTTGGTTCAATGTGTACCCGAAAGAAGTGGCTGTGAAGATGCGGGACGCTCCGATACATTCCCGGCTGAACAACCCACCACACCGCATCCCACGTCAACCCTTCATGGATCCTCACAACCTGTACCGCTCACTCACAGCTATCGTCACTTGCGCATCGATCGTTGATGCCTCCGCGCAATGCGGTGCGATCGCCTTCGCACCACCGATGCCGATCGCTTCGCATGCTGCGCCGATCGACCGCAGCGACAGCGCGGCGCAGTTCGTGATCCCCACGATCATCCATGTCTACTACACCGACCTCTTCCCTTCAGTTAGCGCGCAGCAATTGGTGAACATGATCGCACTTGCCAACCTTGATCTGCGAGGCCGCAATAGTGACACTTCGGATGTGTGCTCCTCGTTCCGCGATCTCGTGAGCGATCTCTCCGTGGAACTCCGGCTCGCGCATCTCGACACGAACGGCAACTGCACCAGCGGCATCGACTATCACTGGTGGAACGGTGTGGGCTTCCTTCCGGATGTGTCCGGTTCCATCCAGAACACCTCGCGCTATCTGAACATCTTCGTTCATGCGGATTACAATTCGCATTCGTACATCCCCACGCCGGGCGCGCCATTGCCGGGGGATCCTGCGGACGTTATCGTGATGACGACTTACGATGTGCAGACCCGACCGCGCGTGCTTGCGCATGAAGTGGGGCATTGGGTCGGGCTCTTTCACACCTTCGGCTATACGAACAACAGCGGGGTGAACTGCGACGACGATGGCGTGGCCGATACGCCGATCACCAAAGGATCCATTGTGGGCACCTGCGATACCACACTGAGCCAATGCACAGCCGGTGTGATCGAGAACGTCGACAATGTGATGGACTATTCCACCTGTGAAAAGATGTTCACCGCTGGTCAGGCCGAACGCGTGGCGGCAGTGATGACGGACACCACCATCGCTCGGTATATGCACTGCACACCGGAAAACTTGTTGCTCACCGGAGTGGACATTCCGAGCACGTGCCCGCTTGTCAC
>JANMKC010000412.1:0-7400 GCA_031371785.1 Flavobacteriales bacterium | reverse complement strand
GGAAGAACTGTCCATTGATCTCCAGGTCGCGCTTGCGGAAGTAGTCGGTACGCTGGTAACCGGTGGTAGCCACCGTACCGCTCACGAACCAACTGAAGACCGGTGTGTGGTGCTCCAATTGCATGAACACGCCGCCCCACTTCACGAGGTCGGAATTGTGGTAGCTCATCTTGTCGCCGAGGCGCACCGTATCGCTGGCCGCGTTCTCGTCGCGCCCGCTGGTGTTCATGTAGTAGTTGCCACCGAGCAGGTCGTACACCTCGGCATAGTGCTCCCCGCGATAGCTGCGCAGGTCCAAACCGCCAGAGAGCGTGAGCTTGTCGTTCATGCGGTAGGTGGCGGTGGTGAGCAAGCCATACCAGAAGTGGTTGTTCACCAAACTGCGGATGATGTTGGAAGACTTGCGCGTGGGGTTGTTGTCGAAGTTGGAAGGGGTGAAGATCCCGGCGTACCCGGAGTTCTCGTTGTAGACGTGCTGGAAGTCGATCAGGCCATCGGACGTGCGCGGCGGTGTGCCGTTGGTGAGCCTCGTACCGCCACCATTCCCGATGCTCAGGTAGGCCACGTTGCTGATGTACAACTTGTCGTTCACCTGCCAGAGATCGCGAAGCGAGAACTGCGGCTTGTGGAAATAGTTCTTCCGCTCATTGAGGGTTTCACCTTTCACGTTGGAGCGTGTGCCATCGGACGTGAAATCAAAACGCTCCAGGTTGCCCCAATGCTGGTTGTACTGGCGGCCGTAGTTCTGCGCGTTCGTCACATCCACCCCTTGGTCCTTCGCGAAGTCAGCACTGTAAGAGCCGATGTGCAGTTTGTATGAACGCTGTCCATGCTCTTGTGGTGCGCCGAAACCGCTCAAGCTGAGCAGGTGTTTTCCCAACCGCTTCTCGATCTTGGCGAAGTAGAACCACCCCTTGGTCCACGTTTGCTCCACCCAGCCATCGCCCTTCTTGAACGAACCTGCGAGGGTGATCCCCCAACCGCCTTTCATCCGTCCGCTGGTGAGCCCAACAGTGGTACGCAGATAGTCGTTGTCGGCAAGTTCCTGCTTGATCGTCAAGCTCCGTTTTTGGTCGATCCCTTTGGTGAGGATGTTGATCGTACCGCCCACGGAAGGGATGGCGATCTTGCTCGCGCCAAGGCCACGTTGCACTTGGATGCTGCGCGTCGCGGCATCCAGGCCGAACCAGTTGCTCCAGTAAACAGTGCCGTTCTCCATGTCGTTCACTGGCACGCCATCGAGCATCACCGCCACGTTGCTCTGGCTGAAACCACGCAGGGTGATCCGGGCATCGCCATCGCCACCGCCGTTGGTAGTGGCATAAACGCCTGGCGTGCTGTTCAACAGCATCGGGATGTCGCGCGAGGCCAGCTCTTCCTGGATCTTGCGCGGCTCGATGGTGGAGAAGGCCACGGGTGTCTCCCGGTTCACGGCAACGTCCGCCACCACCTGCACTTCGGTGAGGGTAATGCTCTTCATCTTCAGGTCGAGCACCATGCGGGGTGCCTTCACCTCGATGGGTCGGATCTGCTCCTCGTAGCCGACGTAGGTCACCTTCAGCGTGTAATTACCGTAAAGCGCTTCGAGGTGATAGTGCCCATCAACATCCGTGGAAACACCCGTGGAATCGGCGATCTTCACGGTGGCACCGATCAACGTTTCACCGGTGGCACCATCGCTGAGCGTACCCTCGATCACCCCTTTTTGGGCGAACAACAAGGCAGGGAACACGAAGGCAACGGCCGACAGCAGTGCGTTGCGACCCATGTGGCGGAGCATGGCGCGGATGCGATCAGCGCACCATGAGCTCACGGCTCAAGCGGCTTCCGCCTTCGAGCGCCACCTGCACCATGTAGAGTCCGGGCACAGCGTCCGATAGTTCCAGGATGAAGGTCCCGTTCTTCTCAGCAGGAACCGCTGAATACACAGAGCGGCCATGGGCGTCGAACACATTCACAGCGCTGATGCGAGCGGTGGCCTTGATCATCACGCGGCCATTCTGCATCGGGTTCGGTGCGAAGACCATGGTTTGCGTCCGGTGTTCACTGATGGCGTCCACCGTAGGGCAATCACACAGGTGTGTGCCGAGGTTGCTCCAGTTGTTGTTCGGCAGCGAATCCCACTCGAGGGTCACGTTGAAAGGCGAAGGGTTGCTTGTAACACCTTGCATGACGGCATGCTTCCGCACGAGTGTCTGGTCCTTGGTCCAGTAGGCACCCCCGTTGGCATCGGTATAGTTGGCCGTGGCATCGTCGGTCCATCCGCTTCCGGGATCCACACCCACTTCACCGATGATGTCGATGATCGTGCCATCGAGGCGCTCCAGCGTCATGGCATCATCCCCGTTGTAGTACATGGGAGTTGGGTAAACACCGGAGCAGTGGAGTTGTCCGAGGTTGTAGAGGGTGCTGTCACACCAGCCGAATCCGCCAGTGGAATCCAACTGGCCGTTGGTCACCACGATGGCATGGCTGGCAGCGATCGTACCGCTCAGGGTCAGGCTTTCCGTCGCTGTGAACGAACCATTGGAGTAACGCTTGATCGCGTACTGGCTCAGGTCAATAGTGTTCAGGGTGGGGTTGTAGAGCTCCAGGGCCTTGTTCTGTGAACTGCCTTCGCAGTATTCAGAGAAGAAAACATCGGTGCATTGGGCGCTAAGGAAGAGCGGGGCGGAAGCCACCGAAAGGAGGAGTAGAGTACGACGCATGGGTCTATGGTTTGGGTGCTATGGGTCCTCGAAAGGCGGGCAAAAGTAACCAACGCGGCATCGGGGCTGTGAACGTATAGTTAAAGATCAACCGCTGTTCATAAGATTATGAATGCCAAGCATGCAAGCTGGGACCCATTGAACAGTTGGATCCAGCCCACCCAGCGGCGTCCTCAAGTGGGCCGAACATTTGCCTCCGGCTTCTGGACGGTCACGATAAGGGCCGATACGGGCTGGGCATTGGTGTGTCAAGCAAGGCCCATAATGCTGGTTTCGTCTTGGTCCGAGAATCGTTCCCTATCGCACAACGAGCAGCAGCAGAAAGGGAACGGCAGGGCATCGAACGCATTGATACCGTGGAACGGATCGGGTATCCAACATCATCGGCCTCAGATCCGGTTTCGGCGAAAGGCTCCCGAAGTAAATGCGAGCAGGCCGCCCGTCCAGTGATCGGATCCTTAAATCGCTGTGCCGTTCATAAAACCCCGGCTGAAATGGTGGATAGACCCCGGTGGCTGGACGTACCCCCCTGCATCGGCTACCTTTGCGGCCGTTTTGGGATGCTGTTCCAGGCACCCTTGCCAACGCTGAACGTGTCCACCAACACTCGAAGTAGGTTCGCGCGTGCGCTCTTGCGCTTGACCGTGCCCGCCCTGATGTGTGGTGTGGTCCCGGCGGAGGCGGCGCATTATGCGGGTGGCAGCATTACCTGGCAGTGCTTGGGCGGGAACCAGTACCAGATCAACCTCGATCTGTTCCTGGATTGCGCCGGGTTCACCATCATCCCGCAAACGATCACCTTCACCAGTGATTGCGGTACCACCTTCACGATAGCCAACCTCGCACCGACCACTTCGGCGGAGGTGAGCCAGTTGTGCGCGGCCGCGCTGCCGAGCAGCACCTGCAACGGCGGGGCCTTGCCGGGGATCAATTGGTACCAGTTCCAGACCGTGCAGAACCTGCCGCCCTGCGATGGATGGACGATCAGTTGGAACATCTGCTGCCGGAGCAATGCCATCGACCTGGTGGGTAACCAGGGCATGTACATCGAAGCGACCTTGAACAACGCCACGGCACCCTGTGACAACTCGCCAGTGTTCTCGGACCAGTCGCTGCCGTATGTGTGCTTGAACCAACCCGTGTACTACAACTTCGGGGTGAACGAACCGGACGGCAACACACTGGTGTACTCGCTCATCAACGCGCGGTTCTTCGGCGGCACGGTGCAGAACGTCCTCTACCAAGGTGGCTACTCCGGCACTACACCGGTGCCGGGGATCACGGTCGATCCGATCACCGGCCAGATCGTGTTCACCCCCACGTTGCAAGGGAACTATGTGGTGGTGATGCAGGTGGATGAGTATGATGATCTGGGGAACTTGATCGGTTCGGTGATGCGCGATATCATTTTCGTGGTGCTGCCATGCACTGGAAACGCGCCGACGACCCAGGGTGTGGTGAACAACACGGGCGGCATCCTCACCGGACCCAGCAGTATCGAGGTGTGTGATGGTGAGGCGTTCTGTGTGGACATCGCTTTCAGCGACGCGGACGCGGGTACGGTGCTGCAAGTGGTGTCACAGGCCACCACCCTGTTGCCGGGCTCCACCTTCACGCTCACGGGCGCCAACCCGGTAACGGCCACCATCTGCTGGACCGGCGACATCAACAACACGCCAGTGAACGTGCTGATCCAAGCGGACGACAATTCGTGCCCTATCGAGAACACCGCGTCCATCGCGGTGAACATCAGCACCGTGATCGGTGGGGGGCCTGCGCCATCGCCCGGTACCAACGGGAGCGCGCAAGCCTGTCCCAATGGCGTCGCGTTCAACCTGATCGGTGAGCTCGGCGGTGCGCCGGACCCGAACGGCTATTGGACCGATCCCAACGGCAGCCCGCACATCGGGCAGTTCGATCCGCTGGTGGATCCCGCAGGTCTCTATACCTACACGACCGGTAATGCGTGCGCCCACGCTTCGGCAACGGTGATCGTCACATATCTCGCGGCACCCAATGCCGGGAGCAACGGCAACCTCTCGCTGTGTTCCAACTCCGCCGCAACGAACCTTTTCACCAGCCTGGGCGGCGCGCCGAGCGCTGGCGGCACATGGACCGCACCGGGCGGCGGTGCCTTCGGTGGATCGTACGATCCCGCAGTGAACGTCGCGGGTATCTATACCTACTCCGTGGTTGGCGGTGCCGGTTGCCCGGGAGCGAGCGCCACGGTCATTGTTGCCGAAACGGCGGCACCGAACGCGGGCATCAACGGTGTTCTGAGCATTTGCTCCAGTGGTGCCGCAGTGGCACTGGTGGGCTACCTCGGTGGTGTACCTCAAGCAGGTGGCACATGGACCGCCCCCGGAGGCGGTGCGAACGGTGGCAACTACAATCCGGCGGTGCATTCCTCCGGTGTATATACCTATACCGTTGCAGGCACGGCACCATGCGCCAATGCTGCTGCCACGGTGACGGTGACCGAAGTGGCCGTGCCGAATGCTGGCACCAACGGCACGCTCACCACCTGCTCATCGTCCGCTCCGACGGATATTTTCACCCGCCTCAACGGAACTCCACAAGCAGGAGGCACATGGACCGCGCCCGGCGGCGCAGCGCACGGCAACATGTACGACCCGGCTGTTGATGTTCCAGGCATATATACCTACACCGTGACGGCCGCACCCTGTGCGAACTCGGTAGCCACCGTAACGGTGACGGAGAACGCCGGGCCGAACGCAGGCACTGATGGTGTGTTCTCCATTTGTAGTAACAGTGCCGCGACCGCGCTGTTCGGCCAGTTGGGAGGGGGCGCACAAGCTGGTGGCACTTGGACCGCTCCCGGCGGTGGGGCATTTGGCGGATCGTACAACCCAGCAACGAACGCCCCCGGCATCTACACTTATTCGCTTGCGGGCATCGCTCCCTGCCCCGCTGATCAATCGATCGTAACGGTTACGGAGAATGCAGCACCGAATGGGGGTGTTGATGCGACCTTCTCGATCTGCTCCGTGAACGCACCAACAAATCTGGTCACGTTGTTGGTCGGTGCCCAATTGGGCGGCACATGGACCGCGCCGGGTGGTGGTGCCTTCAATGGAACGTATGATGCCGCTGCGAACACATCAGGTGTGTACACCTACACAGTAGCGGGCATTGTGCCTTGCGTTGCCGATCAAGCCACTGTCACGGTAACGGAGAATCAAGCCCCGACCGCCGGCACGGATGGCGTGTTGACAACGTGCAGCAACAGTGCGACGAGCAACCTGTTCACGCAACTCACCGGTGCGCAGGCAGGTGGAACATGGACGGCTCCGGGTGGTGGTGCGTTCAGCGGAACGTACGATCCAGCGGTCAGTGTCGGCGGAGTGTACACGTATCTGGTTCCGGGCGGTGCGCCGTGCATAGCTGATCAATCGATCGTCACAGTAACGGAGAACGCCGCGCCGAACGCAGGAACGGACGGCGCGCTAACAACGTGCAGCAATGCCTCGACGAGCAACCTGTTCACACAACTCACCGGCGCGCAAGCAGGCGGAACGTGGACGGCACCCGGTGGTGGTGCGTTCAGTGGCACGTACGATCCGGCGGTGAACGCGAGCGGCGTTTACACCTACACGCTGGTCGGCATCGCACCATGCGCGAACGATCAAGCGACAGTGACCGTGACGGAGAACGCCGCGCCGAACGCGGGAACGGATGGAGTGCTCACCACCTGCAGCAATGCCGCGACGAGCAACCTCTTCACACAGCTCACCGGCGCTCAAGCGGGCGGAACGTGGACCGCACCCGGTGGCGGTGCGTTCAGCGGCACGTACGATCCGGCGGTGAACGCGAGCGGCGTTTACACCTACACGCTCGTCGGCATCGCACCATGTGCGAACGATCAATCGACAGTGACCGTGACGGAGAACGCCGCACTGAACGCAGGAACGGACGGATCGCTCACTACCTGCAGCAATGCCGCGACGAGCAACCTCTTCGCGCAGCTCACCGGTGCGCAAGCAGGCGGGACGTGGACCGCACCCGGCGGAGGCGCGTTCAGCGGGACGTATGATCCGGCTACGAACACGAGCGGAGTTTACACCTACACGCTTGTCGGCATCGCGCCGTGCGCGAACGACCAATCGATCGTGACGGTAACGGAGAACGCAGCGCCGAACGCGGGCATGGATGGCGCGCTGACCACATGCAGCAACAGTGTGACGAGCGACCTTTTCACGCAATTGGCGGGTGCGCAAGTCGGTGGAACATGGACTGCTCCTGGCGGTGGTGCGTTCACCGGCACGTATGATCCAACAACGAACGCGAGCGGCGTTTACACCTACACGCTCGTCGGCATCGCACCATGTGCGAACGATCAATCGACAGTGACCGTGACGGAGAACGCTGCGCCCAACGCGGGAACGAACGGCGCGATCACCCTGTGCGGCAACAGTGCATCAGCGGATCTCTTCGCGCAGCTCACCAGTGCGCAAGCCGGCGGAACATGGAGCGCACCCGGTGGCGCGGCGCACAGCAATCTGCTCGATCCGGCGGCGGACGCTGCGGGCATCTACACGTACACGCTCACCGCGACCGCGCCTTGTGTGAGCGATCAATCGCAAGTGACCGTAACGATCAACGCTGCGCCGAACGCAGGAACAGACGGCGCGATCACGGTGTGCGATCAAGGCGCGGCAACGAATCTCTTCA
>JANMKC010000407.1:0-1785 GCA_031371785.1 Flavobacteriales bacterium | reverse complement strand
ATCAAGCCCATACGCGACCTCTGCGTGTTCGCCAAGCACGACCTGCTGAAGGACCCGCCCTTCAGCCGGGTGGACCTGATCAGCTGCCAGAACGTGCTGATCTACCTGGAGAACGCCGCGCAGGCCCGCGTACTGGGATCCTTCCATTACGCGCTGAAGCCAGCAGGCTACCTCGCACTTGGAAAGTCAGAGACCACCGCCACCGCTGAAGGACTGTTCACACAACCCGATCGCGAGTTCAAGGTGTACAGGAAGAAACGCCGGGGCGGGGTGCGGCTCCCGTCGGACCTGAATTTCAAACCCTCGGCAACGATCGCTCCGACCGCGGCCTTGCCGGTCCTTCCGCTTCGGCCCATCGGCCCACATCCGGACATCGACCGCGCGATGGAGCAAGTGCTCTTGCAGCGCTATGTGCCGGCCAGTGTACTGGTGAACAAGGATCTGGAGATCGTGCGCTTCATGGGCAACACGGCGCCTTTCCTCGGACCCACTACGGGCCGCGCGAGCCTGAACCTGTTGAAGATGGTGCGTGACGAGCTCGCCTTCGAACTCCGCTCGCTGCTGCACAAGGTGCGCAAGGAAAAGATCGCGATACGCAAGAGCGGCATCCCGGTACGCTTGCACACGGGCTTGCATGATGTGGCGCTGGAAGTAGTGCCCATGGGCGATGCGCGCGATCCCCATTACCTCGTCCTGTTCAAAGAGGAAGCAGCCGTCCAAGTGCCGATGCCCGCGACCATTGGCGATGCCCGCAAGCGCGGGAACGACATCCGCGACAAACGCATCGCCGCGCTCGAACAGGAACTGCGCGAGGCGCGCGAACAGGTGCGGCTCGTCAGTGAGGAATCCGAGGTCGCCACACAGGAACTGCAAACCGCGAACGAGGAGGTGGTCTCTTCCAACGAAGAGCTGCAGAGCATCAACGAGGAACTGGAAACCTCCAAGGAAGAACTGCAATCCATCAACGAGGAGTACGCCACGATCAACGAGGAACTCCGATCACGGAACGACGCGCTGAGGGAGAGCCAGGATCGTCTGCAACTGGCCACAAGCACCGGCAAAGTGGGTGTTTGGGATTGGGATGTGGTCGCCGACCGCCTCACGTGGAGCGACTCGTTGTACGGCATACACGGCTTGAAGCCGTAGAGCTTCCAGGCGACGATGAAGGGATTCGCCAGCCTGGTTCACCCCGACGATCGCGAACGGATGTCCCAAGCGATGGACCGCGTGCTGAAGGACGATACGCGGTACGAGATCGAGTTCCGCGCCGTGCGGCCCGATGGTGATATGGTCTGGCTCTTCACCAACGCCTCCGTGATCCGCACCAATGGAAAAGCGGTGCGCTTGCTGGGTGCCACGGTGGACATCACCGATCGCAAAGCGGCCGAGGATGCGTTGAGGCAGCGCACGCGTTCGCTCGAACTGATGAACGCTATGGGTGACACGTTGATCTCCGAACTGGACACCCAGCGGATCGTGCAAGCGGTGACCGACACGGCACGCGAGGTGGCGGGGGCCTCTTTCGGCGCGTTCTTCTACAACGTGACCAATGAGGCAGGGCAGTCATACATGCTCTACACCCTTTCCGGGATCCCGCGCGAAGCCTTCTCGAAATTCCCCATGCCCCGCGCCACGGACCTGTTCGGCCCGACCTTCCGCGGAGAAGGAGCGGTACGCATTGATGACGTGCGCAAGGATCCGCGCTATGGCAACATGGCCCCGCACCACGGCATGCCGAAGGGCCATCCTGCTTTGCGCAGTTACATGGCCGTGCCCGTTACCTCG
>JANMKC010000319.1:0-23338 GCA_031371785.1 Flavobacteriales bacterium | reverse complement strand
GTGAATTGCGCGTGCTGCGACTCGCCCTCCTCGAAGTCCGCGGCGTTGTGTTTCGGCAGGCCACCGATGGGCCGGCCTTCCGGAGTGCGTACATACTTGTCCTTCAGTAAGAGGAAGACCACCGTGCCGATCATCATCGCGCACCCTGCGGCGAGAAATCCCCAACGGAAGGCGTGGATGTCGCGGATGCCGCCAGCGTCCTTCACGTCACCGAGGAACGGGCAGATGAACTGGCCCAGCAACGCGCCGAGGTTGATGCCCATGTAGAAGATGGTGAAGGCGGAATCGAGCTTGCTCTTCTCCTGCTTGGGATAGAGGCTGCCCACCATGCTGGAGATGTTGGGCTTGAAGAATCCGTTCCCGAAGATCAGTACGCCAAGTGCTACCCACGTCAATGTGGTCGCGAGGTGCAGATCCGAACCGAATACGCTTGCGCTGGTGAACAGCAGAAGTTGTCCGCACGCCATCAGCGTACCACCGAGCAGGATGCAATTGCGGTTGCCGAGGAAGCGGTCGGAAATGAATCCGCCGAGCATCGGGGTGAGGTAGCACAGTCCGAGGAAGGCGCCATAGATGATGGACACATCCGCTTCTTTCATCAACAACGAGTTGACGAGGAAGAGCGTAAGCAGCGCGCGCATCCCGTAGAAGTTGAAGCGCTCCCACATCTCGGTGGCGAAGAGCACATAGAGTCCTTTCGGGTGGCCTTTTCTTTCGGCGGTGGTCGTGGTCATGCGTTCAGGTTCTTGGTTCTGGTTGAGCGGCGGGGAAGGTAGCCGGAATGTCGAAGCACGATCACTATCGTTCCATGTTCCCTGTTCAGTGATCTCAGAACCTGTTTTCAAAGTCCCTTCCAACGCAGCCCCGATGTACATCGGGGCGCAGAGAGGCGGAGTCGCGCAGAGGCAGGGTTGAAAAGATAACGGTCCGCGCGTGGAGGATCCCGACTTGTCGGGACTCAGCGTTCTCAAAAGCTCTTGTCACGCTTCGTCCGCCATACGGCGGACCTCTGCGTTTGAATTTGAACCACGCCGAATGTGACACATTGCAAACAGCTTCTCAGAGATCCTTCAGCAAGAAGTCCGTCATCTTGTCGAAGAGATGCAGTCGCGTATTGCCGCCATAGATGCCGTGGTTCTTGTCCGGGTACACCGCCATGTCGAACGGTTTGTTCGCTTTCACGAGCGCGGTGATCATCTGCGCGCTGTTCTGGAAGTGTACGTTGTCATCGGCGAGACCGTGAACGAGGAGGTATTTCCCGCGGATCTTGTCCACATGGTTGATCGGTGAGTTGTCGTCATAGCCGCTGGCATTGTCCTTCGGGAGGCCCATGTAGCGTTCGGTGTAGATCGAATCATAATAGCGCCAATTTGTTACGGGTGCCACGGCGATCGCCGCTTTGAAGAAGCCCGCGCCCTTGGTGATGCACAAGCTGCTCATGTAAGCGCCATAGCTCCAACCCTGGATGCCGATGCGTTGCTTGTCCACCCACGGCTGCGCGCCGAGCCATTTGGCAACACCCACTTGATCCTCTGTTTCGTACTTGCCGAGCTGTCCATAGGTAAGGTGCCTGAAGTCATGTCCCCGGCGTCCAGTTCCGCGTGGATCGGCGCACACGATGAGGTAGCCTTTCTGCGCGAGGAGTTCATGCCACAGCAGATCGCGGCCGCCCCATTGATCGAGCACCGAAACGCTGTTCGGCCCGCTGTACTGCGTCATGAAAACCGGGTACTGCTGGCGGCTGTCGAATTTCGGCGGCTTGATGATCCATGCGTTCAAGGTGTCCTTGCCGACCGGTATGCGGATGAACTCCTTCGGGGTGAGCGCATATTCCTTCAAGCGGTCCTTCAGCTTCGCATTGTCCTTCAGGATCTTCACGAGTTTGCCTTGGCCGTCATGCAGGGTGATCGTCGCGGGCTCGTTCGCCGTGCTGCGTGTGTTGATGAAATACTTGAAGCCCTCGCTGAAATCGGCATCGTTCGATCCGCCCAGCGGAGAAAGCTGTTTCAACCCTTTGCCGTTGAGGTTGATCGCGTACACCTCTTGGTGCATGGGATCCTTCATGCTCGCCGTGAAGATCACGCGCTTGTTGGCCTCATCAATTCCTTTCACGGAAAGCACATCGTAGTTGCCCATGGTGATGGGGCGCGTGAACGGCGGAGCGCCTTTGTTGATGCCGGGTGTTGCTGGTGGAACCAATTTGCCCCACTGGATCTGGTTCCAGCCGCTGGTCTCGTTGGTGAGAACGAAGCCGCTTCCATCCTGCAGGAAGTAGAGGTCGTCGGTCACTTCGATGTAGGTCGCGCTCTTCTCGTTGTAGATCATGTGCGGCACGAGCCCGAGGTTCGGGGGCTGTGGCGTTGGGAGCGTGAGGGTGAAGATGAGCTTCTCGTTCTGCAGGCGGTTCATCTGCATGAACCAGACCGTTGCATCGTCGTTGGTGAAGCCGAAGCGTGGCAGGTAGATGTCCGCTTCCTCCTTGCCTAGCGGAATGTTTATGGTGATGCCGCCACGCAGATCGAACACATGCAGGCCCACTTCGCTGTTCTCTTCGCCCGCCTTCGGGTACTTGTAGTGGTAGTCGCCGGGGTAGAGATCGTTGTTGTACTTGGCGATATCGAACTCATGCACATTGCTCTCGTCGCTGCGCAGATAAAGGAGCCGCGTGCCTTTCGGGCTCCACGCATAGCCCTGCGTGAATTCGAACTCCTCCTCGTACACCCAGTCCAGTGCGCCGTTGATCACGTGGTTCCATTCTCCATCGCGCGTCGCGGCGGTCTCCTTCATGGTGGTGAGATCCACAACGAAGAGGTTGTTGTCGCGCACGAAAGCCGCGTGCGAGCCATCGGGGCTGAACGTGGCAAGGCGCTGTTTGCTCTTGGTCGTGTCAGCGAGCGGCTTGAGGCTTTTGCTCTTCAGGTCGTACACATAATTGTACGCGTAGTAGCTGTACCGGTAGAGCGGGTCGGTGCCTGTCTCGATCATCACGCGTTGTTCATCGCCGCTCAGGTGATAACCCTCGATGGCGATCGGCCCCTTCGCTCCGGGAAGCACGAGGTCCTTGCCGTTCAACAGTGTTGAGGTCTTGTTGCCGGTCTTGTACTCGTACACGTTGATCACCGTGTTGCCAGCGTCCTCTTCCTGCGTGGTGTAGTGGAGGCCGTCGTTCATGCTCACCAGCCCGTCCACGCGTTCACCGCTGAAGGTGGGGCTGGCCCAGATCTCCTGGTTGGTGAGTTGTTTCTGGGCGAAAATGGTTGTGGCGCAGAGCGCGATGCTCAACGCGGTGGCGGAAGTGCGCATCATGTGTGTGGCGAACAAGGGCGGCCAAGATAGCCGTCCGGCTTGGGCAACAAAGAGACCACTGGTGGCACCTTCAACGCTTGGTCACACGGACTTTGTGGGGCAGGTACTTGTCCAGCTTCGTCGGGATCAGGTAGAAGAGCGGCGTGATGAGATAGAAGTAGAAGCTCCATGTGGGATCCACGAAACTGATGCCGATGGAAATCATGTATACCGCAGGGGCCAGCATGAAGAGGAGTTGGATCTCCTTCTTCAGTTCCTCCGGCACATCGCGTTGGCGCAGTTCCGGCAGGGAGGTGCCATAGTTCCAGATCCAGTGCAACAGCTCCGCGGCGGCGATCAGGTTCAGGCCGTACATGATCTCCACCAGTTGGTTCGCGCGATAGTGGCCGAGCATCGCCGCGCTGAACGGGATCAAACAGATCGCGAGGTAGAACAGGATGTTCAACCAGATCAGTTTGCGGTTGCTCGCGCCGATGAAGACATACTCCAGCCGGTGCGCGAACCAGAAGATGCCGAGGATGATGAAGGAGAGACCGAAGGCGAAGAGGCTTGGCGCGAGCTTCACGAGGTACGCCCATACCAGTGCGTTGGTCACCGGACCGTCCCATTCCGGGATCTTCAGTTCCAGCACCATCAAGGTCATCACGATCGCGAATACACCGTCTCCGAGAGTTTCCAATCGCGCGGTGCCCACACGGATCTTTTCCTCGGGTCCTTTGAAATTCTTGGCGAGCATCGCCGTGAAAATGCGGAATTGGATCGAACGGATGAAATTACTGAGGCGGCATTGAAGATCGTGACCCGATGAACCGTGATCGCGGATCGCTTCCGCCTTGTCTCCCTCGTCTGCCGAGGGAGGCGGAGGGAGTGGATAACGCGATCCGCCTCCGGGTCAAATGGGATCGTCAGCTTCTTTGATGCCGTCTCAGTATCATGGAGGCTCGACGCGGGTCGATGCCAACTTCGCTACCGGATCACCAGCGGCGATAACGCGATCCTGCGGTCCGCATCGCGAAGGATCACGAAGTACTCGCCGGGTGCTACGCTGATGGCGATCTCCTGTCGCGCGGTTCTCCAAGCTTCGTGATGAACGATGCGTCCGGCGTTGTCCACCACATCAAGCCATGGATCCCCAGAAGCGTTCCACATCGCGCCAGCATCAACGACGAACCCGCCCTGTGATGGGTTCGGGGCGATGACCAGCGCGGGCAGTTCCGGTTGATCGGCGATCAGCGTGGAAGTTCCGCCGAACACTTTCGCCACGCGGTTGCGGCCAACACCATCGTAAGAAGTGAAACCACCCACCACGTAAAGATCCTCTTGGGGATCGAACACGAGGTCCGAAACCGAAGTCGATGGACCACTGCCCGGATCGAAGCCGCCATCCAGTGTGCCATCGGAATTGAGCCTTGCGAAACGCACGCGCGGAGATCCTTCCGCGTTCAGGAAATTTCCGCTCACATACACGTCACCGGACGGTGCGTAGGTCACCAGGTAAGTGGTGTTGTCGAAGCCCGAGCCGGTGGAGAAGCTGGCATCGTAGGCGCCGTTCACCCCGATGCGGACGATGCGGTATGCGGGATGGCCATCGTATGAAGTGAAATATCCGGCGACCAGGATCTTGCCATCCGGTTGCCGATCGATGTCGGTCACATAACCATTGTCCATGCCGCTGCCCGTACTGAACGTATTGTCGACGGTGCCGTTCGTGTTCAAACGGAAGATGGGGCCAACGGGCGATCCGTTCCAAGTGGTGTTGCCTCCGGCCACGAGCACCTTGCCGTTGGGTTGAAGCAGCATGTCGTACGTCACGCCGTTCCCGGTGCCAGCGGCGAAGGTGGTATCGAGGTCCCCGTTCGGCATGAACCGGTACATGTGCGCGTTCGAAGCGGCGAGGACCTTCCCGTCGGCTTGAAGAGCAATGCGAAAGAACGGAAGCACGATGGAATTCTGGAGGAAGGTCGTATCGCGACTTCCATCGGGCATCAACCGCATCAAGCGGCTGCTGTAGGTGGTATCAGAGGCATTGATAAAGTGGCCAGCGATCAACAGCTTGCCATCCGGCTGGAGCGCTGCATCAAGCACTACGCGATCGAGGCCCCACCACGCATTGAAGGTGGTGTCCACCTCACCGTCGGGAAAGATCCGCGTGACATATTTCGCAGTGCGATCGAAATAGGAAAGGAAGCCGCCGGTGCAGATGAACTTGCCGTCCGGCTGTCGCAGGATGCTCGACGCGTAAAGGTCGAAGGCGCTCGAAGGGTGCAGTTCGGGATCCACACTGCCGTCAGGCAGGAGGCGCGTGAAAATGCTCTCGCCCTGATCGCCATATGCTGTGAACGAACCGCAAACAACGATGCGCTCATCGGGAAGAACCTGCAACTGTTCGATGCTGCCGTTGAAGTCGGTTCCTGCGAAGACCGGATCCAACGCACCGGTCGGACCGAAGCGGAACAACGCCTGCACCGGTTCTCCGTTCGGTGAATTGAGGTGGCAACCCACCAGGAGGCCGCCGTTCGCCTGGCCCGCGATGGAGTTCACGAAATGCTGGCCGCTGGCTTCCGGCACGAACGATGGATCAGTGGCTCCGGTGCTCGTGAGCAGTACATAGTTCTGACGGAGCACACCGTTCACGATGGTGAAGTTTCCCTGCAACCAGATCTTTCCGTCGGCGCGCAGGTCCATGCCATCGCTCTGGCTGCCTCCGGTGATGGCGGGGGCGAAGCCCGTGTCGAGGCTTCCGTCCGCGTTCAGGCGTGCTATGCCGTTGTGCGGAATGCCGTTGAACGTGGTGAACCCTCCAGCGCAGAGCAATCGGCCATCGGGCTGCAAGCGCATGTCGTTGATGTTGCCGTTTGAAGCACTCCCGACATTGAAGGTGGGATCGAGCTGGCCATCGGGCATCAGCCGCACGACACGCGGAACCGTGTCGCCATCGAGGGTGAGCCAGTTGCCCGAACAGATCAGCTTGCCATCCGGCTGCAGCACCAGTTCGTTCACATCAGCATTGATGGTCGTGCCGGTGGAGAATCCTGTACCGATGTTGAAGCCCGGATCGATCGTTCCATCCTCGTTGAAGAGCAGCAGGCCCCCATGCGCGACCCCGCCGACCAGATCGAAGTTGCCCGCAGCGAAAACCTTGTTGTCCGGTCGCACGGCCAGGGCGTTCACCCATCCTCCGTTTATCGAGGCGGGAACAAAGGTGGTGTCCAGCGCGCCGTCGGGAAGAATGCGGGTGATCACCCGACGCGAGGTGGCGTCATCCCAATAGAAAATTCCGCCGAGCACCATGCGCCCATCGACCATGGGAACGGCGCAGTACAGTTGCGCGTCGTTGATCCCGTTGCCGGTGCTCAGGCCGTCCCATTTTCCGTGGCCCACATCGGTCGGGTTGAACGTGGGATCGAGCGATCCCGGTGCTTGGGCTGATATTGCCGCACAGGAGAGCAATGCGAAAAACAGATGGGAGCATCGTGGAAGCGGGAGCATGATCTGCGATCCGGGATCCATTTTATTGTAGACGCATCGCGTCGTCGATCGTTGCTTGCCTCAACACTCCATGAAATCCATCTCCTTGCTGAAAGTCTCCTCTACGGCGATCGTACCGATGAGCGAAAGCCCGATGCACACGCCGCCAACGATGATCAGGGCCAACGGCACACCGACGATGGGAGAGAGGGCGGTGAAGGAAAGCGTGATGGGGATCGTTGCGCCACGCACCAGATTTGGAACCGTGTTGGTGACGGTGCTGCGCAAATTGGTGCCGAACTGCTCGCTGGCCACGGTGACGAAAAGCGCCCAGAAACCAGTGGCAGCGCCGAGCGCGAAACACATGAAGTGGAACCACGCGAGGGAAACGTCGTGGCCGAGCGCGTACACGAGCGCGCTGATCGTGAGCAACGCCAGATAGATGAAGATCACTTTACGGCGACTGCGCAATAATTGGCTGAGCGCGCCACTGAACAGATCGCCGATGCTGAGTCCGATGTAGCTCCACATCACACTATCGCCCACGTTCACCACGCCATCCACACCAATTGCTTTCGCGATCGTATCGCTCTGATTGATCAGCACGCCGACAGTGAACCAGACCGGAAGCCCGATCGCCACGGAAGCGAAATATCTCTTCACGCGTATCCGATCGGCGAACAACAGGCGCAGATCACCCTTTGCTACATCCGCCTTGCTGAGCGCCTTCTTGAACAATCCACTTTCCAACGCACCAGCGCGCAACACCAGCAATGCCAGGCCCAGTACGCCACCAACGATGTAGGCCATCTGCCATCCACTGAAAGAAAGACCGAGCGAATGGCTCCAAGCCGCGCCTTCGCCACCGACCAATCGTGCGACCACTCCACCGAGCGCACCGAAGGTCACGATGATCATGGTGCCCCAGCCGCGTTGCGTGCGCTCCATGCTCTCAACCACCAGGGTGATGCCTGCACCGAGTTCGCCTGCGAGCCCGATGCCTGCGATGATGCGGCATAAGGCATAGCCGCTCGTGGTGGTCACGAACGCGTTCGCGATGTTGGCGAGCGAGTAGATCAGGATCGATCCGAACAGCACGGTGATGCGTCCCTTCTTGTCGCCGAGGATGCCCCACAACAATCCGCCGATCAGCATGCCGCCCATCTGCCAGTTGAACAGCGCGACATCGTAGTGCTTCAACACATCGCCACTGAGCCCGATCGCTTCGAGGCTCTCTTTCTTCACCACATTGAAGAGCACCAGATCGTAGATGTCAACGAAGTAGCCGAGCGCGGCGACGACCACGAGAAAGAGCGTCTGCTTGTCTTTGAAGGCGTTTTTCATGGGCTGGAGCGAAGGAACAAGAAACCTTGGGCCGTGCAAGTGCGTCACTCTACTTTCGTTCAGCATGATCACCCCGCTCACATGGACCCGCATGATCGGGATCTTGGAAGAGCATCATCCGGAAGTGATGCCACTGGTGAGCGCGGATCCGTTCGCGTTGGTGTTGTGGGAACAGGTCGCCTACCTCGCCACGGATGACGTGCGGCTGGCCGCCTTCCGCGAATTGGAGAAGCACACTGCATTGAAGCCTGAGAGCATCCTGGCCATGCCAGTGAAGGATCTGGAGAAGATCGCGTTGAGAGGAGGGAGCATCGCATGGAAGGAACGAGCGGAACGCATGCGCGCATCATCCAAGAGCGCGAAGACACTGGCCGGCCTCGGTGATCGCCCGATCGCGGAAGCCCGGAAGAGGCTGAAGAAATTCGCGATGATCGGCGGACCGGGCGCGGACAGGATCCTGCTCTTCGCGAAGCTCTTCCCGGTCTTCGCGTTGGAGAGCAACGGCCTTCGCGTGCTGATGCGTATGGGCTTTGGCAGGGAAGAGGGCGATTACAATGCGAACTATCGTGGCGTGATGGAAGCGATCGCGCCTCTGCTTCCGAAGGACTTCGGCACGTTGATCCGCTCGCATCAGCTGCTGCGCGCGCATGGCCTGACGATCTGCAAGCGATCCGCGCCACGCTGCGGCACATGCGCGTTGCTGCCGCATTGCCGCTATGGACGCAGCGCACCAACGAAGGAGTGAACGGGCAAGCGACGAACTTCGCCCGCATGCCGTCGCAGGAAGGGAGCGCAACAACACGTCAGTATCCCGGTAAGGGCGCGTGGATCCTCTTGACCATAGCCGCGTTGCTGTACGCGCTCATCTTCGTTCCGAACCATTTCTTGCTGCGCACGTTCGCGCTGGATCTCGGAGCGTACACGCACGCGGCATGGCAGTATGCTCATTTGCGGGTCGCGGACACGTCTCTCTTTCTTGGAACGAGCGCACCGATGCTCGCCGATCATTTCGATCTGCACCTGATCCTGTGGTCGCCGCTCACATACCTCTTCGGAAGTTGGACCTTGTTGCTTGTGCAATGGGTCGCTTTGTTGATCGGTGGTGCGGGTGTGTACAAGCTTGCGACGGAGCTCGGCCTTGATCGCAAGTGGGCGACAGTAGCGCTCGCGCACCACCTCTTCTTCTTCGCGCTTTTCGCTGCGGTGAGCTTCGACTACCACAGCAACGTGGTGGCGGCCATGGCGCTGCCTTGGTACTTGCGCGCCCTGCATCGCGGTGGATCGCGAAAGGCCTCCATGTTCCTGCTCTTCATGCTCGCGGGAAAGGAGACGATGGGCATCTGGCTCGCGGTGCTGTGCGTTGCGTTCGCCACACATCCATCATGGCGTGGGTCTCGCAGAACGTTGCTCGCGCATGCGGGCATCGCCGCGATCTGGTCCGTTACCACGATCGTATGGATCATGCCTGCGCTTTCACCTGATGGCCACTACGCGCACTTCGATTATCATCTCCTTGGCAACGGCGTGGCCCAGGCGCTCGGCACGGTGATCACGCATCCTATCGCGATGCTGCGGGCACTGGTCAGCGATCACACCGGCGCATTGAACGGCTCCGCGATCAAGCTCGAGTTCCTCGTTATCCTGCTGCTTTCCGGAGGCTGGGCGTTGCTCATCGAATGGCGATTGCTCATCGCTGCGCTTCCCATCATGATGATGAAGTTGTTGCACGACGATCCGATCAAATGGGGCGTCGGCTTCCATTACGCGGCGGAACTGGCACCCTTGTGCGCGATAGCGGTGGTGCTGGTCGCGGTGCGGATCACGTCGTTGCGGAAGCGGCCGTGGACAGGCATCGTTTCTTCCGCTCTTGTTGTCGGATGTACCGTTCACTTGATGGACCGCACCATAGGCTACCAGGCGCACGAACGCATCCGCATCTATCAACCGCAACATTGGTCGAGCGAGCAGAACGTGCATGCGGTGAAGGATGCACTTGCGCGCGTGCCGCGACAAGGCGCGATATCCGCACAGGATCCGTTGGTGTCCCATTTCGCGTGTCGCGACACGCTCTATCTCTTCCCGCTCGGTCTCGATCGTGCGGATGAAGTGCTCCTCGCACCGCAGCTGGAGACCTATCCGTTGGATAGCATACGCTATCGCGCGATGAAGGACAGCCTGCTCGCGGATCCGCAGTGGAAAGTGGTGGAGGCGCGTCCGGGGTTTCTCCGGTTGCTGCGGAAACAATGACCAGGACGCGGCGCACTACTTTCGCCCTACACGACAAACCGACACGATGACCACGTTGTTGATCCGAGGACGTGCCAAGCAGGATATGAAGATCCTTCGCGAATTGGCCGAACGGCTCGGCTTGGAGATCACCTACCTGAGCGCCAAGGACAAGGAAGAGATCGGCATGTTGAAGGCGATCCAGGAAGGGAGGGGGACACCGCTGGTAAGCCGCAAAACCGTGATGCGCGCGCTGCGCAAGGCATGAACGTCGCGTTCCGCAGGATCTTCGTCCGGGATCTTCTGGCCATCAATGATGGGAAGCTCAGGGACCAAGTGGAGCGTGTCATTCTACAGGTCGAACAGGCGCGGTCATTGAGGGACCTGCCGAACGTGATCGCGATGGAAGGACACACCGATGCGTTCCGGATACGCATCGGGACATATCGGATAGGCTTGTACAGGCGAGGCGATGTGATCGAGTTCGTCCGCTTCCTCCATCGCCGTGACATGTACCGCTACTTCCCATAGGATCGCGGACAAGGATCGGCCACTGGTGCGCGTTGGAGCAATGATCCATCGCACATGATCCACAAGAACCGCACGCTATCGATCATCGTCCTTCTCACAAGTATCGGCATTGTTGGCTTCGCGACGTTCGCGCGCGTTGGTGGCCAGAAGCGACGATCCGCCGATCCAGCGATCCTGAAGGAGGGCGACATCGTCTTCCAATGCTCAGTGAGCGCGCAATGCCCCGCGATCGCACAGGCCACACATTCACCCTACACGCACTGCGGCATCGTCTTCATTGAGCGTGGGGCATCTATGGTATGGGAAGCGGTGGGTCCGGTGCGGAAGACACCTTACGCGAAGTGGGTGGAGCATGGCGCAGGCCATCATGTGGTAGTAAAACGCTTGCGTGATGCAGCGGCGTTGACTTCGGAGAAGATCGCTGCGATGAAGGCTGAGGGCGAGCGCGAAATGGGACGCCCGTACGACATCCGGTTCAGCATGGATGACGAGAACATCTACTGCTCGGAACTGGTGTGGAAGATCTACGAGCGCGGCGCGCACATCGGGCCGGGTACCATCGAACGCTTCGGAGATATGGACTTCACGGGTCCTGATGCGAAGCGAATCCTTAAGGACCGTTTCGGTGATCGCTTCCCGGCGGACCAGGAAGTGATCACACCCGCATCGATGATCCGGTCAACGCTGCTGATCACTGTTGACAGCGTGGGTTCGCCCCCAGCGATCCCTTGACATGCGAACAGGATCTGGAACAAGCCGCGCGTGACCGTCCGGATGCGACCCTATTTCGAAATGCTCGGACGGGTGGCTGGCATTTGGTCCATGAAGACACCTTCCGCCACTTTGAATTTGCCCTTATGCGGTCCGGCAGGGATCCGCATGCCCAGCGGAGCCACCTTGTCCACATCGTAGCCATAGGTCTCTTGATCGCTGGGCCAATGGAACACCTCGCTGGCCTGTGGTTGATTGGCGGCTTTCGCTGAGGCGGGTTCCATGTCGGATTTCAGCCATGCGGGGCCCGGCGCTTGGGGGAAGCGACCTTCGCCGAAGTTGGTCTTGGGTTTTACGACCAATTGGTAATCGATCGTGCCCGAATGCGCACCACCATTGAGCTCGACCAGGTCGAACCCGGTAGAGGTGCGGTTCATCTGGGCCACTCCATTGAAATCCGCCATATCCACAGGCGTACAGAACACACGCACAGGGTACTGCTCGCTCACGGCTATGATGTCCGCGAGGATCGGATCCAGCTCCACATGCGCGTGCCCGTGTACCAGTTGCACAGTGCCATAATCCTGGTACCAGTATTCGGGGGATTCGGTAGCCGTGAGCGTTACGCGCCCATGTTCCGCGGTGGGTACGACCTCCGACATGCTGCCCGTGCCGATGATCTTGCGCAGTGTAACACCTCCATTGATGCTGCCGCCCACATAGGCATACGCCCCGAGCAAACCGGTGTTGTAGTCATACCCTTCGAAGTAGCCGCCCATCCGGATCACGGGGCTGTTGGATCCTGTGGAACCGAACACGCCGATGCCGTCCTGGTTCTGCGCGTCGTCGAAGAACGTGCCGCCCACCGTGGTGCCGAGGTTGCCAGCGGCAGTTCCCTTGTTGCTGTATCCTTGGTAAGCGGTCTGTATGCCGGCCAAGGTGGTACTGGAGTTGTTCAGCTGCGTGTAGCTGCCCGGCGGGTTGTAGATGCTTGCCGCAGCGTTCTCCACGTAGTTGTAGTTGGAGATCCACACGCTGCTGAACGCGATGGCCGCTGCCACATCGGCGAGGCCGGTGCTCTGGGCGAAAGTGGAGGTATAGCCTGAAGCGGGATTCGATGCGTAGACGCCCGCACCCAGCAGTGTTTGCACCGGCGTTCCGAAGCTGATGTTGGTCTCACGACCGAGGTAGCCACCCACGTTCGTACTGTGCCCGGCAATGGCGTCGAATACGCCACCACTGTTAACTTCCAATTGGGCGAGCACGGGATTCACACCGATACCGACACGGCCATTGGAGGCCAGCACGCGCATGCGCTCGATGTTCTGTGTTTTCACGATCAGGTCAGCGTTGTTCACTGTGCCGAGCCAATTCGCCGCAGTGATGCCATTGTTGCCTGTGGTGCTCCACCCCGTAACGCCTGACAATAGCGGCACCCATACCGCACCATCCCAATGGTAGAATCCCGGAGTCACGTTGTTCGGTGCCACCCCCGCAGTGGCGGTGTTATAGATGAGCAATGATGTGGCAGGTGCCACCACCGGTGCGGCCACGTTCGTTGCCGTGAGCGCGATGCGGGGGATGAGAAGGCCACGTTTGGCAGCGGCCGGCAAGGCGCTCACATCGATATCGAGCAAGGCGCTCGCGGCAGGCGTGGCACCGTTGGTATTGATCCCGATGTTCTGCGCATCGACAGTGCTGAAGCAGGCCAGTAGCAGGCCGATCGTCAAGGTGTTTCTCATCGTTGTGCGTATTGTTCGCTGGTGGCAAGACGATCGGTCGTGGGTTGGGGATGCCTGAATGCACCACCGATCGTGGACAAGTTAGCATTTGTCCGTGGTCCATGATCGCCGGTGTGTGCCAATGTTCACCCCAGGGAACGAGTCCCGAAGGGCATGCACCATCTTCGGTACCGCTTTTTCCACCACCCATGCGGGCTCCATTGTCCACTGCATTCCTCGCCGCCGTGCGAGCAGCGCTTCCGCCGGATGCGGTATTCGTGACGGAAGAAATGCGCTTGCGCTATGGCCACGACGAGACCGAGGATCTGAGCCATCCCCCTGATGTGGTGGTGAGGCCAAAGACCACTGGGGAAGTAGCCGTGGCTGTGAAGCTGTGCGCGGAGCATCAGGTCCCGATCACGCCTATCGGCGGGCGCACCGGACTCAGCGGAGGCGCGCTCAGCGTACACGGTGGCGTGGGCCTCGCGCTCGATCGCATGGACCGCATAATCGACATCGATGAGCGCAACCTGCAGGTGACCGTGGAGCCGGGCGTGATCACGCAAGTGCTGCATGATGCCGTTGCCGCGAAGGGCCTCTACTATCCGCCGGATCCCAGTAGCAAGGGGAGTTGCACCATCGGCGGGAACCTTGCTGAGAACGCTGGAGGCCCGAGGGCGGTGAAGTACGGTGTAACACGCGACTGGGTGCTCAACATGGAAGTCGTTCTGCCCAGCGGCGAAGTGATCTGGACCGGCGCGAACACGTTGAAGAACAGCACGGGCTACGACCTCACGCGGCTGATCGTGGGCAGCGAGGGCACCCTGGGCATCATCACGAAAGCCGTGCTCCGCCTGGTGCCGATGCCTGCGGAAACAAGGTTGATGCTGGTGCCTTTCGCCAGTGCGTCGCGCGCATGCGAAGCGGTGAGCGCGGTGTTCCGTGCGGGCATTACACCGAGCGCGATGGAATTCATGGAACGCGATGCGATCGCTTGGACGATGCGCTTCACCGAAGGGCTGCCGGCGCAAGTGAATACCGGTCCCGGCGCGTACCTGATGATCGAGGTGGACGGCAACCATGGCGATGTGCTGATGCGTGAATGCGAGACGATCCTCGGTGTGATGGAGCAACATGAATGCGGCGAGGTATTGTTCGGGGAAACACCGGCGGAGAAGGACGCGCTCTGGAAATTACGGCGCAGCGTTCCCGTTTCGGTGAAGGCGCACAGCGTGTACAAAGAAGAGGACACGGTGGTGCCGCGATACGAATTGCCACGCCTGTTGGAAGGCGTGAAAGCCATCGGATCGAAGTACGGCTTCAACAGTGTGTGTTACGGGCACGCGGGGGATGGCAACTTGCATGTGAACATCATCAAGGGAGAGCTCAGCGATGATGCGTGGGACCGGGAGCTTCCAAAAGCGATCCGCGAGATCTTCCAGCTCACTGTTTCGCTCGGCGGAACATTGAGCGGCGAACACGGCATCGGGCTGGTGCAACGGCCGTACATGGACATCGCGTTCAACGCGACACAACTGGAACTGATGCGTTCGATCAAGCACGTCTTCGATCCGAAGGGGATCATGAACCCGGGGAAGATCCTGCCTTAGAACCTGTTTGCAATACCTTTTCAACAGTAGGGTCGGGCCAGGTGAAGGACGTGATGGAGGTAAGGGAAGTGAGGCGATCGACCTCCATCTCCTCCTTTGCCTCCATCACCCCGACGATGCGCTCGTTCAGCGAGGCTCGGATCCGTTATGCGAACAACTTCTTACTCGCGCGGCTCGCGCTTCACGATCGTGCGCACCACCGTCCCGTGATCGTACTCCTTCTCCTCTACCACTTTTCCATCGCGATCCCACCAGCGCCAGATGCCGTGCGGTACGCTGTGGATATAGAGCCCTTCGCTGCTCTTGTGGCCGTTGCCGAATCGTGTGCGCCAGATGCCATTGTTCGTACCGTTCTCGAAGCGCCCTTCGATGAAGCAACCGTCCAGCGTATCACTGCGCCACCAGCGGTAGTGCATACCAGTGGTGATGCCGTGATCGTACCGGATCACTTCGCGCGGCGCACCATCGGGGAAGAGCAGGAGCATCGGGCCATCGGGCACGCCATGATCGAAGCGTTCGAGCCGGAGCAACTGGCCATTGCTGGAGCGATAGCATTGGTAGCCGTCCTTCTTGCCACGCACGTAGCGCAAGGAGACCAGTGTGTCGCCCCGTTCATCCAAGGTGTACTGGTAGCCGTGCTTGCGATCGTGCAGATAGTTGCCGACGGTAGTGATGTGCCCATCGTGGTCGAAGAAGCGAACGGCACCTTCCTTCTCGCCATCGATGCGATCGAACTCCACGGCAAGGTTCCCATTGCGATAAGGCACGCGCGCATGTTCGACGGATCCACCGCAAGAGGCCAGCACGAGGACGAGCAGCACAGGCTTCATGTGGTGCGGAACGTAGAAGGGAAGGAACGATCCATGCGCCACAGCACAAGGCCGACAATGATCAGCGCGCAAATGCCTGACACGCCGACGGGCGAACCGAGGAAGGTGTTCGCATCACGCGTGAACAATGCGGCCGCACCAGCGGTAGCGTTGATGGTGCCGTGGAAGGCACCTGCGGTCCACACGCTGCCGCTGCGTATGCGCACCCAGGCGAGCGGCACGGCCATGGCGGTGGTGAAGGCGCACATCATCGCGATGCCCGCCACTGGATGCCCGGGATAGTTCAGGCCTTCGCGGATCAGCGGCGCGTGCCAAAGCCCCCACACCACGCCGGTGAAGAGCACATGTTTTCCGAAGCCCCAGGAGCGCGTTGTGCACAGCAGCATGCCGCGCCAACCGAGCTCTTCGCCCATGGCGAAAAGGAAGTTGACGGTGCAGCCCACCGCAGCACCGCCCACGAGCATGAGCAGCAGCAAGATCGGCGCGGGTATGGGGATGGCGGAGAACCTGTCCATCGCCAGTTGAAGTTGCGCATCATCCGCATCGGGCTTCTCCGATAGGCGCGCCATCACCGTGGTGCGCATCATGTCATTGGTGATGGCCGTAATGCCGAAGCCGTGAACGCCGCACACGTTGCCGAAGAACCAATTGAAGAAGAGCGTGAGCGGTGCCAGCGACATCGCGCAGAGCAACGCGATGCCGATCCACTTCCAGTTCGCGCCGCGCAACGTGTCGCCCATGTCGCGCCACGACGGCCCGCCATAGATGTACTTCGTGAGCATGGCCGCCGCCGCCGGGCCGAGCATGAAGAGCGAACCAATGGCCATGAAGACGAGCGGCTCATCGAAGTGCAGCCCGCCGCACTTCGCCAATGCGAAGAGGCCCCAGCTGATCCCGAAGGCGAAGAGCAGGAAAAGCCAGGGACCTTGTGCGGTGTGATCCTTCATCGCGGATGAAAGTAACCGGTTGTGGAGAACGCCGTGTGGCTCAGGGTCCCTTACCTTGTCCGAATGCACTACATGGTTTCGGAGACCCTGATTGAGAAGAGGAACCCCTTGTCCGAATGCACCGCGCGGTTTCGGAGACCGTGAAAGGGAAGAAACGAACCGTTCCTTGGAAGCACGGGGCCGTTCATGCTTGCGATAGATCCAGCGGATAACGAACCACTACCTTCGACGGGAACGCCATCCGGATATCCATGAGAATGATCCGTCTCCTCGGAATGTCGATCACTCTCTCAACAGGAGGACATTGCCATGCGCAGGTCGTCGCAGCCTACTACAACTCATACGTTTTGTGCGCCGATGGAACAGTAATGGCCTCTGGGCACAATATGTTCGGGCAACTTGGGAACGGTGAATTTGGCCCTAGCGCGATCATTCCTGCACAGGTGATCGGATTGTCGGACATATCGGCCATAAGTTGCAAAGGCGGGGCTACGCTCGCTCTGATGACCGATGGAACGGTCTGGAGTTGGGGCTCCAATGATTTCGGTCAGCTTGGTGATAACAGTGGCGCAAATGCCTGCATCCCTGTTCAAGTTGATTCTATATGGAATGTCATGGCCATCGCGGGAAGTTCAGGACACTCATTGGCGTTGGCGAATAACGGCTCGGTCTGGGCTTGGGGGAATAACTACTATGGACAGCTCGGAGATGGTACGACAACAGAACGACCAACCCCGGTAATGGTCGTTGGTCTTCCCAATGCGTCAGTTCGGTCCGTTGCTGTTGGAGGCGGTCATTCACTCGCTTTGATGAACGACGGCACTATATGGGCTTGGGGTCGGAACTTTTCGGGTGAGTTGGGGAATGGCACAACCAACGACAGCCCCGCCCCAGTGCAGATCAGCACGCTGTCAGGGATAATAGCGATCGATGCTTCTGCTACCTACTCTATCGCACTGAAAGATGACGGCTCGCTTTGGACTTGGGGGAACAACGCATGGGGTGAACTGGGCAATGGGACAATTACCGATAGTCCCATCCCCGTGCAGGTTACTCCTACGTTTGGCCAAGGGGTTGTGGCCATTTCTGCCGGTATTCTGCATGTCCTTGCTCTTCGTAACGATGGAACTGTTTGGGCTTGGGGCAATAATTGGAGTGATCAGCTAGGGAACGACACCATACCGCGCAGCTTGATACCGATACAGGTGCTCGGTCCACCTAATGGCGATGTTGTTGCGATCTCAGCCGGGGAATATCACTCCCTAGTACAACGAGGTGATGGGACCGTTTGGGGCTGGGGTGATAATAGCGATGGCCAACTGGGCGATGGCACACTTCTCAACAGTTGGCTACCTGTGCAAATGACAGGGCTTTGCCAAACGGTAAACAGCATTCCCGTATCCACGCAGCGCGGGGTCCTCAACATCTTCCCGAACCCCAGTACCGGAACGTTTACTGTAGACGCCACACGATCCGCTGACATAGAGGTCCGCAATGCGGTCGGACAAGAAATTCTCCACTGCGTGGTCAACGGTGCGCGATCGGAGATCGATCTCTCTTCGCAGCCCTACGGTGTTTACGTCCTCACCATCCGCACAGCGGGGCAGGTGATCTCGCGCAAACTGATCAAGGAGTAGTTGGGAAAGCGAGTATGAAAGTGTGCCGCCTCAGCCGGTAAGGCACGGCTTTCCGTCCTATGCGCTTCCGGGACAAGACAGGTTTTGATCACGGCTTCACCACCCGTGCATTCCACACCTGCCCCGCACGTTCCACGCGCACGAGGTACATGCCCGCATCGGCGTGGCGCAGATCCAGCGGCTCGTTGATCAATACGGGAATTGCGCCGCGTGAGATCACCGCGCGGCCGAGCGCATCGAAGACATCGAGGCGGAGAGGACCCGTGATGCGATCGAGCGAAAGCGAGAAGGAGCCTTCATTGTCCAGCGGCCGCACATCGATGAGCGCATCGGCGGCGAGTTGTTGAAGGCCCACGTTGAGGTCCACGCAGAAGGGTGTGCTCTCGAAGGTGGTGAAGGCGCCGCCGGTGACGATGGTGCCCAGCGCCGGGTTGGTGACGGTGTACTGCCCGTTGCCTTGCAGGCAGCAGATGCCATCGCCGAACACATCGTTGATGGTGAAGGTGTAGCAGCCGTGATCAAGGCACACATGTTCGCTCACCGTGCTTCCCGGATTCAGACCGGAGTAGGGTCCGCCGCCAACGACATCGAGGCCGGTGGCATCGTTGGTGATGGTCCAACTGGTTTCACCGGGGTAGTCGTCCAGCGTAATGCTGATGTCGATGCGGTTCGGGAGGATGACAACAGGCACGGTCGCGCTGAAGGGATCGCTGCCGAAGGAATTGCCCACGGTAAGTGTGGCGGTGTAGCTGCCCGAAGTGGCGTACGTGACCACCGGGTCGGGATCTGTGCTGGTGGCGGGCGAGCCGCCGGGGAAGGACCAGGACCAACCGGGCGCCGCACCGAGCGAGGCATCGGTGAAGCTGATCATATCACCGGAGCAGATGTCCGTCTCGCTGAAGGTGAAGGACGCGGTAGGCGGTGCGCTCACGGCGGTGAAGAGGTCGGTTTGCCAGATGCCACGGCCGAAGGTGGCAGCGCGCAATTTGTTCGCGCCGTAGTTGATCTCCAGTTCGTCCACGGGCACTTTCGGCAGGCCTTGCGCGAAGGGTTGCCAGTTGCTCAGTGTGTTGTCGATATAGAACACACCGAGGTCCGTACCGATATAAAGGCCGCCGTCGGTCCCGCCCTGGCACACGATAGTGTTGGTGGGCAGGTTGGGCAGGTTGCCGCTGATGTTGGTCCAGTTCGCGCCGCCATCGGCACTCTTGAAGACCTTGTTGCCCGCGCTGTAGCCGGAGAGGCAAACGAAGACGGTGAGCGGATCCGTTGGATCCACCGCGATGGAACTGATGGCGGCATCGGGCAGGCCGTTGCTGGCGAGTTGCCATGTGCCGCCGCCGTTGCTGGTGCGGCGTAGCCAATTGTCGTTGCAGAAGTAGACGGTATTGCTGTTGCTCGGAGCGATGGCGATGGCGCGCACGTCGCGATCCGTGTTGAAGGTGGTCCATTGCGTCCAGCTATTGCCGTTGTCGGTGCTGCGCCACAGGTTCTTGAAGCCGGCGAGCAGCACCTGGGGCTGCGCCTGATCGATCACGAAAGGCGTGACCCACGGTCCGGCGTCGGTGATGTCACCGGCGATGTAGTTGAAGCTGGAGCCACCGTCATCACTGCGGTTGATGCCGCCGTTCTGCGACTCACCGTAGATGATGGACGGATCGCTGGGATCCACCGCGCCCTCCATGCCATCGGCACCGAGCACATGCGTCCAATCACCATTGGCGAGCAGGTTCATGCCGTTGTCCTGCGCTCCGGCGATCACGAGGCCGGGATCCATTTCCGTTCCGCCGAAGCGATAGAACTGGGTGATCTCCAGGCCGGTGCTGAGGTCGCTCCAATTGTCGCCACCATTGGTGCTGCGATGGATGCCGCCATCGCTGCCGCAATAGAGCTTGTTGTTGTAGATATCGAGACTGTGGATGTCCGCGTGGGTATACTCCACCACACCATCGTAGAACCAATGGGAGAGGATGGTCCAGCTCGTTCCGCCGTTGGTGCTCTTCCACACGTTCACACCGGCGGCCCATACCGTGTTCGCATTGGTGGGATCCACCACGAGCGCCATGTCGTAGTTGCTCTGACCCCCAGCGTCGTCGCCGAGATCCCCGTAGCCGAAGATGTTCGGTGTGGTGCTTCGCTCGCCGAAGGATGAGCCGCCATCGTTGCTGCGGTAGAGCCCGAGGAAACCACCGTCCGCTTCATTTCCACAGAGCACATAGACCTTGAACGGATCCGCGGGCGTCACGGCGATGCGCATGCGGTTCACGAGATCGGCAGTGGGCAGTCCGTTGGAGACCGGAGTGAACGAAGCGCCACCATCAATGCTGCGGAAGAACTGATCGCCACAGGCGTAAACGATACCGGGATCATCGGGCTTGAACTCCACATCATGGAAGGAACCCTCGGCGACTTTCGTCCATTCGGCACCGCCGTCGCTGGTCTTCCAGAGGCCATGGTTGGTGGCACAGATCAGCGTGAGGTGATCGGTGGGCGACATGCGCAAGGTGCGTGTGGTGCGCGCCTGCGTAGTGGTCCAGTCCAGTCCGGTGGTGGCCCATGTCGCGCCGCCATCGGTGCTCTTGATCACGCCGATGCTGTAGGTGTCGTTCCCATCACCATCACCGGTGGCGCAATAGATCACCTGCGTGTTGGAGGGATCGATGGCGATGCCGCTCACGCCGAGGGTGGGCTGGTCGTTGAAGAGCGCGGTCCACGTTTGCCCATTGTCCGTGCTGCGCCAAAGTCCGCCAGCGGGAGCGCCGAGGTAGATGATCGACGCGTTGCCGGGATCCACGGTGATGCAGTTCACGCGACCATTGCCGGGATTGTATCCGCTCGCCCCGTTGAACCAGGACGCTGGCCCGATGGATTGCCAGTTCGCATTGCTCTTCGCGCCCTGCAAGGTTTCCATCGTGTGCATATCCTTCACTGCGCGGGCGAATACGATGGGATCGGGGCGCTCGCCTGAAGGGTACGTGCGTGGCTCCATGAACCACTCCCAACGCTTGAAGACATTGAAGCCCTTGCTACGTTCGTAAGGCCTGTCCTGCCAGTGCGCGCGGAAGGCCGCTTGCACATCGTGGAAGTTCTCGCCGGGATCCTGCATGAGCTCCATCCACTGTTGCGCGGAGGAGGACAGGGGGAGCAGTGCGATGGAAGCGATGAGGGCGTAACGGGGTGCGCGCATGCCCAAATGTAGCGGGCGAAGGCGGCTACATTCGTCCCGCATCACCCGCGCAGGGTGCGTTCATGTACACACCACCGTCCGACTTCGCGCCATACCGTACGAACGATGGCTCGCTCACCTTGCGCAGCAAGCAGCTTGATGAGCACTACCATAGCGTGGTAGGCGCGCTGCGCGAATCGCGGCATGTGTTCATCGACGCGGGGCTCCGCTGTGTCCCCAGCGAACGGATCGATCTGTTGGAGGTCGGTCTCGGCACCGGTCTCAACCTGCTGCTCTCGTGGATCGAAGCCGAACGCGCGGGACGGAAGATCAGTTATACAGCGATCGAACCGTTCCCGTTGGATGTTGCGGCATTGCGCGCGTTAGACCACGCCACGATCTGCGGCGTCGAAGAGAAGCGATCACGCTTCGAAGAACTGATGACCTTCCGAGCAAATGCCTGGATCGAAGCGGACGATCATCTGCGTTTCCGCAGGATCGAAAGACCGGTGCAGGAACTCACCGATGAGGTCGCTTACGATGTGATCTACTTCGATGCGTTCGGCCCGAACACACAACCGGAAATGTGGACGTTCGATGTGTTCACCTGCATGCACCGCGCGTTGCGTCCGGGCGGGATCCTGGTGACTTATTGCGCGAAGGGCGAAGTACGCCGCACCATGCAGGCCGCGGGCTTCAGCGTGGAGCGCTTGCAAGGCCCGCCGGGGAAGAGGGAGATGTTGCGGGCCACAAAGAGCATCGACGCCGCCAAGGGATAGGAGCTACCTTCGCTTCACCAACAGAGGCATCATGGATTATCGTGAACGGATCGTCATGGACCCGAACAAACGGAGCGGCAAGCCGATCATCAAGGGCACACGCATGACCGTGACCGATGTGCTCGAGTACCTCGCATCGGGTATGAGCCACGAAGAGGTGCTGAAGGAATTCGACTATATCACGGAAGACGATATCCGCGCTTGCTTGATGTTCGCCGCTGATCGCGAGCGGATGTTGCACACCATTCCGCCGCGCGCGTGAAATTCCTGGTCGACGAGAATCTTCCACCGAGCCTTGCCCGAATGCTCGACGAAAAGCATCCTGGTTCAACCCATGTAAGGAACGTTGAACTTGGCGGCGGAGATGACGCGGACATCTGGGATCGCGCGAAGACCGGAGGCTTCGTTGTCATTACCAAGGATGCTGATTTCGAGCAGCGCAGTTTCCTGCATGGTGCGCCTCCGAAAGTGATCTGGTTGCGGTTGGGCAATTGTTCGGCGCAGGAAGCGCGCGCGTTCGTACTGCGTCACTTGCCCTTGATGGAAGAATTCACGGCCGACCCTTCCTCCGCGCTATTGGTGATCCCGCCAACGCTTCGGGTCGCGTGAGCGCTGAAGGCTTCAACATCCGTGTCTACGGCGTGCTCGTTCATGAAGGCCGAGTGCTTGTCGCCGATGAACTGATCAACCGCCAGCGCATCACCAAATTCCCTGGAGGCGGAATGGAGTTCGGTGAAGGCCCGAAGGATTGCTTGATCCGCGAGATCCGCGAAGAGCTTGGCCTTGAAGCGATCGACATGGAGCACTTCTACACCACGGACTTCTTCCAGCCATCGGCCTATCGCGAAGGCGACCAGATCATTAGCATCTACTACACCTTCCGCATCGCGGATCCATCAGTGATCCGCACGAGCGAGGTCCCGTTCGACTTCGCCAACGCATTGGATCCGACGGAATCCTTCCGCTGGATCGACCTGTCGCAGGCGCGGATCGAGGATATGACGTTACCGATCGATCGGGTAGTGATGGGGATGCTGCTCACGCATTGAGCCTCCGCTGCAC
>JANMKC010000316.1:0-19506 GCA_031371785.1 Flavobacteriales bacterium | reverse complement strand
CCCGATCATGCCGCAGCGCTCTACTTGAGCGGCGTTACCAATGGCGAACTCTACCAGGAAGAAGCGGGCATGGCGGACATCGATGCGGCCCTGAAATTGGATCCGAAGATCCCCGGTGGCCTGATGAGCATGGCCATCCTATTGTACGAAGCCAAGCGTTATGAGGAAGCGATCGACAAGTTCACCACGGTGATCGCCACGGACACCAGCGAACTGGCCGCCGCCTACTATTACCGCGGCGATTCCTGGTACAACCTGGAGAACAAGGACAAGGCCTGCGAGGACTTCAAGCAGAGCATGAGCCTCGGCGACAAGGACGCGGCCTTCATCAAGAAGAACTACTGCGACACGGACCTGACGAAGATCCCGAAGAAGCCGGTAAGGAAGCACCGGAGTGTGATACAGTTCTGAGGGATGATCATCCGATCAGGTGATCCATTCCAGAAACGCACGAACTTTTACCTGTCAGGGTTCTTGCCGAAGCCTACTTCTCGAGCGCCACGGACCACCTCGATCGCTTGGATGATGTCATGTGAACCGGATTTTTTCATGTAGTGTTCAATGAACCATTCTGGCACATCCGCCCAGTGAAGGTGCCAGAAGGGTCCAGCCTTATGAACCTTGTACTCCGCGAACATGACACGGTCCTCAGCAGGCCCGGAATTGTCGAACATGAAAGCATGATAGGACGACCGGATCGCGTCGGGCAACAATTCGAGCGAGCGATAGTATCTGGACTCGATCCGATCAGGCGGCACATCATGTCCTCCCTTTGCCACCCGCGTCTTCACTCGGTCCTTGTTGATCTCCGGATCATTGGTGGCGATGAAGTACAGGTAGACCTTGTAGCCGAGTTTGGTGGCACGCTGCATCATCTCCAGTTTGGATCGATGACTGAAGACGGTCTCGAACGAGAACTTCATCCGCAGCCGGAGAAGTTCGTCGCAAATGAACTGGGTGAGCAACTGGGCGAACGCATCGTTCGCTCCGGCCGCATTGGTCCGAACGACCGATCCCGTCCATGAGCAACTGCTCAAGACCGAAAGCAGATCGAACCGGTCGTTGATCAATGTTGATCTCTTCGCATACGCCCGGAACCTCTTCTCCCCTTCCTTCAGCTTGAACCATTTCAGGTCGACGCCGCCATCGATGCGAAGCGACTTCGCGATCTCATCCGGGTTCACATAGACACCGAGATCAACCAGCCTACCGTTCACTTTCGTGGAGCGCACCTGTTCGTACATCGTGCTCTTGCCGGATCCGTTCGGACCGGCGAACACGCGCATGCGCAGCACATCTGGCATGCGGGCTCAGGCAGCAGGTAGAACGTGTTTGGGCAGCTTCTTCACGCGTTTCACCACTTTGCCAGCCTTGTTCACCATGACCAGCCAGCCATCCTTCTCGATCATGATGGTCTTGCGGACTTTGAACGCTTCTTCCATCGCGCGCTTTGTGGCCTTCTTGAATGCAAGGTTCATGGCCTGTCCTTCGGCCGAAAGTTTCTTCCGCTTGCTGATCGTTGGTGCCTTCGCTGCCATGTCCCAAAAGTAAGACGCCCACAGTACCGGGGCTATCCGCCGCGCGGCCGTTCCTCGTGCGCCGCGAAGCAAGCACTCAGGCGCACTTACCTTGGCGCGCTTTTACACGATGCGCGCGCTCATCCGCAAAGAGATCCGGGGCTTTCTGGGTTCGCTCATAGGCCACATCGTTATCGTGGTCTTCCTGCTGATCACGGGCCTGTTCCTGTGGGTGTTCCCGGACAACATCCTGGATCAGGGCTATGCGGATCTTGGACAATTGTTCTTTCTCGCCCCGTGGGTTTTCCTCTTCCTGGTACCCGCCGTCACCATGCGCAGTTTCAGCGAGGAGCGGCGCACCGGTACCATCGAGTTGCTGCTTACCAAGCCCATCACTGAATTCACGTTGGTGTTCGCGAAGTACATCGCGGCTGTGGTGCTGGTGCTGCTGGCACTCCTGCCGACACTGGTGTATTACTGGAGCGTGGGCAAGCTCGCGGTCCCGGAATGGAATATTGATGCGGGCGGCACTTGGGGGAGCTACCTCGGCTTGTTCTTTCTCGCTGCGTGCTTTACGGCCATCGGCATATTCGCGTCAGCACTCACCGAGAGCCAGATCGTGGCCTTCCTCATCGCGGTCTTTCTCTGTTTCGCCTTGTTCATGGGCTTCGAACTGTTGGCCTCGTTCAATGCGGTGGGCGGGTTGGAGGGTCCGCTGAAGAACATCGGCATCCAGCAGCACTATGAGAGCATGAGCCGTGGCGTGATCGACCTGCGTGATGTGTTGTACTTCGGAGGGGTGATCCTGATCTTCCTGCTGCTGACACGAACGGTGGTACAAAGCCGGAAATGGTGAGGAAAGTGAAGAGAGTGAAAAGTGAAAAGTGAAAGAGTGAAAAGTGAAAAGTGAAAAGTGAAAAGTGTGGAAGAGTGAAAGAGTGAAAGAGTGAAAGGACGAGAAGGCACGATGAAGAAAGCCCGCAGCCACCGATACCGCGACCTGACCTCGTTGGTCATCGGCGTTGGCTGCGTTGTGCTGGTGCTGTTCATCGGTTCGTTCACCCGCGTGCGGGCCGATCTTACCAGCGAGAAACGCTACACGCTGACGTCCGCCACAGAAGAGTTGATCGACAGCCTGCAGGACGTTGTGTACCTGAAGATCTACCTCAGCGGTGAACTGCCCGCCGACCTGCGCAAACTGAGCGAAGCCACGCGCGAACTGCTCGATGAGATGCGGGTGCGCAACGCGGACATGCTCCAGTACACGTTCGAGGATCCCAGCGCGAGCCCGGACGAGAAGACGCGCAACGAGAAATATCAAGAACTACAGAAGCTGGGCCTACAGTACTCCAGCATCCGTACCGAGGAGAAGGGTGCCGAAAGTGAACACATCGTGTGGCCCTGTGCCATGCTGGACTTCCGCAGCAAGACCCAGCCGCTGCAACTGCTCAAAACACAGTTCCGCACGCCGGATGCGGACATGGTGAATCGCAGCATCAACAACCTGGAGTTCGAAGTGGCCAGCGCCATCCGGCAGATCACCACCACGTACAAGCCGCGCGTGGCTTTCCTGCAAGGGCACGGTGAACTGGACGAACTACAGACGAAGGATATCGAGAACGCCCTCAGCGAGCAATACGAAGTGAGCCACGTTCGGATCGATGGCAAAGTGGCCGCGCTCAGCGAGAAAGTAGAAGGTGGCCGTTACCGGACCAACAAGTACGAGGCGCTCATCATTGCCAAGCCGGATAGCGCGTTCTCCCCGAAGGACGCCTACATCCTCGATCAGTTCGTGATGAACGGAGGCCGCGTACTCTGGGCCGTGGACGCCATGAACGCGCACTTGGACAGCCTGCGTACGCGCCAGTATTCGATCGCCACACCGCTCGATCTCGGCATCGACGCATTGCTCTTCGCCTACGGCACACGGCTGAACAAGGACATGCTCCTCGACCGGCAGTGCGCGCCGATCCAGTTCTACAGCACACCTTACGGCAACCAGCAACAGCTCAAAACGCGCCCCTTCCCTTTCGAACCCGTTGTGGTCCCGCGCAGCGCGCACCCGATCGTGAACAACATCGACCCGGTGCATTTGAAATTCGTCGGCAGCATCGACACCATAGGTCTGGACAGTGCGCACAGCACGATACTTCTCACCTCCTCGCCGAATTCGCGCGTACTGCGCAACCCCGTGCGCGTCAGTCTCGCGGTCGTTGATCTGGACCTTCACTTGGACAAGAGCACCACGCCGGACCAGCCGGTGGCGGTTCTCACCGAGGGCATCTTCCACAGCGCGTTCGCGGACAACCTCGTGATGAGCGACAGCGCGAAAGCCGCGATGGGGAACCGCGACAGCAGCCGCAAGACCGCGAGCCTGGTGATCAGCGACGGCGATGCGATCGCCAATTACGTGGACCGCGAAAAAGGCACGTACTACATGCTCGGCTTCGACCGCATGGCCAGAGCGAAGGTGTACGGCAACCGTGAATTCTTCATCAACGCGATGAACTACCTGCTCAACGACAAGAGCCTTATCAGTTTGCGCTCGCGCACGATCACCCTGCGGCAATTGGATCCGCAACGCACCACGCACGAACGCGCTTACTGGCAAGTGCTGAACACGGGCCTGCCTGTGCTCTTGAGCATCGTTGGCAGCCTGCTCTTCTTCACGATCCGCCGTCGTCGTTATGCACTCGCCTCATGAAAAGACGCCTGCCCCTGATCTTGTTCGTGCTACTGGCCGCGATAGCCATCCTGCTCTGGCGGTCGCGCTCCAACAGCACGCTCGCTGGTACGCTCATCGATTTCGCGGTTCCCGACACCGCGCGGATCGACCGCATCTTCATCGCTGATAAAGATGGCAAGACCGCCGACTTGCGACGCGTTGGTGCCCATTGGACGGTGAACGGGCTGCCCGCCAATCCCATCCCGATCAACACGCTGCTCAATACGTTCATCAACGTGGAAGTGAAAACGCCCGTGCCGAAGAGCATGGTGCCGAACGTCCTGAAGATCATGAGCACGAAGGCGTGCAAAGTGGAGATCTACACCGGTGGAAGCGAACCGGAGAAGATCTGGTGGGTAGGTCACGGAACACAGGATCATTTCGGTGTGTTCGCGCTGCTGGAAATACCGGGCAAGGGCAAGAGCGATTCACCCTTCGTACTGGGCATGCAGGCCTTCACAGGGATCATCAACACGCGCTTCCACACCCGGCTCGATGAATGGCGCAGCAGCGATGTGGCCATCTATACGGACCTCGCTCAAGTGGCCAGCGTGCAAGTGGAACATCCCGCGCAGGACAGCGCGGGCTATACGATCACCTACGCCGGTGGAAACTCCTTCGGCCTGCTTGATGCGCATGGCGCAGCGCTGCCGATGGACAGCAATGTTGTTCGGGACCTCCTGCTGCATTTGCGCGACGCGCACTTCGAGTACTTCGAGCGAAGCCTGACCAAAGCGCAACGCGACAGCGTGCTGGCCACCAAACCTTGGCATGTGCTCACCATCAAGGGCACCGATCAGCGCATCCTTCGCATCCCCTTCTGGAAAAAGAACCCGAACCCAGGTGAACGTGACGCGGACTTCAACCTGCTGAACAAGGATATGGACCGCATGTACGCCGTGCTGAACGATACCGCGCTCGTGGTAGTTCAACGCTATTGGTTCGATAGGATGGTGCCGTATCAGGGACAGGTAAGGGAACATCACATGCCGCAGGTACAAGTCCTCAGACCATAGGCGGATCAGGGGATGCCAACCACTCACCAACCTACCTATTGTGAACGGCGCAAGAAGTGCTGGCTTGGGGCGAATGCCTGAGTGCATCAGGTCCAAGACCTGAAGCCTGCTGCTGAATGAGGCTGCACTGATCGTGCATAAAGCCGCGCCGTTGTTGATAACACGGCAAGAGCCCCGTAGCTGTGCCGGATATATTTGCCGCCCCGCGCAAGGTTCTATCAACCGCCCGCCGGAACACACAACCATACCGAGATGAAATTCATCGTATCCAGCAGCGCCCTGTTGAAGCAACTGCAAACGCTGCAAGGCGTGCTCGCCAACAGCAATACGCTCCCGATCCTCGACAATTTCCTTTTCGAGATCGAGAACAAGCAACTCACGGTAACGGCCAGCGACCTGGAAACCACCATTACGGCCACCATGCCGGTGGAAGCGAAGGACAAGGGCAGTGTGGCGATCCCCGCGCGCATCCTGCTTGATACGCTCAAGGCCTTTCCGGAACAGCCCCTCACCTTCACGGTGGACGGCAAGCATTTCGGCATCGAGATCAGCAGCGACCAGGGCAAGTACAAGATGACGGGCTTCAACGGGACCGAATTCCCGAAGAGCCCGGTGCTCGACCAGCCCAGCGCGTTCAACTTGCCCGCAGGCACCTTGGCCACCGCGATCAACAAGACCATTTTCGCCACCGGCAGCGACGACCTGCGCCCAGTGATGAGCGGCATCTTCTTCGAACTGGCCGATGACGGCATCCGCTTCGTAGCCACGGATGCCCACAAACTGGTTCGCTATACCCGCACCGACATCAAGGCACCAAAGACCGCCAGCTTCATCGTGCCGAAGAAGCCCCTTAACCTGCTGAAGAACTCCTTGGGGGCCACCAACGCTGAAGTCACGGTCGCCTACAACGAGAACAACGCATCGTTCACCTTCGACAACATCGTACTGGTGTGCCGCCTGATCGATGGGAAGTACCCCAACTACGAAGCAGTGATCCCGAAAAAGAACCCGAACAAGCTCACCATCGACCGGCAGAGCTTCCTGAACTCGGTGCGCCGCGTGGCCATCTTCAGCAACAAGACCACCCACCAGGTGCGCATGAACATCGCGGGCAGCCAGCTCGCTGTGAGCGCCGAGGATCTGGATTTCGCCAACGAAGCGAACGAGAAGCTCACCTGCGGTTATGAGGGTGAGGACATGACCATCGGTTTCAACAGCCGCTTCCTTATGGACATGCTGCAGAACCTGAGTTGCGAGCATGTGGTAATGGAGATGAGCGCACCGAACCGCGCAGGCATCCTGCTCCCCGGCGAAGGTGCCGAACACGGCGAGGACATGCTGATGCTGGTGATGCCGGTGATGTTGAACAACTGATAACTCCATGCCGAACGCGGAAGGGATTCCTTGCCGAAGCTCTTCTTTTTTTTTGGCACGATCATCGCTTATGTTCGCACGTCGCCATCGCACAAACGCACCGGCGAAAAAACCCATGAGAACGATCCATCTGACCCTCATTGCCGCGGCACTGTTCTTCTCCCTCACGGCCGAAACATCCGCCCAGACCGCACCGACCACACCCGTGGACAAACCAGCAGCGATCGCTGTCCAGAAACCACTGACGTCGTCCCCCGCCACTACGAGTCCGATCTATGGTGGGCACTGGGTCCTGGAAACCCTTTCCGGCAGCGCGCTCCGGTTGCCCGCTCACACCGAAAAGCCTTACATCGCCGTTGGAAGCAATGGTTCCCTTACCGGCTTCGGCGGTTGCAACCAGTTGACCGCAACCGCGAAAGTGAGCGGTTCTTCCATAGCGATCACCGCCTTGGGTGCCACGAAGATGAAGTGTACCAGCACCCAGGCCATTGAGAGCGGTTTGATGACCGCGTTGAGCGCTGCCACCTTGTTCAAAGTGGATGGAGGCACCCTCACCCTACTCGGAAAAACCAAGCCGCTCGCCACGTTCGTGCGGGAGAAGTGAGTTGCCTACCGTATCGGGTCGAAGACTCCAACTTTCCGATCTTGCGCAGGGTCCCCGCTTTCGGGACCCTGCGCTTCGTTTCCAACAGCCCATCGCTTAGGTTCGCTGCATGAAGCACATATATGTTTCCCTTGTCGCTTGCGCGATCTTCTTCACAATGAGCGCCGAGAAGTGCTCGAACACCGGAACGACCGCCATGGATCAGAAGGCTTCGATCATCGGCGCGCGCTGGAACTTGGAGACGATCGCCGGCAAAGCCTTCCAACTGCCGGAGGGCATTGAGGATCCTTACATCTCCATCGGCCCCGACAGCCAGTTGAACGGCTTCGGTGGATGCAACAAGATCATGGGCGCGGTGAAGCTGGATGGCTCATCGCTCTCCTTCCCCGGCTTGGCCAGCACCAAGATGATGTGCCCGGCAGCCAGCACCACCGAAAGCGGGTTCATGAGCGCCTTGCGCAGCACGAACACGTTCAAACTTGAAGGTGACAAGCTCACGCTGCTCGACAAGGGTAAAGAACTGGCGACTTTGGTGAAAGGGAAGTGACCGCAACCAAGAGTTCCCCTGAACGCCCTGCGGAAGCGGGGCGCTCATGTTTCAGAAGCTATTGGCAATATGTCGTTTGCGGCGTGGTCCAAATTCAAACGCAGAGGCGCAGAGGTGCCAAGAGCGCAGAGTTCGAAGTGTGACAAGAGCTTTTGAGAACGCTGAGTCCCGACTCGTCGGGATCCTCCGCGCCCACCGTTTACCTTCTCCACCCCGTATCTGCGCGGCTCTGCGCCTCTGCGTTTGAAGGGACTTTGAAAACAGGTTCTCAGAACGGCGGTAGCGTCTGGTCCGTGCGGCCGCCATTGAAGCGGATGGGTTTCGCGTCGCTGTCCAATGAAGGGTGATCCGCGGTTGGTTCCTCGCTGGATGCCGTGTGGTAAAGGATCTCGACCTCCGCTGGTGCGGCATCATCCTCATCCTCCAGCACGATCGGTGGCGGCACATGCGCGGGCGGCACGTTGCGATAGAACCAGGCCATGAGCGCACCGGCGATTCCCCCGAAGAGGTGGCTTTCCCAGCTCACACCGGGCACCAGGGGAAGCACACCCCACCACATGCTGCCGTAGAGAAAAACCACGATGAGCGACACGGTCATCAGCGCGATCCGTTTCCGGAACACACCACTGAAGAAGAGGAAAGCCGCAAGACCGTAGATGATCCCACTGGCACCGATGTGATAGCTGGCGCGCGCCGTGGTCCATACCCACAAACCGCTCATGGCCCAGCAGGCCAGTACCACACGCCATGCGGCTTTGGGATAGAAGTAGACCAGCAACCAGCCGAGTATGATCGTGGGAACGCTGTTGTTCAGCAGGTGCTCCTTGCTGCCATGCACGAAGGGCGCGATCAGTATGCCCAGCAGACCTTCGGCCTGCCTGGGCAGAACGCCGAAACGGTAGAGGTCCAGATGGAACACGCGATCGCAAGCGAAGACGATCCACAGCAGCACAACAACAAGGGCCGGTGGAACGAAGGCTGTGAGCAACCGGCGACGGCCGTGATCGACGACGGGGGTTTCCATGTTCGTTCCGCGCTCTACGATCATTGGGCCGCAAGGCGGGCACCGTCAGGTTGTCAGTGTGAGCACTTGAACGGCACCGTTAAGTTTGGTCCATGAAGAAAAGGTTCACCTTCTGCGGTGCATTCGCCCTGTTGCTGGGGGCAAGCATGAGTTGTGGGGATCAAGCGGTCAAGAACACCTCGCCGGCCGGGTCCGCGAATGCCTTCACTCCTATCGGTGCGAATGCCGAGCATGTGGTAAGTCCGCTGGCCCAGCTTATGCGCGACATGACGGCGTTCGCCGACAGCAACAAGCACCGCTTGGAACGCGGGGAGGAACTGCTGCCGAAGCCGGAGGCCTTCAAGAACATGCTCACTGCCGAACCCACGCCCGGCATGGTAGACCATCGGGTATTCGACCCGTTCGCTTTCGCCTACTTGCACCAGCTCGATTCGTTGTACAAGGTTGTTCCCGCGCAGCGGCAGCAGGCCTTTGATGAACTCGTCCAGTATTGCGCAGCCTGCCACGGACAAGTGTGCCCGGGGCCGCTCACGCGCATCAACAAATTGCGCTTGGGACCGGCTCCTCACTAAACCAAGCACGAGCTGGCGCATTCCAAGGGCGATCCTCTGCACATGCGATCAGCTACCCTCCTTCTCGCAGCGTCGTTCTCACTCATCGCTCAACGTTCGGGCGCACAATCGCTCTACTTCCCGCCGCTCATTGGCAATGCTTGGGAGACCACCGATCCCGCGTCGCTCGGATGGTGCCCCGACCGCATCGATTCATTGTACAGCTACCTCGGTGCCCACCATACCAAGGGCTTCATTGTATTGAAGGACGGACGCATCGTGCTTGAACACTATTTCGGCAGCTTCACGCAGGACAGTATCTGGTACTGGGCGAGCGCGGGCAAAACGCTCACCAGCACGTTGGCCGGGATAGCCCAGGAGGAAGGCTACCTGAACATCGACTCGCTTACGAGCAACTACCTCGGCACGGGCTGGACGATCGCTCCCCCGGAAAAGGAAGCGCTCATCACCGTGCGCGATCAACTGACGATGACCACGGGGCTGGACGATGGCGTTCCGGACGACCATTGCACTATCGACACTTGCCTGGTGTACCTCGCCGATGCAGGCACACGATGGGCCTACCACAACGGACCCTATACACTTCTCGACCAAGTGATCGCGAACGCCACGGGGCAGACCTTCAGCGCATACAGCAATTCGCGCATCCGGAACAGGATCGGCATGGGCGGCATCTGGCTCACCGACGCCGACTACAACAACACCTACTGGAGCAAGCCGCGCAGCATGGCCCGCTATGGTCTGCTCGCGCTCAACCACATGGTGTGGAACACGGATACGATCCTGCACGACGCGGCGTATTTCACCAACGCCACCACACCTTCCCAATCGCTCAACAACAGTTACGGCTACCTGTGGTGGCTCAATGGCCAGAGCAGCTTCATGGTGCCTTCCTTGCAGATCGTTTTTCCGGGCCCCATGATGCCGCACGCCCCCGCCGACATGTTCTGCGGGCTTGGCAAGAACGACCAGTTGTTGAACGTGGTGCCCAGCAGGAACATGGTGCTCGTGCGCATGGGCGAATACGCGTACAACACGCAATCCGTGGCGTTCCAGTTGGATGACACGCTTTGGCAGCTCATGGCCCAGTTGGAATGTGTCCTCTCCATCCCGGTGGCTGATCACCTCGATCACCTGCACGTTTCGCCGAACCCATGCGATGACGAGTTGCAAGTGGAGTTGCCTGACGGTTGTGGCCCCGCGACGATCACGGTGCTTGATGCGCTTGGCCGATCCGTGTTGGCAACATCCTTCACGAACCCGTTCGATGTGTCAGCACTCTCCGCCGGATCCTACCTGTTGCGGGCTATCCGCGGGGATCGGATCCTCTTCACGCGCTTTCTCAAGCGCTGAAAAAATACCCACTTCCGGGTATTGTGGCAGCTTCCGTGGCGGGATAGGTTTGAACCATGGAAACCAACGGCCCAGAACCCCACGAACGGATGCAGGCACTCCAGCAACCGCTGGACAATGACCGCTTCGACAACGACGACATCGACGCCCGACAGGCACCCGGATCCGATCCCAGAGACTATGAGGAACGCTTGGAGCGATCACGGAAACACGCGGCTTGGCGTACCGAGATGCTCAAACGCGATGGGGTGAACGGCCGCAGCCGCCCGGACAGTACGTTCTGAACGATCCGCTTCCACCTGCGCTTCTATATTTGCGGCCCTCGTCCGCCGAAACCCCGATGTATCGGGACGAAAGTGGACCGTAAGCCCAGGTGGTGAAATTGGTAGACACGCACGCTTGAGGGGCGTGTGACCGTAAGGTTGTGCTGGTTCGAGTCCAGTCCTGGGCACTGAAGGTGCCGAAAAGCCTCAGCGCAAGCTGGGGCTTTTCCGTTCCGTGCCCTTCGCACGGAACAGGAATGGCGAGAAGCCTGCCCCGGCCTTGAGCCGGGGAGTCCAGCCTCGCCCGCCGCCGCGTAGCGAAGGTGGGTCTTGGGCACTGAAATGAAGGCTCCGCGAATGCAGGGCCTTCTCGCTTTTTGGGGTTGGACCTGTATAGCGACGCTCGCACATGGCAGGGTGCGTTGTCGAGAACGCTCGCTCACCATCCTACTTTGTTCATCGCAAAAACCATTCGCCATGATGAAGCACTTCTACTTGCTCGCGATCGCGTTGCCGCTCTGTGCGAGTGCCCAGCGCATTCTCCCCATCGGCCAAGGGATGCAAGGCTACTCCGTGAACGATATGATGGTATTCGACAACCAGTTGATCATCGGAGGTCAGTTCAGTGCATTCAATGGCCACGCGAAAAGGAATCTGGTTGCATGGGATGGTGGGAACGGCTTCAACGATATGGGAGGAACGTTCCATTCCGGCCGCGTGGATGACATGATCGGATTCAACAATGAAATCGTCATCGGAGGGTATATCTACGGGGGAGATACTGTCTACCGCTGGGACGGTTCCTCGATGACCCCCATGGGCGACGCGTTCGATCATGAGGTCACCTGTTTCGAGGTCTTCAACAACGCATTGTATGCTGCTGGCGATTTCACCCTGAGTGGTGGCACATCGGTGATCCGGGTAGCTCGCTGGAATGGAAGTGCATGGGAATCACTTGGGGACGGATTCAACGACCGGGTGCTCACCATGAAGAACTGGAACGGGTCACTCTACATCGGTGGACAGTTCACACGCAACGCGGACAGCACAATGGTGCTGGATCACCTTGCCCGCTGGAATGGCTCTGATCTGCAACCAGTGCTATCAGGTACGAACAAAAATGTGGCCTCCATGGTCGCAAAGCCCGATCAACTCTGGCTTGCGGGTACATTCACGTATTCCGGCGATAGCACCGAAGTGCTGGATCGCATCGCGAAATTCGATGGAAACACGCTCACCCACTTGAACACTGGTGCGGATGCTCAGGGCGGCGCGTCGGTGAAACTGACCGATCTCGGGCCGTGGGGTATCCTGGCTGATTTTGGAGGCTACTACAATACACAGTTCACAGGTGTCGCGTGGGAACACAGTCCACTACCTGACGTGAGGTGTTTCGCGCAACTGAACGGACATGACTACGCCGCAGGCTACTTCAGTGATTTCAATGCGGACTCTGTTTCCTCAATTGGAGAACTCTTCCGAGGAGTCGAACATGGCGACCTTGAAGTAGCAGGCATTAGCGCCTATATGCGCCCCAATGGAGGGTTGTTCCATGATCCGATCGGATCAGGCCATCCTGCGTTCAGCATCATGGACGAAGGCGGTGCGAGCACCATCTATGCGCATTCCCAATATGTTGTTGGCCATGCCCAAGACTCGATTTTCACTTCCTCCTACTTTGGTTATGCATTTCCGGGTAACTACGGTGCTGGCCCTCGATGCCTCGATCGGAACAACGACTTCTTCCAGCACTACCAGCGCACATGGTTCATGGACAAGGGCGCGATCTGGGCACATGCGGCCAACTGGAACCAGAACGGATACGAAGCGCCGTACGATCTGGAGACCTGGCCCGGCAATGGCGACATCAGCAACGGGGAACCAGCGATCGTCGGACCGTTCAACGATATCAACCACAATGGCCTTTACGAGCCGGACCAAGGCGAACTGCCGTTCATCCGGGGTGACAAGGCAGCCTATTGCATCATCGGTGACCAGGTCGCTGATACGGTGAGCGGGAACGGACCAGCGGGATTCGATACACATGAAATGCTCTTCGGCTTCGATGAGCCGAACGACACGGTACTGCATCATGTGCTTTTCCTCTCCTACCAGTTCATCAACAGGTCAAGTAGACAATACGATTCATTGCTTATTGCCGTCCGTACAGATCCCGACGTAGGCTGCTCCAATGATGATTGGATCGGATGCGACCCCCAACTGAACTGCTTCTATGCGTACAACTGGGACACCTTCGATGAGGATTGTCTCGGCAGTGAGGGCTTCGGCGCGCATCCTCCTGCACAAGGGGTCGTTTCCCTGAACCAGCCCATGCATTCGTTCATTGTTGTGGGCCGGGATGGACCATCCTGTTGCAATGATCCAATAACGCCTCATGACGCGGCAAACTATGCCATGGGAATATGGAAGAGCGGCGACCCGCTGATCAATCCCCTGACCAATCAACCGACGCTTTTCGACTTCTCCGATTACCCTGATATTGTGGGAGGCTTCAATGAGCCCACGTTCAGTGGCCAGCAGAACCCAGATCGTCGGGGCATCGCCTCCTACGGCCCCTTCTACAATGTGGCACCGGGCGATACGATCTGTTTGGACCTCGCCTTCGTGTATGCTCGCGATACCACACAGGACAACATCCAGAACGTGCGTGTGCTCCAACACAAAGTACAAGCGGTGCAAGCATGGTACGATCAGCAACCATACTCCTGTGGCCAGTACCCGTTGCTCTCCGTTGCCGAACATCACGACGCGAACGATGCGCTCCAACTCTACCCCAACCCCACCACCGGGTCGATCACCCTGCAACGTGGCGCGAAGGGCGAGGCCGAACAGGTAACGGTGGTCTCTTCCATGGGTCAGGAAGTGCTACGATCGTTCTGGTCGGCACGATCAACCACCATGCGTTTGCCAACGGATGCTCTCTCGCCGGGTGTTTACCTCGTTCACCTGCAAAGCCCGTCCGGTGTATGTTCCATGCGTTTCGTGAAGACCTGAACAGGATGGCATACATTTGAGGGATCTAAAGTGGCACTTTAGAATCCTCAAACATGGCCTACATCCGTCGTCTCTTCGAGAGCGAACTCGTTCGCGCCGCGAAAGCCTTCCCGGCCGTGGTGCTCACGGGTCCGCGCCGCGCGGGCAAAACGCACATGCTGCGGCACCTTTTCCCGAAAGCGCAGTACCACTTGCTGGAGGATCCCGACACGGTGGCGCGCTTCCGCGCCGATCCGCACGGCTTCCTTGATGCGCTGAGAACGCCCGTGATCCTGGACGAAGTGCAGAATGTGCCCGAAGTGTTCGCGTACGTCCGCGCGCGCATCGATCGCGCACCGAAGAAAAAAGGCCAGTGGCTGCTCACCGGCTCGCAGGAATCGCAACTGATGCGGGGCGTAACCGAATCGATGGCGGGGCGTGCGGCCATCATGCACCTGCTGCCGCTCTCGCACGATGAATCGCCGAAGGTGGGCATGCTGCTCGGCGGCTATCCTGAAGTGCTGGCCCGCCCGAAGGACGCGCGCATCTGGTTCAGCAGCTACCTGCAGACCTACCTGGAACGCGACGTGCGCGCGGTGACACCAGTGAAGGATCTCGCGACGTTCCGGCGCTTCCTCACATTACTCGCCGCGCGCCACGGCCAGTTGCTGAACAAGAGCGCACTCGCCGGGCCGCTCGGCGTGAGCGTGCCCACCATTGCGCAATGGCTCAACGTGCTGGAGACCACCGCGCAAGTGATCATTGTGCCGCCGTTCTATGAGAACCTCGGCAAGCGCTTGACGAAAAGCCCGAAGATCTTCATCGCCGATCCCGGCATGGCCTGCCACCTGCTCGGCATCGATTCCGCCGCGGAACTCGCCAAGTCGCCGTTCATCGGAGCGATCTTCGAAGGCTTCATCGCCTCGGAGATCCTGAAGCACCAAGTGAACACGGGCCGCCGCCGCGAGATCTACCACTTCCGCGACGAGCAGGGATTGGAAGTGGACTTCCTTGTGCCCGGCCGCAGCGGAGCGATCACGCTGATCGAGTGCAAGGCCTCGCGCACGGTGCGGCCCGCGATGGCGGAACCGTTGCGCCGGTTGATCGACGCGGGCAGCGCCAAGCTGCACAAAGGGCGCAAGCTCACCGCGCTGATCGTACACCAGCCGCCGAGCGCGGGTGTGGCCACGCGGGCGATCGCGCCGGGCATTCGTGCAGTGCCATGGACGTCGTTCACCGACGATATCCAGTGATCCGAGCGCGAATGAGCGATTTGAGGAATTTAAAGTGGCACTTTAGATCCCTCAGATCGGTCCGCATCGCAAAAGATGCTCCGCCCTCTGCGCGGAGGCCCCTTATCTTGGCTCCATGGACAACGGTGATGCGCTGAAGAACCTCCTCATTGTCGAAACGGCCAGCGTGCTCGCAGGTCCTGCGGCGGGCATGTTCTTCGCCGAGCTCGGTGCGCGGGTGATCAAGCTGGAGAACGCCAAAGCGGGCGGTGATGTCACGCGCAAGTGGAAGTTGCCGAAGGAGAGCGCTGCCTCCCCCGTGAGCGCCTACTTCAGCAGCGTGAACCACGGCAAGGAGCACCGCATGGTGGATCTTGTGAGCGAGGAAGGCCGCGCGATGTTGGACGATCTGGTGAAGATCGCGGACGTGCTGATCACCAACCACCTTGCGGATGACGCGGTGAAGCTCGGGCTGCAACGCGATCGACTGCGCTCATTGAACCCCAGCCTCATCCACGGGCACATATGCGGCTACGCGGGTGATCCTGCTCGTCCGGCGTTCGATGTGGTGTTGCAAGCAGAGACCGGATATATCAGCATGACCGGAAGCGGCATCGAACACCCGGCCAAGTTGCCCATCGCGATGATCGATATACTGGCGGCGCACCAACTGAAGGAGGGGCTGCTGCTCGCATTACTGCAGCGGGCAAGCACGGGCAAAGGCGCGTACGTGGAAGTATCCCTTGAAGAGGCCGCGCTCACGGGCCTGATCAACCAGGCCAGTAATTGGCTGATGGCTGGACAGATCGCGCAGCCCATCGGCACATTGCACCCGAACATCGCGCCGTACGGCGAGCTGTTCACCTGCGCCGATGGCCTGCGCATTGTGCTTGCCGTGGGCACCAACGAGCAGTTCAAAGGACTTTGCCGGGTCCTCGATATGCAGGATCTCTTTCATGACCAGCACTTCACGAGCAATGCCAAACGCGTACTGAACCGGAACGTGCTCGCGCAGTTGCTCGCGCCAGCGATCGCCGGGCATGAACGTGCGGGTCTTCTCCGTGCATTGCAGGATGCGCAAGCACCGGCAGGAGCCGTGAATACCATCAAAGAAGCATTGGCCACACCGGTCGCGGAGCGCATGACATTGGAAGAGATGATCGACGGGGTGCGCACCTTGCGGGTCAGCGGCAACGCGTTCCGGATATCGGACCTGTGATCGCCGATCGCTGGATCAACGAACCTTCTTCCGGACCTTCTTCAGTTCCGCATCGAGCAATTGCGCTGCACGGGCCGCCTCTTCCCGCGTGAGGCCTTTGCCCAGCACCACCTTTTTCTTCAGGTACTCGAAGCCGAGCCGCTCCCCCCCGATCACCCAGAAGCTGTCGTTCAGTTGCCACTTCCAGGAAGTCTCATCGATCGCGAGCGGGCCGAAGCGCTGGATGTTCTCCACGAAGTAATCGTTCGCGCGGCCATAGCCGAAGATGCTGTCCTTTATCGTAAGCACACCGTCCTTCGATCGCCAGATCTCGAAACCCTTCAACCGCCAGAGCACAACGCGCCCGATGCGCAGAACGAACCAGGCCCAGAACGCCATGAAAGCAAGAAAAAAGGAACGCTGCGACCCTTGCGGCATCCTCGCCATTTCCAGAGCGACGCAGACACCGCAAGCGACCCAAGCCAGGAACCACACGACCAGCAAAGCCTCCTTCGCGCGCGGCAGGCGAGCACTGATCACCACGCTCAACGCATCCGGTCCGCGCTCTACGCTTACGCGTTCGCTGATGAACTCCATCACGGCTGCGTATTGCGGATCACTTCGTCATAGAGCGCTTCGTACTGCGGAAGCACACGTTCCACACTGAACCTCTCGGCTTCACGGAGCGCTCCATCGCGGAAGTGTTGGAGGGAATCCTCACTTGCCAATATCGTCGCGGCATTGCGCGCCATCGCGTCCACATCACCGACATCGCTCAACAGACCACTGACGCCCTCCTTGTTCACTTCGGGTGTACCGCCGGTGTTCGTGCTCACGACAGGTACGCTGCAGGCCATCGCTTCCAACGCGGCCAGGCCGAAGCTCTCGGTTTCGCTGGTGAGCAGGAACAGGTCGCAGTTGGCCACCACTTCCTCCGGCGCGGTCATCTTCCCGAGGAGCAGGATCTCACCACCGGTAACGCACGATCGGCAGACCGCCTCGATACGTTGGCGATCCGGTCCATCACCGATCAGCAGAAGCCGCGCTGGCATCCGATCGCGCAGTTGCAGGAACACGCGCACCACATCCTCCACCCTTTTCACCGGGCGGAAGTTGCTCACGTGTACCAGCAGTTTTTCGCCGGCCGGAGCGAAGCGCGCGCGAAGTTCCGGATCGCGCTTGTCCGCATAGCGCTCCAGATTGACGAAGTTGGGGATCACACGGATATCGCGCTTGAGAGGGAAGTGCTCGTAGGTCTCGCGCTTCAGGCTTTCGCTCACCGCGGTCACCGCATCGCTCCGCTCCATGGCGAAGGTGATCACCGGTTCGAAGCTCGCATCGCACCCGACCAGGGTGATATCCGTGCCGTGCAATGTGGTGATGAAGGGGATGCGGATGCCGTGGGTGAGCAGGATCTGTTGGGCCATCCATGCGGCGCTCGCGTGCGGGATCGCATAATGCACATGCAGGAGGTCGAGCCGCTCGTGCTTCACCACGTCAACCAATTTGCTGCTGAGCACGAGCTCATAAGGCTGGTAGTCGAAGAGCGGATAGTCGCTCACGCGCACCTCGTGGTAGAAAATATTCGGCTGTGCATGGAGCAGGCGCACCGGCCGATCGTACGTGATGAAGTGTACGACGTGGCCCTTTTGCGCGAGCGCGATGCCCAGTTCCGTGGCCACCACGCCGCTTCCGCCGAAGGTGGGATAACAGACGATGCCTATGCGCACGGGTGCATGTTTGTTCTTCGTTGTTGGTTGTTGGTGAATGCGGGCGGATCCCTCCGCGGCGTTGTTGATGCTGCTGTCCGGTATACGGATCCATCACCGGGATACCCCGTCCGCCCAACAACCAACAACCAGCAACCACCCACCATCAACCACCAACTATCGCGCGAAGATCGCTTCTTCGCAACTTCGCGCGCTCAAATGGCACGCCTGCTGATCAAGAACGCCAAGGCCCTTGTGTGTACGCACGCCATGAACATCACGCGTGTGGCCGGTGTGGGGATGGCGCGGATGCCGATGATCGAGGACGCGTGGCTGTTGGCCGAGAACGGGCGCATCACCGACATGGGGCCGATGGCGACCTGGCCGGGGATAACCGATTGGAACGACTTGGAGGTGATCGATGCGAGCGACCGTTACGTGCTGCCGGGCTGGTGCGATCCACATACACACACCGTGTTCGCGGCTCCGCGCGAAGAGGAGTTCGTAGACAGGATCAAGGGAAGGAGCTACCAGGAGATCGCCGCGAAAGGCGGCGGCATCCTCAACAGCGCCCGCAAGCTGCGCGCGATGAGCGAGGACGATCTCTTCCTTCAAGCAAAGGCACGACTGGAGGAAATGATGCACCAAGGCACGGTGGCCGTGGAGATCAAGAGCGGCTATGGGCTCAGCTTGGAGAGCGAGCTGAAGATGTTGCGCGTGATCAGGCGACTGAAGGCAACACTGCCGCTCCAGATCAAGGCCACGCTGCTGGCGGCACACGCGCTACCGGAAGAATTCAAGGAGAACCGCGCCGGCTATGTGGACATGATCGTGAGGGAGCTGATCCCACAAGCGGCGCGCGAAGAACTGGCGCAGTTCGTGGACGTGTTCTGTGAGGCCAACTACTTCACGGTGGCGGAAATGGAACGCATTCTCGCTGCCGGTGCTTCGCATGGGCTGAAGGGCAAGGTGCACGTGAACCAGTTCACCAGTCTCGGAGGCGTTGCTGCGGCGGTGAAGCACCACGCGCTCAGCGTCGATCACTTGGAAATGATGGAAGAGCCGGACTTCGCAGCGCTCGCGGGTGAGGGAACCACCCCCACCCTCCTTCCCTCCTGCTCGTTCTTCCTGCGCATTCCTTACGCACCGGCCCGCGCGCTGATCGATCGCGGATGCGGGGTCGCGCTCGCGAGCGACCACAATCCGGGGAGTACGCCGAGCGGCAACATGAATTTCATGCTTTCGCTCGCCTGCATCCAGTTGCTCATGTTGCCGGAGGAAGCGATCAACGCCGCCACGATCAATGCCGCCGCCGCAATGGATCTCTCCAATGATCTCGGAAGTATCGCGATCGGCAAGCGCGCGAGCTTCATCTTCA
>JANMKC010000298.1:0-2587 GCA_031371785.1 Flavobacteriales bacterium | reverse complement strand
GTGGTGTCGTACGCGGACTTCACGCCGTAGCTGTGGCCCACGTAATCGATCACGCCATTCCTGAAACCAACAGCGGCATCATCGAGCGCGGTGCCATCACCGATATGCACGGTGCCACCTTTGATCAGAATGCTCTTCGTTAGTTGCGGAGCGGGTGTAGGGCGTTGGGCGAATGCAGGATGCAAGGGCAGGGCCAGGAGCAGGAGCAGGGACAAGTGCAGGGGCAGGGGCAGGGGCAGGGGCATCCTGGTTGTCCTGCTTCTTGCCCTTGCCCTTGCTCCTGATCTCATGGCTGTTCTCCGATAGTCTCGCATTTCCATTCCCCATGTTCCTTGTGCTCCGCTTTGCGCGCGGGCGCTCCCGCTTTTTTCGCTGCGAGCATCTTCGCGATGATGCGTTCGCGTTCCGCAAGTACGACGCTTCGTTGTGCTACATCCTTGGTGCGATCGAACAGCCGCACGCCATCAACGAAGGTCATTTCGGCCTTCGCAGCGATGGTCAACGGGTCGGCGTTCCACAGCACGATGTCCGCGTCCTTGCCTGGTTCCACGCTGCCCATGTGCGCATCGAGATGAAGTGTTTTCGCAGGGTTCAGCGTCACCATTTTCCACGCCTGTTCGGCGCTCACGCCACCATATTTCATCGTCTTCGCAGCCTCTTGGTTCAGGCGTCGGCTCATCTCCCCATCGTCGCTGTTGATGCAGGTGTTCACGCCCTGCTCGGTGAGGATCGCCGCGTTGTAGGGGATCGCGTCCATCACCTCGTACTTGTAGGCCCACCAATCGGCGAAGGTGCTGGCATTGGCCCCATGCGCTTTCAGTTCGCGCGCCACCTTGTAGCCTTCGAGCACATGCGTGAAGGTGTTCACGCGGAAGCCCATGCTGTCGGCAACGTGCATGAGCATGAGGATCTCGCTGCCGACATAACTGTGGCAGGTGATGAAGCGCTTTTTCACGAGGATCTCGGCGAGCGCGTCCAGTTCGAGATCGCGGCGAGGTGCTTCCGGCAACACTGCTGGTTTCGCTGGCTTGCCTTTTACCGCAGGCTTCGGAACGCTCGCATCGTAGGCCGCCCACTTCGCGGCGTACTCCTTCGCGCGGTGGAACGCATCGTACATCACTTGCTCCACGCCCATGCGCGTTTGCGGGAATCGCTGGCCTTCCGCGCCCCAGTTGCTCTGCTTCACGTTCTCGCCGAGGGCGAACTTGATGAAGCCGTCCGACCCCGCGATGTGCATGGCGTCCGCACTCTGGCCCCAACGCAGCTTGATCAATGAACTCTGCCCACCGATGGGGTTCGCTGAACCGTGCAACTGCTGCACCGCGATGACGCCTCCGCTGAGGTTGCGATAAATGTCCACGTCGTCCGGATCCACCACATCGCCGATCCGCACTTCGGCGGTCACCGCTTGCGCGCCTTCGTTCACGCCGCGTTCGATCGCGATGTGCGAATGCTCATCGATGATGCCGCAAGTGAGGTGCTTGCCCGTGGCATCGATCTCCGTCACCGTTGGATGATGCTTGCCAGTGAACAATTGTTCGGCGTGCAACTTCTCGCTGACCGCAATGATGCGCCCGCCGCTGATGCACACGTCCGTTCGTGGCAGCACGCCTGATGCGCTGTTGGTCCACACCGTCGCATTGCGGAAGATCACGGTCTCCGTATCGGGCAGCAACGGCAAGCCGAATGCGCTGTTCGGATACCACACCGTGCCGACCGGCGCTGACCAGAGGCTATCGAGCGCGTTGTTCTTGTCGTCCTTCTTCTTGGGCACGCGCTGGTCTTTCTGTTTCACCGCGCTCCACGCGATCCATTCTCCACCGGGCAATGCACCTTGTCCATCCCAGATGCCGCCACGATCGTGGATCGTTCCGTTCAATCGCACCGGGCCTGCGAAACCGAACTTGTCGCCAGTGAACCAAAGCGATACCTGATCGTGATCGATGGAAAGTGTAGCGCGGACCTTTGAACTGTCAGGGCCTGACCTCGATATCTCGGCTTCGGGCTTGTCCTTCTCGCCGGTCACTTTCATCTTCAGGATCACGCTCCGCAAATTCAGATCGAACACACCGCGGGGATCCTCGTCATCGATGGACTTCTGCGGAAAGCGTTTCCCTGCGGCCCAGGTTTCAAGGATACTGTTCTTGTCGTTGAGAAAATGTTCCGATGTGATCACGAGGTTCGCGAGCATGCCCGGCTTGATCGCACCGATGCGGTCCTGCAAGTGGTACAATTGCGCGGGTACCGTTGTGAGCGCGGCGATGGCGGTAGCGGTATCCAACCCGCATCGCACCATGCGGCGAAGTGCCGACCACATCGCGCCTTGATCCTTCAATCCTTGTGTGGTGAACGCGAACGTGCCGCCTGCTTCCGCGATGCGTGCCGCGTTCGTGGGCGCAAGTTCCCAGTGCTTCAACTGCGAAATGCTCACTTCCAGCGCATCGAAGGGATCCTCCACATCATAAGCTTCCGGCAGATCGAGCGGAACGATCAGCGGTTGTTTGGTGGCGATGATGTCGGCAAGGCGCAGGTATTCATCCCCTGATCCTTTCACAATGAAGTTCAGCCCGAATTCCTGGCCGATGCG
>JANMKC010000281.1:0-12708 GCA_031371785.1 Flavobacteriales bacterium | reverse complement strand
CCACTGTTCCAGCCGCCCTACTCACCCGAACTCAATCCGGCCGAGAAGATCTGGTGGAGGATCAAGCGCGCATTCACCAACAAGACCTTCGAAACACTCGACCACCTCAGCGACTTCCTCGCACTGCAGGTCCAGTCCCTGTCCTGCTCCGAGGTCAGGTCCATCTGCGACTTCGACCACTTCAAGCCCACGAATGCCCTTTGGACGATCTTGAATGTCTAAATGGTATAATACGTGGACGCAGAATGCATCCATTCCGACGATCGATCACAGGTTGGGAGGTACGGCCTTCAGCATCGGCTCCAAGGGGTATTTTGTTGGCGGTGGGAATGGGGGTGGTGGGTTCAATGAAATGTGGGAATACGATCGCTCAACCGACAAGTGGACCCAAAAGGCGAGCTTCCCCGGAGCAGGTACAAAGCAGCACATGAACAGCTTCGCCATAGGCAGCAAAGGCTATGTCAGTCATGGACTGAACACATTCCACGAGCAACGTTCACAGTCCGACCTGATCGCCAAGGTGCCGGGCCCGATGTGGAAAGGGGGAAGGGAATTCTGGGAATATGATCCCGCGACCAATGCATGGACCCGCAAAGCCGATCTTGGTTGTGCGCGACGGGATGTACCGGTCGCTTTCGCGGTGGGTGGAAGGGGCTATTTCGGCACTGGATTGTCAAGGGATGCGCCTGGCGGCAACCAGAAGGACCTATGGGCCTATGACCCGGCTGGCAACGCTTGGGAACAACGAGCCGATCTGCCCGGCCCGGCACGGTGGGCGGCTTTCGCATTCGTGGTCGGAAATCAGGGATATGTCGGTGGTGGTTGGGATAGTAGCTACGATGCGCAGCTGCATTACATACAAATGACCGACTTCTACATGTATGATCCAGGGAAAAACCTCTGGACGCGAAAGAAGGACGTGAGCAGCGGCACCGGTTTTAGAGCCGCGACGGGGTGCAGCATTGGCACGAAAGGGTATGTTTTCCAAGGCACCAAGCTCCAGCAATATGATCCAATCCAGAATTCGTGGACCACGAAAGCAACTTTCCCCGGCCAGGACCGTGGCATGGACGATGGCGATCCCATGCTCGCCATCAGCGACCGTGCGTACATAACCCAAGGTGACCGTGCACAACACAACCTGTGGGAGTATGATCCTGTAGCGGATCGCTGGACCACAAGAAGCAAGCCGCCCATCACGAATGTCGAGCGCCATTCCGCCGTGGCCTTCCACACCTTCAGTACGACCTACGTCGGGACCGGGTGGAATGGATCTTCGTATTTGAAGGACTTCTGGTCCCGCAATCTTTTGCTCTACAACGGATGGACGCAGATAGCCGAATTCGCAGGTGGCCCGCGTTGCCAGGCGGTCGCATTCGCGATCGGTACCAAAGCCTACGTCGGCACCGGCGACAGCCCCCAGGGGCTGATCAAGGACTTCTGGGAATATGACATCCAAACCAACATCTGGACCCGCAAAGCCGACCTACCCGGGGTAGCCCGGCTTTGGGCAACCGGCTTTGCCATTGGTAATAAAGGATACATCGGCACGGGCAAGGACGCACAGGGGAATCATCTAAGCGATTTCTGGGAATACGACCCAGCTACCAACATCTGGAAACAGAAAGCCAACTTCATGGGGGGGCCACGCCGCGAGGCGGCTTCCTTCGCCGTGGGGGGCAAGGGCTACATCGGTACCGGTTATACCGGAAGTGGCTTCGGTAAGGACCTGTTCGAATACGACCCTGCGACCGACAAATGGAGAAGCCGTGCGAGCTTTGGCACCCCGGCGCGTTTTGCGGCCAGCGGATTCGCAGTGGGTACCAAAGGCTATGTCGCAGCGGGCCTGGATCCTGTGGATAGGCCGCTCGGTGAGCTCTGGCAGTTCGACCTGGCAACCAACACGTGGAAGCAGTGTGCAAGCTTCACAGGTATGGCACGAAGGGATGCAGTGGCTGTTGGGACTGGAACTACGGGCCTCTTTGGCACGGGCTTCAGTTCGGCCTACCTGAGCGATTTCTGGGAGTACACGCCGTAATGGGCATTCGACGGGGCCCATAGAATAACGAACCGATCAAGCACCCACCACACCATGCGATCCTTTCGGACTTCTGGGAGTACACGCCGTGATCCCAGATCAGTAAAAGGTGAACAATGGAATGCTGCTGTGCACCCCCTCCATCGCACGGCCTCTGAAAATAAAGACCCTGCGCTACCGATCATTCGCGACCATTCTGTTGCGGTAATGCCTGTGGCCCCGGCTCACGCTCCTTCTCCACCACCTCGGTGATCAGGATCGCCAGCAATACGATGATGAGCAACGCGATGAAGCTGCGCGGATCCTTGTAAAGTGGCCGCTTCGGCCGGGCCACCGCGCGGTGATAGTTGAAGAGCAGCCGTTTCGGATCGCGGTGCGCGTCGATCTGCCGTTCGTTCAGGACGCCACGCCCTTGAGGTGATATTCGGTAGCGTGTGTTCATGCGCGTTGTACAAGGTAGGCGCGCATAACGGCGAGCGCGCGGTGGGTGCGCATCTTGGCCGCATCCTCCGCGATACCGAGCACCTGCCCCACTTCCGCGAATGAGAGCCCATCGAAAAAGCGCAGTTCGACGATCCGGGCCTGTGCGTTGTTCAAGCGGCCAAGCCCGTTGGCCAGTAAGCGCATCTCCGCCTCCTGTTGTTCCAGGCCGAACTCTTCCGAGAGCGGGCGCACTTCCGCCCAAGCGAGGTCCATTACCACTTCTTTCCGCTTGCGCCAGTGCATGCGCACTTCGTTCAGCGCAATGCGGTACAACCAAGCGCGGAACGGAAGTCCGCGCGGTTCGTAGCGCGGCAGGGCGAGCAATGCTTTGAGAAAGGTCTGCTGGGCAAGGTCGGCCGTGAGATCGCGATCGCCCGCGCGGCGATGGATGAAGCGGAAGATGGTGGCGAAGTAGTGCTCGTACAAGGGCGCGAACCGTTGTGGATCGGCCTGTGCTGCCGCGATGTACGCGAGTTCCTGCTCAGGGGTCATCGATCCGGATACGTGTTGAATGCACCTCGTTCTGTTGGGTAACGCACTATCCGGGGGTTGGCGTGCGCAAATGCCAGCCGAAACCCTGAAGCCCTTCCGCCGTTTGAACCGGCAACTCTCAATGGGCTTGGACAGCCCATGAAGACCTGAAATGGATCGACGGACACCAGCCGCCCAGCGGATACGACTACTTGCGACGAGAACCGTGGCGGTTGCCCCAGTGGTTCTCGCGCTAGGTTTGGCCACTGCCCAACCCACCACTTGGGATTGGGCCAAAGGCGGCACATCAGGCACCAATGAATCCGTGCGCGACATCGCAGTGGACACATTGAATGGTGCTGTATACACCGTAGGCGCCTACAACGTGGCCTCCGTGCTTACTCCTCTGTCCGTTCTCGGATCGCGTGATGGATTCATCACCAAGACCGATCTGAACGGGAGTGTGTTATGGACAAGACAGATCGGTGGTATCGGCGATAATGCTTGCTATGGTGTCGCCATCGCGCCCAATGGCAAGATCTATGTGACGGGGTCTTTCACCGGCAACAGCTTGACCATAGGGTCCACTCCCTTGAACACGGTGCAAGTGGTGGCCAACGCCGGCCAACAGGACCTGTTCCTCGTATGCTACGACGCGAATGGCGCTCTGCAATGGATGCGAAGCGGTGGTGGCTTGGGCGCGGACTTCGGATACTCCGTGGCGGTGAACTCCACCGCCGTATTCGTCCAAGGCGTTTACAAAGGGGCGGCTTCTTTCGGTGGTTCCGCCACCATCGACGCGTCGAACAATGGACACACGCATGTGGCGCTGCTCTGCTATGACCACAGCGGTACGTTCCAGTGGCAGATCAATGGATACAACAGCGGCACAGTGGACGATGTGGCGGAGCGCTCCGCTTGCGATGCCAGCGGTGTATACATCACCGGGGAGTTCGGTACGAACCAGATCAACTGGGCGAAGATGTCACCCAGCACGGTCTTTCCAACAATTTCCGGATCCGGGAACAACAACATATATGCATGCGCTTTCACCAACGCGGGCACGATGGTCTGGGGCAAGGCGATCAGCTCGCCGGGCACCTACACCCCACAGGGCAATGCGATAACGGTGGGATGTGGAGCAGTGTACGTTGCCGGCAACACTCAGAATGGTTCGGTCTTTCCCGGAGGCACCACGGTGAGCATTTCCGCAAGCCCCGGCGATTACCTCTACATCGCCGCCTTGGGCAAAACCGATGGCAGCACCAAATGGGTGCGCACCGCCTACGGCCAGGATCCGCAAATGGCCATCGGATATGATCTGGCGCTGAACCGCTATGGGGATATCCTGCTCTCGGCGCAATTCCAGCGCGACACGCATTTCACGGACGGCACGCTGATCGGTTCCGGCTTCAGCGGCGGGCTGAAGGCCGATGTGTTCGTGGCGCGATACACTCCGTACGGTCAATTGGATTGGGTGACGGTGGCCAGCGGCAGTGACGACGATCAACCATTGGCCATGGCATGTGACAATGCGGGGGGCATCTATTCCGGTGGCCAGTACAAGAGCGATCTCACCTTCACCCCTTCCACGATCAACAGTTCCAATCCAAGTTACTTCCTGGCCAAGCTGACGGACGCCGCGCCATCCTATTGGCCCGCGAACCCTACTGCATGGAGCGCTGCGGCGCAAGTGTGCGCCTCCGGGGGAACAATGAACCTCAGCAGCGGTGTTCCATCCTTTTCGCGTGAATACGTGGATGCCGTGACCAGCTCGGCCAGTGTTACCAGCCCGAACAACATCATCGGCGGGCCGAACGGGAGTTCCGCGACCTTCTCCACGAACACTGGCACCCTAACGGCCGATCTCACCGACACGATCACCGCAGGCAACACGTTCGTGATCGTCTGGGGCAAATCGACCGCCATCGCGGGCACCGCTTCGTTCCAATTGCGGACCTCGTTGGACAATGTCACCTGGACAACGGTGACAGCGCCAACGATCACGGCGGTAAGTTCATCCTTCATCAATAGCGTGGTGCAGACCACGGCGAACACCCGTTATATCAGGATCACGCGGTTGAATGCCTACGGAACGATCACCTTCAACGTGGACGCGATCAAGTTCTATTACGGATCGCTGCAAGGCGGTACCTGGAGCGGGACCGGAGTAACCTCTTCCGGTGTTTTCGATCCGGGCGCATTGGGCGGACAGACCGTGCCCATCACCTATTCCGCAAGCAACGGTTCATGCGGCTATTCCACAGTACGCGCGATCCAGGTCATGCCTACACCGATCGGTGGCTCGCTCACGTCCAGTGTATCCGGGATCCAATGTCCGGGAAACAATGGGGGAATATTGGCGCTCACGGGCCAATCGGGGAACATCGCCCGCTGGGAATCATCCACGGACGGGTTCGTCACAAGCACCATCATCGCGAGCACCGCCACCACATACCCGTTCAGCAACTTGGCGGCCACCACTTCCTTCCGCGTGCTGGTGGAGAGTTCATTATGCGGTACCGACTACAGTTCCATCGTCACCGTTCAGGTAGCGGACAATACCCCGCCGGTGATCACCACCTGCCCCGCTGCCGATACGATCGCCTTCACCGGTTGCTCGGCGACCCTGCCCAACTTGTTGCCACAAGCGATCGGAGCGGACAATTGCACGCCTGCTTCCTCCCTGGTCTGGACGCAGTCCCCGGCGGCCGGGTCTTCGCTAAGCTCCGGTATCAACGTGGTCACCATCCGCGCGGAGGACCTTACTGGCAATTTCAGCACCTGCCAGGTGAACATCACCTCAGGTGACTTCACCGCACCGATAGTGAGCGGTTGCCCTGGTGACATCAATGTGTTCGCATCCTCCAGTTCATGTGGCGCATCAGCCACTTGGACCGCACCGACCGCGACCGACAATTGTGGCATCGCGAACACGACGATACCCGTGGCACAGGCGACCTACCCGGTGGGCACCACGCCCATAACCTATACCTGGAAGGATGCTGTCGGCAACACGGCCACCTGCTCCTTCAATATCAACGTGACGGACAACATCCCGCCGTCGATCACCTGCCCGTCGAACACCACCGCGAACACCACGGCGGCTACTTGCACAGCCGCTATCACTGTGCCCTTGCCTGTGGTCTCTGACAATTGCGGAAGCCCGACGCCGGTGAACAACGCGTTGCGGCTGGATGGCGTGAACGACCGTGCCGATGTGCCCAACCTTACACCCAACGATCTTACCATCGAATTCTGGGTGAAGACCACGCAGACGGGGATCGGTTCCGCAGGTACGCAATGGTATAATGGTACGGGTATACTGGATGGCGATGTGCTCACCTACGACTATGGTGTTTCGCTGATCGGAAGCAAGCTCGCCTTCGGCACCGGTGTGCTGTTCACCGAGCGGACCATCGTCTCCACCACGGCGATCAATACCGGGAATTGGATCCATGTGGCCGTATCACGGATCAAGGCCAGCGGAACGACCAGGATATACATCAACGGTGTGCTCGAAGCTTCCAACAGCAGCGGTGGAACGGCTTCCTTGAACGGGCCTGCCACCCTGATGCTGGGCAGGGTCAACTCCGGTTCGAGCAGCTATTTCAACGGCTCGATCGACGACCTGCGCATCTGGAACACCGTGCGCACCCAAGCGCAGATCTCGGCCAACGCAAGTATGCGGATGACCGGGACCGAGCCGGGCCTGGTGATCTATTATCCGTTGGACCAAGGCGTGGGCTGCGGAACGAATACCGGGCTTACCACATTGACCGATGCGGCACCAGCGAGCGGTACGAACAATGGGACCCTCGTGAACTTCGCCCTGACCGGCGGATGCATCAGCAACTGGACCAGCGACATCGCGCCGGTCATTGGCTCGCCCACGTATATCAACAGCTTCAACAATACCAGCAATGCTTCGGGCACCTACCCGCTCGGCACAACACCTGTGACCTATACGGCCACCGACATGAACGGGCTCACCACCACTTGCGCGTTCAATGTGACGGTGATCGACAATCAGGTGCCCGTGATGAGCGGCTGCCCCAGCAACATCCTGGTGCAAGCGGCCCTGGCCGCTACGAGCGCTCCGGTAAGTTGGATACCACCAACGGCAACAGACAATTGCGGGGCGCTGATCCCGGTGCAGACCGCTGGTCTTCCTCCCGGTTCATCGTTCTCGATCGGCACGCAAATGATCACCTATACGGCGAACGACGGAAATGGGAATTCCGCCCTATGCACGTTCACTGTAACGGTGACCACCAATGGCGCTCCACAGATCACCTGCCCGCCGAACCAAACATTGAACGCCGCACCGGGACTCTGCTCCTTCCTTTACTCGTATGGCGTTCCGCCGGTGTCCGACGACCAGCCATTGCCGCCCGGCCAGCCGATGCAGATACCCAATGGATATGCGAGCGGCTCGCAATTCCCAGTGGGCATCACATCGCAGACCTGGCGCGTTACCGACACCAACAGCAACACAACCACCTGCACTTTCAATGTGGAGGTGATCGATGCTCAGCCACCCACGTTCACCCAATGCCCGGTGGGCGGAGCGCTGGACGCGGCACCTGGAATTTGCGGAGCGATCGTCAACTATTCCGCGCCAACGGCTGCGGACAATTGCCCGGGCACCACGCTTACGCTTATGCAAGGCTTGCCGAGCGGTGCGATGTTCCCCATTGGAAGCACACTGGTGAAATGGAAGGCGGAAGACGCGCACGGAAACGTCTCGTACTGCCAGTTCACGTATGTGGTGTCCGACGCTCAGCCACCCGTATTCACCAGCGCATTCGCGAATGTGGAACTGGATGTGGAGCCGGACCAATGCGGTGCACACCTCTCGTTCGCATGGCCCACCGCGACCGACAATTGCTCGGCCGCGATCACGCAAACAGCGGGACCCGCGAGCGGCAGCCTGTTCCCCGTGGGCACCAGCACCGTGCAATTCACGGCCACCGATCCCAGCGGCAATGCCATAACGGGTTCATTCACCGTGACCGTCACGGACAACATCGCGCCCACCTTCGCCTACTGTCCGAACTCATTGCCCGTATTCACCAGCGATCCCGGATCATGTGGTGCGATGGTCAGTTATCCGGCACCCGTGCCATCGGACAATTGTGCGGTCAGCATGTTGCCCGCTGCTCCGGTGGCTCCCGTCTACTTCCCGGTCGGGACCACGGTGATCACGTATACGGCGACCGCCGGTGGCGGCAGTGCTGCCTGTGTGGTGAGCATCACGGTGATCGATAACCAGACCCCGAACATCATCGGGTTGCCCGCCAATATGGATCTGCCGAACGATCCTGGAGTTTGCGGCGCCATCGCTTCATGGGTACAGCCGACCGTTTCCGACAACTGTTCCGCATTGCTCTCAAGCGACCATTCGAGCGGCGATCTTTTCCCGATCGGCATCACCTCGGTGACGTACACCGCTACCGACGGCATCAACTCCGAATCCCAGACCTTTCTGGTGACCGTGACGGATCTGTCTTCGCCCATGATCATGTGCCCGGCGAACGTGATTGTGAACACGGTTGGTGGTTGCACTGCCACTGGTGTTGCGCTTGGTACTCCGTCAACTTCCGACAACTGCGGCGTGGCAACGGTGACGAACAACGCGCCTGCTTCATTCAACATCGGCGTGACCAGCGTGATCTGGACCGTGACCGACAACAGCGGACTCACCGCTACATGCACGCAGACCGTGACGGTGAGCGACATCATCGCACCGACGATCACATGTCCGGCGCATCCGCCCATCAGCGCGAGCAATGGCGCATGCACCGGTACACTTCCCAACTATACCGCCTCCACCATTACCAGCGATAATTGCACGGGTACCATCACCGTGACGCAATCGCCCGTCGCTGGAGCTTCCGTCAGCAACGGACAGCTTGTGGTGCTTACAGCCATCGATACGAGCAGCAACACCGCCACCTGCTCCTTCACCGTGACGGTGACCGATGCCAGCGCACCGGTGATCGCCGGTTGCCCAAGCAACATCACCCTCAGCGCCGGTGGAAGTTGTACCGCGATCGCCACATGGACTACTCCCACCGTTAGCGACAACTGCAGCGGCGCGACGATCACCCGCACCGCAGGTCCTGCCAGCGGCAGTGCTTTTGGCATCGGCACCACCACGATCACCTACACGGCCACCGATCCGAGCAGCAACACCGCCACCTGCTCCTTCACCGTGACGGTGACCGATGCCAGCGCACCGGTGATCGCCGGTTGTCCGAGCAACATCCTCAAGAGCGCGAATTCCGGGACATGCACGCGATCAGCAAGTTGGACCGCACCCACCGTTAGCGACAATTGTTCAGGAGCGACGATCACGCAGACGGCTGGCCTGCCGAGCGGATCCCAGTTCCCCATCGGCACGAGTACGATCATCTACACCGCAGCGGATCCGGCGGGGAACATGTCGACCTGTTCCTTCACCGTCAAGGTCCGTGACGTTACCGCACCAAGCGTTTCCTGTCCATTGCCAGCGGTCGTTCCGCTGTACCTCGATGCGAATTGCGACCTGGTATACCCCGACATGCGCGGCGTGATCACTGTGACCGATTGCAGCCCATGGTCCAATACGCAGGTGCCCGCACCCGGAACCCATTTCCATGCAGACACCACGTTCACTCAAGTAATGACTGTTGAGGACAGCGCGCACAACGTGTTCCTCAATCTCGACAACATCCACATCATCGACAGCATCCGACCAACGATCGTATGCCCCGTCAATATCTCCTTGACCTCGGCATCCGGAACCTGCGGTGCGACCGCTACTTACACCACCACGGCAAGCGACAACTGCGGAACAGCAACGATCAGCTGGTCGATACCGAGCGGATCCACATTCCCGATCGGTACCACTACGGTGAACGCCACAGCCACGGATACGTACGGCAACAGCAGTTCCTGTTCGTTCAATGTGACCGTCGCAACGCCACCGTCGTTGTGGCTGACCTATGCCAACGCATCGGCTTGCGCATCCAGTACCACCTCCCTCATTCCGTCCTCGTTCGGGCCAGCCCATCCGAACGGTTATTTCTACAGTCCGGACCTTCCCGCCGCCGCGTTCAATTCCTCCACTGGCGTTATAAACCCTTCACTTGCCGGCGCAGGTACGTTCACGGTCTACTACCGCATACCCGGCACCTGTGCGCAGACTTCCTCGGCGGTGAGCATATCGATCATCGCACCGCCAAACGCGGGATCCAACGGATCGATCACGCTCTGCAGCAATGGTTCTCCGGTGAACTTGTTCAGCTCACTGGGCGGTTCGCCGCAAGCCGGTGGAACATGGTCCGCAGGACTTACGGGTGGTAGTCTCGGCACCTTCACGCCGGGCACCAGTGCGCCGGGAACATTCACTTACACGAAGACCGGCACTTCTCCTTGCTCCACTGCAACGGCAACGGTTATGGTAAGTGTGACGACAGCACCAAGCGCTTCGATCAACTATCCCGGTTCGCCTTATTGCAAGAGCATCACGAGTGCGCGATCACCTACCCGGACCGGTACCAGTGGAGGAACTTACACCTGCCTACCTGCAGGGCTTTCGCTCAATGGCTCCGGCGGTGCTATCATTCCATCGACCAGCACCGCTGGCACGTACACGGTCTACTACACCATCCTGGCTTCGGGTGGTTGTGCACAGTTCCAGACCAGCGCTTCTATCACGATCGCGCCTGTGCCTGCCCTTAATTACGGGTTCTCATCGCTCTGCGGCGACAATGGACCCACCCCGGCCCCGACCTTTTCACCTTCCGGGGGCACGTTCAGTTGCCCGACCCTCGGAGCCGCCCTCGATGGGAACACGGGTGTGATCGACCTTTCCGCGCTGACTATTTCCGCCACACATCTTGTCACCTACACAGTATCCAGCGCATGTCCGCAGACAGTGAGCGCCAGCCTTACACTGAGTCTTCCACCGGACGCAGGCGATCCGGGGAACACGAACATCTGTTCCAATGCGCTGCCGTTAAACCTGTTCCCTCTTCTTGGTACGTATGCCGACAACGGCGGGACTTGGACCGGCCCAGGCGGTACACTGTTCAGCGGTACCTATGATCCGGCGGTCAACACATCCGGCGTCTACACCTACACCGTACCCGGGGTTTTGCCCTGTGCTCCGGAAGCCGAGAGCGTTACCGTAACGGAGACCCCGGCTTCGAATGCGGGAACCAACGGAACACTTTCCATTTGCTCGAACGCTGCAGCCGTCCCATTGTTCGCACAACTTGGTGGATCACCCCAGACCGGCGGAACGTGGTCGGGCCCCAGCATTGTTGTCGGTGGCATGTACGATCCGGTTTCCATGAATCCCGGAGCATACGTGTACACGGTGATCGGTGCGGCCCCTTGCGGCAATGCGAGCGCTTCGGTGATGGTAACGGAAACCATCACGACAGTTGCTCTCCAGTACATCTCGCACACATTCTGCCAGAACGGCGGCACGATCACACCAACGCTCGTTCAGCCGCCGCTTCCGGCGGGATACTTCAGTGGCGCACCAGGGGAGATCGATCCCACCACCGGAGCGATCGATCTGGGAAGTCTTTCGCCCGGCAGTCATACAGTGGGATACGTGGTCAGCGGGGCGTGCGCGAACAGTGATTGGTTCACGTTCACCGTAGTTGCTCCTCCGACCATCGTTACAGGATCATACGGCCCGGTCTGCGCAACGAGCGGTGCCATCGCGTTGGCCGCGACACCGGTTGGTGGCGCATGGGGCGGAGCAGGTATCAGCGGCAACACATTCGATCCCGCATTGGCTGGTGTCGGAACGCATGTGGTCACGTACACGAAAATGCAGAACGGCTGCACCGGCTCGGCATCGACAACCATAACGGTGATAGCCACCAGCCTCTGGTACGCTGATCTGGACGGTGATGGCGCTGGCGATCCCAACGCGAGTGCGGGCGCATGTGCTCAACCTGCGGGATATGTTGCCTCCAACAATGATCTCTGTCCCAACGACCCCCTCAAGATCGCGGCAGGCACGTGTGGCTGCGGTGTTGCTGATACCGACTCTGATGGGGATGGTGTCGCCAACTGCAATGACGGCTGTCCCAATGATCCGCTTAAGATCGCGGCAGGCACGTGTGGCTGCGGTACACCAGAAGGTTCCTGCGAGGATTGTCTCGGTGTGCCCTTCGGTTCCACGCTTCCTGGCACCGCTTGCAACGACGGCAACGCTTCCACAGGCAATGACATCTACAACGCGAGTTGCGTATGCGCTGGTCAAGCGATCGATTGCCTCGGTGTGCCGGGCGGATCGGCGGTGATCGGAACGAATTGCGATGATGGCAATGCTTCCACTGGCAACGATGTTTACAACGCATCCTGTGTCTGCGCTGGCCAACTGATCGATTGTCTCGGTGTGCCGGGCGGATCGGCCGTGATCGGTTCTTCCTGCAACGATGGCAACGCGACTACCGGCAATGATGTCTACAACGCATCCTGCGTCTGCGCTGGTCAAGCGAACGATTGCCTCGGTGTGCCGGGCGGATCGGCGGTGATCGGTTCTTCCTGCAACGACGGCAACGCTTCCACAGGCAATGACATCTACAACGCGAGCTGCGTCTGCGCCGGTCAAGCGATCGATTGCCTCGGCGTGCCGGGCGGATCGGCGGTGATCGGGTCCACTTGCAACGACGGCAATGCTTCAACTAGCAACGATATTTACAACG
>JANMKC010000267.1:0-3459 GCA_031371785.1 Flavobacteriales bacterium | reverse complement strand
CTTGCGTTGGTCCCGCGATCGTGGCCACCGCGCTCGCGGGGCAACCGTAGCTGTCCGTCACGGTTCCTGTAAAGGTTCCCGCAGGCAGCGCTACCGCGTTGGCGTTCGTTTGTACGGGCGAACTGTTCCAGGCATAAGAGTATGGTGGAACGCCACCATTGCCCGCGACCGTAGCGCTGCCCAGGCCATCGCCGAAACAGGTGACGCTGGTGGTACTTGTTATCGAAGCCGCAACTGCCGGTGCTTCCGAAAGCGTCGTGTTCGCGCTCGCGCTACAGCCATGGGCATCGGTCACATCGATCGAGTAATTGCCAGCGATGAGGCTGCTGATGTTCGCGTTGCTCGATACGAAGCCACCGGGACCGGTCCATGAGATCGTGTAAGGACCCGTTCCTCCGGTGATCGTTGAGGCGATCGATCCATCGTTTCCGCCGTGGCAACTGATGTTCTGTCCGAAGGCGAGGATGTTGGGCGAAAGCGCAACGGAAAGCACGGCGGGCGCGATCACGTTCCAGCTCTGTGACTTCGAGCAAGCAGCGTCGGTCACCGTTACGGAGTACGTGCCGGACACCAGGTTGCTGACGTCCTGCGATGATGCGGTGAAGCCTCCAGGGCCGCTCCATGCGTAGGTGTAGGGTGCGATCCCCCCGCTGATGCTGAGGTTGATCGCACCATTGCTGTTGCCGGAACACAAAGGCCTCGTCACCATCGCGCTCAAGGCGAGGTTGCTCACCTTCACTTGGCGGTTCGCTGTGCGCGAACAGGTTCCGTCGGTGATCACGACGCTGTAGGTCGTGGTGACGGTTGGCGATGCGATCGGGTTCGCACAGTTCGTGCAACTGAGGCCGGTCGCCGGGCTCCAGGCGTAACTGCTTCCACCGGTGATCTGGTATTGCACGGAACCACCGTTGCAGATCGTGGCCGTTACCGGTTGCACGGTGGCGATCAGCGTATCCTCGATATTGAAGATCAAGGTATCCAGCGGCACCGCCGGACAGAAGGGGTTGCCAAGAATGAAGCGCAGGTACTCGGTGGGCTCCGTGATCACATCGGAGAGCGGGTTCACCAGTTGGTCCACGTAGGACTGGTTCGCGGGGATCGTGATCGACTTGGGCAGGTTCGGATTGATCGGTGCGATGGCGGAATAGTCCGTTCCATTGATGGCGGTACCGGTGAGATAGTACTGGAGCGTGAGCGGAGTGGGCAGGGCGTTCGGCCGGCTGAAGCGTAGCCAGCCGTGGTTGCATCCTTCCACCATCTCCGGCGTACCGTTCGCGGTGAAGGAGGACATCGTGACGTTGTTGCTCTTCACCTCATTGATCAGCACACCGCTGTCCAGCTTGCGATCGCTCGCGTCGGCCACCACCAACTTCAGGTGGTAGGACTGGCAGGCGGTCACCGGGCTTCGCGCGGTAAGCCCGACCGTGTATCCATCGTATTGTGTTTCCGCACCACCGGCATTGTCAAAGTAGTAGGCCTGGTTGCTGCCATTGTTGATATTGTTGATGGCGATGGCCGTGGTGGTGTTCGGGACCAGTGCGATGTTGTGGTCGTTCCCGATGGCGGAATCACCGATGATGCCCGGTCCGCTGATGAAGAAGCCGAAGACATCGTTGAACTGCGATCCGACCCATTCGTTGTATTCCTCCGAACCGAACACGAAATCGAAGGACAGGCTGTCGCCTGTGGGGATGACGTCGAATTCGAACTTGCACGCGTCACGGGTGGAGCGGCCGGTCACCACATCGAGTTCGGGATCACCCGGCGTGCCAACTTGGAAGGACTTGTTGCCGGAGTTGTTCGGCCCTAGCGAGTATGTACGTTTCCCGGAGGTCAGGATCACACCATGATCCACGCCCAGCAACGTACCGGTGTAGTCGAATACACCGAAGGATGTGGTGTCGCAGGTCATTACCGGGTTGCTGATCACCACACCCGGACCGGTGATGCTGGCGGCGAGCTGGGCGAGGTTGGTTTGCGGCGTGACCGTCAAGGTCTGGCCATGCATCATGCACGCCGAAAGGATCAGCACTACGGCGAACCAGGAACGCACGCTTTCCAGCATGCGCACAAGGAGGTTGAGCAGGTTCCAGAGCATGGTCCTCATCGATCGCGTTCGTTCGCGCAGAGTTCTTCGGCGTGTTGCAGGGTGAGGTGATCCTCGGAAATGCGTGAGGGCGCGACGCTGCGGAGGAGGCCGGGCATGGCGTGAAGGCGCAGGCTGTCCGCGCTCCGGGTGGCGTCGGTGGATTCGAGAATGATCAGGCCAGCTGGCACACAGGCGAAAGCGATGCGTGCATCACCATGCTCGGTGAGGGCGATGCTCAACGCATCACGTTCGGCGCTGGTGAGGTCGGCGATGCGCAGGGCTATGCACTGATCGGTGCTGCTTTGCGCACAGGCGTGTTCAGCAGACGCGCAGGCCAGCAGGCCCGCCAGGAGACAGGTACGGAAGAAGAGCGTGTTCATGGTCCGAGCGTTGGTGAAAGCTCTCCCGGAACACGGTATGGTTGAAGCGTTGACGCATGACGGTCCTGTAAGAGCGCGCCCTTGTACCCTGCGGAAGGAGGAAAGGTTTCCGCCCCGCTGCGACGGATGTGATCATGCACCCGATGATCGTTGCATGGAGGCCGTCGAACGAACGCGTCAGTGCTTCGCCTTCTGCTGTTTGCAGGCGGCGTGCAGGGCGATGCCTGCGGCCACGCTCACGTTGAGCGAGCCGATGGTGCCTACCATGGGGATGCGCCCCTTCGCGTCGGCTTGGCCAAGGATGGCAGGGGACACCCCGGTGTCCTCAGCACCCACCACCAGGATCAGGGGACCTCGAAGATCGAGCTCGTCCAGTGTGGCTTCCGCTTTCTCGGTGCAGGCCACCACGCGGAGGCCATGTGCGCGAGCGCGTGCGATGCCATCGTTCAGGTCCATTACACGGCACACGGGTTTACGCAACAACGCGCCAGCGCTGCTCTTGATCGCATCGCTTCCGAGGCGAGCAGTGTATTGCTTGGGCACAAGCAGGCCATGTGCGCCGAAGCATTCCGCGCTGCGTGCGATAGCGCCCATGTTGCGCACGTCGGTTACGCCATCGAGCGCGATGAGCAGCGGATCCTCCCCGCGATCGTAAGCCTGTTGGATCACTTCGTCCAGATCCTGCACGGCCACCTGGCTGATGTACGCCACCACGCCCTGATGTGCGGCAGGGGTGAGCTTGTCCAGCTTTTCCGCGGGCACGGGTTGCCACGGCACGTCACGCTCACGTGCCAATAACTTGATACCGCCGATCGCGGCACCACCCAGATCGCGGCGGATCAACAACTACTCCACATGCACTTCGCTGTTCAGCGCTTCCATTACCGGCCGTATGCCGCAGATCAGTTCGTTCGTCATCACAGGTCCGTTCGTGGCGTTCAGTTCTGGAAAGTGCGCCCGTTGCGCCAGCTCTCCACATTGCGGTACCAG
>JANMKC010000234.1:0-1728 GCA_031371785.1 Flavobacteriales bacterium | reverse complement strand
CCACTGACTGTTCCGACACCCACGCGCTGACGACATTCAAGGCTTTTTTTCCTTTCTGTGGGGCTTTGCTCCCGCGCAAATTCTTCCCGTCAATATTCACCAGCGTGCCTTTACTCAGACTGACTGCGGCGCTGATCCAATCCACAAACACTCCCTTTAACTCGACCGGATCCAATAAGATAAAGACTCTCCGAAAGGTGTCGTGCGAAGGGATGCCGTGCTTCAGTTCTAAAAAGGTGGCTAACCATTCCTGCTTCGCGACCCCATATTCTTCCATCTCCGTCCAGTGCTCGACCCCGCTCAGCACCGCACAGATCGCGAATACCAATATCTCGTACAACGAATGAAACTTCTGATGCTCGCGTCGCGGGTCAGCTATTTCTCTCATCCGCTCGAATAAGCTTTCGGCTTTTATTTGACTCATCCACTCAGCTTAACCGAGTCGTTTTCTTTTCAATAGTGATGCGTTCGCCCTACAAACCAGCCAACAAGCGCTTGACTCAATGGCCAGTGATATGGGAGCATAGCGCCTCGTTTTTGGTAGTTAGTAATTTCCCTTCCTTGACAAGGCGGCGTAGCCAAGTGGTAAGGCAGAGGTCTGCAAAACCTTTATCCATCGGTTCGATTCCGATCGCCGCCTCCATTCTTCTCAATCACTTACCGTCAACTCGCCTTTTATCGGAAAGGTGGCTGTAGCCAGAAACGTAGTCACCTTTTACCTTTCAAGCCACTTTCAGCCCTTTTCGCGCGGTGAACTGTTCCAATTTCCGCACAGCTTCAAACTGATGCTCCTGACTCGGATGTGCGTATCTCATCACCATTTGAATTTTCGAATGTCCGAGTAAGCTGGCTAAGGTCACAAGATCAACGCTACTCATGGCCATCCGTGAAGCGTAGGTATGGCGGCAGTCATATAATCGAAAAGTCTTCACGCCGCTCTTGCTGACTGCCTGATGATGTTGCCAGTTTGTTTTTCAGCATCGGCTTTTCTTCATCGAAGCGATGCGGGAACAGAAATGACCCTGACGCTTTAGCGATTCGGCGGCGCAGAAGCTCAGCGGCATTTGTCGTCAGTGGAATCTTACGGCGTGCGGCTTTTGTCTTTCCCTTCGGAATGAGCAGATAGCCTTCAGCGAAATTCACGTCACTCTTTTGGATACGATAAATTTCTTCTGGCCGACATCCGGTTTCGAGCATCAGCGCGGCAACGTCCCGCAACGGTTGCGGTGCGGCCAATAGATACAGGCGTTGCTCTTCAAAGGACAAGACGCGCGTTTGCTCATTGTTCTCTGCCAAAAGCTTCACACGGCTGACCGGATTCTTGACGATTACATCCAGGCGGATGAAGTAATTGAAGATGATTTTTAGGCAGGCCAATTCCCTGTTGACGGTAGCCGGGCGAAGCTTGCGGCCTGTTTTCTCACTGATCTGATTCGTGCGGCGTACTTTGTAGCGTTCGATTTCTTCGGGCGTGATGGCATCCAGGCGAACCTTTCCGAAAGCACGAAGCAACGGTTGACTACTGACGACGTAACGCGAATGCGTGGCAGGCTTGGCAGCGTGTTGATGTTCGGAATAGTTCAGGAACTCGCGCGCTGCCTCAGCAAACGTCGGTACGGGCTTCTTTTCGGTGAAGCCGAGCTTCTGGGTTTGGATCAAATTGGAGCGATAGGCAGCGGCGATGTTTTCGGCCTTGCGCCGGTTGGTTTCGTAAGTCGAGCGTTGATG
>JANMKC010000225.1:0-1622 GCA_031371785.1 Flavobacteriales bacterium | reverse complement strand
TGAAGCATGCGCGGAGAAGTACTCCGACTGCTGTTCACCGAGCTGTCGCGAGGTCCATTTGCTGCCAGAGGATGTGCAACGCTCTTGGCGTAAAGGCCGCAGCACGCGCAGCACCAAGACCAAGGCCATCAATGATCCCGAAGGATTGCGCACGCGCATCCGTGAGGAGGAAGATCTGCTTGCATTGAACGGCACCCTTCATCCCGAGATCGTACGGGCGGGAAATTTCCCGCCCCAACAACTGACGACCATCATCGATCCAACAATGAAAAGCGCGTAGGCTTGCGCGAACGGACAACCCGCAACACGTAACACGTCAACACGCAACCTCTTCGATGCCTTTCTACCACACCCTCGGCAACATCCCGCACAAGCGGCACACCCAGCACAAGAGCCCGGAAGGCAAGTTCTACTACGAGCAGCTCTTCGGTACCGTGGGCTTCGATGGCATGAGCTCCCTGCTCTACCATGTGCATCGACCCACGCAGGTGAAGGAGATCGTCGGTGCGAAGGATGTAACGCCCAAGATCGCGATCGAGAAGAACATGCGCGCGTTGCGGCTGAAGGGTTTTGAAGTGACACCCGTGGCCGATCACCTGGAAAGTCGCAAGGCCATCCTGGTGAACAGCGACGTGCAGATCATCCTCTCCGCTCCCACCGCGAAGAAGGTCGAGTACTTCTACAAGAACGCCGACTGCGATGAGCTGATCTTCATCCACAAGGGCAGCGGCAAACTGCGCACCTTCCTCGGCACCATCGAGTTCGCTTACGGCGATTACCTGCTGATCCCGCGCGGCATGATCTACACGCTGGAGTTCGACAGCGCGGACAACCGCCACTTCATCGTCGAGAGCCACCACCCGCTGTACACACCGAAGCGTTACCGCAACTGGTTCGGGCAATTGCTGGAGCATTCGCCCTATTGCGAGCGCGACATCCGTCGCCCGAAGGACCTGGAGACGCACGATGCGAAGGGCGACTTCCGCATGCTGATCAAGAAGCAGGGCATGCTGCATGAGATGATCTACGCCACGCATCCGTTCGACGTGGTGGGCTGGGACGGCTACAACTACCCGTACGCGTTCAGCATCCACGACTTCGAGCCGATCACCGGCCGCGTACACCAGCCGCCGCCCGTTCACCAGACTTTCGAGACCAAGGCCTTCGTGGTGTGCAGCTTCTGCCCGCACCTGTACGACTATCACCCGCTGAGCATCCCCGCGCCGTACAACCACAGCAACATCGACAGCGATGAGGTGCTGTACTACGTGGACGGCGATTTCATGAGCCGCAACGATGTGGCCGCCGGGCACATCAGCCTGCATCCGGCGGGCATTCCGCACAGGCCGCATCCGGGAGCCATGGAGCGCAGCATCGGCAAGACGAAGACCGATGAGCTTGCGGTGATGGTGGACACCTTCAAGCCGCTGCAGATCACCGAAGAGGCACTGAAGATCGACGACGGGAAGTACTACAAGTCGTGGTTGGAGTGATGGATGATTTGGGCGTGCCGGTTCGCAAAGCCTCACCGTCGCGCTTTCCGCTTCAACTCCGCGCCCGGATTACCGGGCTTGCGGGGTTTCCGCTGCAATCGCTCACGCGAAGCACCCGCAGGCCAGCCG
>JANMKC010000181.1:0-3071 GCA_031371785.1 Flavobacteriales bacterium | reverse complement strand
GTACGTCGCAGTGGTAACGGATGCGATCGATCACGGCTTGTGGATGTTCGATGCGCACACCGAGCGCGAAGGGCTTGGCTTCCATGCGGATGTTCTTCGCGTGGAGCAGTTCGAACACGTCGCGCGCGGAATGGCCGGTGGCGAGCACCACCGCGTCGGAGATCACTTCGCTTCCGCCAGCTTCACGCACACCGCTCACCCGGCCTTCGGTGATCAACAGGTCCGTGACGCGCGTACCGAAACGCACCTCGCCACCGGCGCCGATGATCGCTTCGCGCATCGCGGTGATGATGTCCGGCAATTTGTTCGTGCCGATGTGCGGATGCGCGTCCACCAGAATGTCAGGCGATGCGCCGAAGGCCACCAGCATGCGCAACACCGAGTTCACATCGCCGCGTTTGTCGCTCCGCGTGTACAATTATCCATCGCTGTACGTGCCCGCCCCACCTTCGCCGAAGCAGTAGTTGCTGTCCGGATCCACGAAGTGATCGCGATTGATGATCGCGAGGTCACGGCGGCGTGCGCGAACATCCTTTCCACGCTCCAAGATGATCGGCTTCCTCCGTAGCTCGATACACTTCAGCGCAGCGAAGAGACCCGCCGGTCCGCAGCCCACGATGATCACCGGCGGTGCATGGGAGACATCGTTGAGCGCAGGCTTTTCGATCCGTTCTCCCAGCTCATGCTCCGTGGAAACTTCCACCCGCAAGCGCACCAGCGGATGTTTGCTGCGCCCGTCGATGGAGCGCTTCAGCACACGCGAACCACGCACATCGACAACAGCGATACCCGCGGCTTCCGCAGCGGCATCAAGCACCAGCACGGCCTCCGCCGCTTCAGCGGGCGGCAGCGCGATCTCCACCGTCCGCGTCATGCCGCATCAACCCTCGAAGGTGAAGGTGAACACCCACACCTTGCTGCGCAGGCTCTGGAGCGGCGTACTGAACCGTGTGCCGTCATCGATCAACAGGTTGGGAATACCCGGAGAGAACTTCAGTTCCATGCCGAACTTGAAGTAGGGCAGGAACATGTCCATGCCGCCACCGATCTCCGCGCCGTAATCGTACTTGTTCAACTTCACCACGATCTCCTCATCGATCGCGTTGTTCACGTCCTTCTGGCTGGCCATGTCGATCCCGAACTTCCCGCCGGCGATCACATACACCGCGAAGTTGTTGATACGGTCGCTGCGCATCTTCAGGAGCAACGGGAATTCCAGCCACGTACTTTCAATGGGCTTGTCGAACGATGCCGTCTTTCCGTCACTTGTTCGGAAGCGGTAGTTCAGGATGCGTGCCTGGAAGGAGAGCGTAGGGATGAACCGCAGGCTCAGGTTGGGCGTCATGTTCAAGCTGCTCACGATGCCGAGGTTGAAGCCCGGTTGCTTCACGTGGTCCACCACCAGCACCGAGTCGGTGAACGGTGCGTTGGGCTTGAGCGTGAGGAAAAAATCGCTGGTGTTGTAGCTGAGCAGGAAGCCGAAGTGGAAGCGGTGCAGATCGAAGTTCGCGAGGTTCTCCGTCTTGATCTTCTTCTGCGCTGAAACCCCATGACCTGCGAGGATCGTGAAAAGCAGGAGGAAAATGGAACGTGTGGATCGTGGCCGGTGCATCGGAAGTGGCTCGCCTTCGCTGGGCTTCGGCGAACAAGGCAACGAAAATAGCGCGCACGAATTGCCTGCCACTTTATCGGTACGCGGAAAACAGCAGGATCTCATTTCCGAGCGACGTACAATGTGGCGATGCCGCCGGTCAATGCTTCACGGCATACTTCGCGCGCACCGGCACCGCGAAGTATCGCCTCGAACGCCGGGCCTTCAGGAAATGCATCCACGCTGGCGGGCAGGTAGGTGTATGCCGCACTGTCCTTGCTGATCATCCGGCCGATGGCAGGCATCACGCGGTGGAAGTAGAAGCGGAAGAAAGGACGCATCCAACCGTGTGGCTGCGAGAACTCAAGCACGAAGAGCCGACCTCCCGGCTTCAGGACGCGCAGCATTCCGCGCACGCCGCGTTCCAGATCCTCGAAGTTGCGCACGCCGAAAGCGACGGTCACCGCATCAAAGCTGGCCTCCGGGAAAGGCAGATCGGCCGCATCCGCCTTCACCAAGGTGATGCGGTCCGCGAGACCGGCCTTCTTCACCTTCTCGCGACCATGCACGAGCATGCCTTCGGAAATATCGGCACCGGTCACGCGCTCCACCTTCTTCGCAGCGAGCAGGGCCAGATCCGCTGTGCCCGTGGCCATATCGAGCAGGTCGTGCACGGGTTCCTGCATCACCCGCCGCATCACTTTGCGCCGCCAGCCCTGATCGGTGCCGAACGAGAACACCCGGTTCAGCAGGTCGTACTTCGGTGAGATGGAGTCGAACATGCGCTCCACCTGTTCCCGCTTGGAACCTTCCGCTTCGTAAGGCTTCACGATCATCAGAGCGCCAGCCGCGTCGCTTCTTTCAGCAGTTCCTCCCGATCGATCGGCACCACGCCGACGTGCTCGCACACGAGGCCACCAGCGAGGTTGGCCCATGCGGCAATAGCGCGCAACGACAGGCCTTGCGCGAGGCACAAAGCGGCCACCGCGATCACCGTGTCGCCCGCACCGCTCACATCCGAAATGCTTCGCGCATGCGCTGGGAACGTGCATTCCTCCGCGTCGGCATGCGCGTAAATGCCGTGTTCGCTCAGCGTGATCAGCGAGGTCTTGTTCGCGATGCGTTCCTCCAACTGCTGCACCGCGGCACGCACACCATCGAGGTCGCCACTGCGTACATCGATCTTCAGACCTTCACGCAGTTCCTTCAGGTTCGGCTTGAAGAGCTCGACGCCTTTATAGGAGAAAAAATTCCTCTTCTTCGGATCCACCGCCACCGGCACACCGGACTTCTTCGCCATACCGATCACTTCCTTGATCACGCGCTCGGTGAGCACACCTTTGTTGTAATCCTCCAGCACGATCACGCCGGGTTTCTCCCGTTCGATCAGTGATCGCACGCGATCGATCAAGCGCGACTCCTCCTCCGCGGTGATGTCGCTTTCCATTTCCTCATCCACACGCACCACATGCTGGTGACC
>JANMKC010000158.1:0-2753 GCA_031371785.1 Flavobacteriales bacterium | reverse complement strand
CTGAGGAAACTCTTCTTCCGGTAAGCGCTCGCGTATGGCCAGTTCGCTCCTTCCGCTCCTTCCCCCCTCTTCTATCTTCGCCACCCTTTCCAACGCACATGGACTTCGTCACCTACCAAGAGCGCCACATCGGACCGAACGCAGCGGAGACCGCCGCGATGCTGAAGGCCATTGGCGTGAAGAGCCTCGATGAGCTGATCGACCGCACCGTCCCCAAAGTCATTCGCCTGAAGCAAGCGCTGGATGTAGGGCCTGCGCTGACTGAGCTGGACTACCTGGAGCACATGCGCGAGCTGGGCAAGGGCAACAAGCAATTCCGCAGTTACATCGGCTTGGGCTACAACGGCACCATCGTGCCGCAGCCCATCATGCGCAACGTGCTGGAGAACCCCGGATGGTACACGGCCTACACGCCCTACCAAGCGGAGATCTCCCAAGGGCGCCTCGAAGCGCTGCTGAATTTCCAGACGATGGTGAGCGATCTCACCGCGCTGCCCATCGCCAACGCGTCGTTGCTCGATGAAGCCACCGGCATCGCCGAGGCGATGCACATGCTCTACGCGGCACGGCCGAAAGAACTCGCCAACGCGCATAAGTTCTTCGCGTCGAGCGCGCTCTATCCGCAGAACATCGATGTGTTGCGCACGCGCTGCGAACCCATCGGCGTGGAGCTTGTGGTGGGCGATGTGAAGGACTTCGATGCGACCGCGCGCTACTTCGGCATCGCGCTGCAATACCCGGATGCGCAAGGTTCGGTGAACGACTACCGCGAGCTGGTGAAGAAGGCCAAGGCCGTCGGCGTGAAAGTCGCGGTGTGCGCGGATCTGCTCTCGCTCGTGCTGCTCACGCCTCCGGGCGAATGGGGCGCGGACGTATGCACCGGCAACAGCCAGCGCTTCGGCGTGCCGATGGGCTATGGTGGTCCGCACGCTGCGTTCTTCTCCTGCACGGAAGAGTTCAAGCGATTGATCCCCGGCCGTATCATCGGCGTGAGCCAGGACCGCCGCGGTCGCCGCGGCTTGCGCATGGCGCTGCAAACGCGTGAGCAGCACATCCGCCGGGACAAGGCGACCTCGAACATCTGCACCGCGCAAGCGTTGCTCGCCGTGATGGCCAGCAGCTATGCGGTGTATCACGGCCCGAGCGGATTGAAGCGCATCGCTTCACGCGTGCATTCGTTCGCGCGCAAACTGAGCGAAGGCGCGAAAGCGCTCGGATACACCACAGCGAACGCGGGTTACTTCGATACGATCACACTGTCTGGTGTGAAGGAGGTGAAGAAGGTGAAGGAGGCGATGGAGGCGAAGAACATCAATGCTTGGTATGGAGAGGAACGTGTTTCGATCGCGTTGGATGAAACGGTGCGCGAAAAGGATGTGAACGATATACTTGATGCGCTTGCTGAAGCTGCTGGCAAGAAGGCAGCACCGGTTTCAAGCAGCAACGGTGTGCCGATGGCGGTGCCTTCCGCGCTTCAACGCACCACGTCCTACCTCACGCACCCGGTCTTCAACACGCACCACACGGAGACCGAACTGATGCGCTATTTGAAGCGCTTGGAGAACAAGGATTTCTCACTCACGCACGGCATGATCCCGCTCGGCTCGTGCACCATGAAGTTGAACGCGGCCTCCACGCTCTGGCCGATCACGCGTCCGGAATGGGCCTACATCCATCCCTTCGCGCCGGTAGAGCAAGTGCAAGGCTATCAGCGTGTGTTTACCGAACTGAGCGAGCAGCTTGCGAAGATCACCGGCTTCACCGCCGTGTCATTGCAACCGAACAGCGGCGCGCAAGGCGAATACGCGGGCTTGTTGGTGATCCGCGCTTATCATGAATCGCGTGGTGATCAGAAGCGCACGGTGTCGCTGATCCCATCGAGCGCGCACGGAACGAACCCGGCGAGCGCGGTGATGGTCGGCATGCAAGTGGTCGTGGTGAAAGCCGATGAAGAAGGCCATGTGGACATGGCCGATCTGAAAGCGAAGGCCGAACAATACACCGACACGCTGAGTTGTTTGATGATCACTTACCCGAGCACGCACGGTGTCTACGAGGAAACGATCAAGGACATCACATCCATCATCCACGCGAACGGTGGTCTGGTATACATGGACGGCGCGAACATGAACGCACAAGTGGGACTCACTTCACCTGGCGACATCGGCGCAGACGTGTGCCACCTGAACTTGCACAAGACCTTCGCCATTCCGCACGGCGGCGGCGGCCCCGGCATGGGTCCCATCTGCGTGAACGACAAGTTGAAGCCCTTCCTGCCGGGCCATCCGTTGATCAAAACCGGTGGCGAACAGGCTGTGCATGCGGTGAGCGGCGCACCTTGGGGCAGCGCGCTGATCCTGTTGATCAGCTACGGCTACATCAAAATGCTCGGTGGTGTTGGCATGACCGAGAGTACGCGCGCGGCGATCCTCAACGCGAACTACATCAAGGCGAAACTGGAGCCGCACTACCCCATTCTCTATGTGGGCAGCGAAGGCATGGTGGCGCATGAGATGATCCTCGACTGCCGTGAGTTCAAGCGCACGGCCGGCATCGAAGTGGGCGACATCGCGAAGCGCTTGATGGATTATGGTTTCCACGCGCCGACGGTCTCGTTCCCCGTTGCGGAAACGCTGATGGTGGAACCGACCGAGAGCGAGAACAAGGCCGAGCTCGACCGCTTCATCGAGGCGATGATCAGCATCCGGCATGAGATCACCGAGATCGAGAACGGCAAGGCCGACAAGGCCGAC
>JANMKC010000140.1:0-17816 GCA_031371785.1 Flavobacteriales bacterium | reverse complement strand
AGGGCCGGGTATCAACCTGTGGTACCGGAACATGGGCGGCGGAATCTATTCCCGGGTACCCATTTCGGATTGGTGCATGAACGCGGACTTCGGCCCCTGCGTTCCCATTGATATCGACAATGACGGTGACAAGGATCTGGTCGCCTTTTCCGAATCGTTCGGAAAATTGATCGCGCATTGGAACCTTGGCCATGGCATTTTTGGGCCGTTCACGACTATTTCGCCATACTTGTTTTCAGCCTCACTCCCCCAGACGATCGACGTCGCGGATATCGATGGGGACGGTTCGGAGGACTTGGTCGTAGGGGGCCGGTCGGTCATCTCCCAAGGAACCGGATCTTTCACTCCCCCGGCCACTTATTATTGGCAGGATGTATTGCAGAGCATCGGATATGTAGACTGCGGGCCCGCGCTGGATGTGATCCTGAGCTCATTCCAATTTACCGGGATCTATTCTTCCGCAGTGAACGCGGGCCAATCCCCTACCACGTACATTATCACTAACAACATCTTTCCGATCCAACGCGGAACATTGGCCGAATTGAACGGTGACGGCCTGGCGGATCTCATCATCGGCCCATTGTACGGATCCGACCTGGTGCGGTACAGGCTCAACAATGCGGTGCCGCCTGATGTGATCTTCGATCTTCCTGCTGAAGTCGATACGCTTTTCACTGATACGGCCTTCCTTCTTACCGGCGGATACCCGACCGCTGGCGGTGGTTTCTACGCCGGGCCCGGCGTTTTCAACGATACGCTCTATTCCGCTCTAGCCTCCGAGGGGTGGAATTTGATAACCTACCACCACGCAAGTTTTTTGGACTTCACCTATTGCCAGGGCAGCGCTGTGGATTCCGTGTTCATCATCCACACGACCGGGATCTCCGAATTGGCCCGCGACCCGATCGTGACCTACCCGAACCCCGCCGCTGACCTGGTGCATCTGCGTTGGAACGATGGCCCGATCGAACGCATCATCGTGCGCGATATGATGGGCCGGTCCATGGACGCGCACATCAACATGTTCGCCCGGATGGACCATGAAGCACTGTTGAATGTTCGCGACCTGTCCACTGGCTGTTATGTGATCACCATCCTGCGGAACGGGCGACGGCCGCGCAGTGTACCGATCACGATCGCGCGATGATCGAGGTTCATCGCGCGATCGATGGCTATCGCTGGAATACCTGAAGCTGTACGGCCATGACCCCTGCGGCCACTCCGCAGAGAACAGGATCACGACGCAGGGATGCGCGTACGAGCTGCTTGCCTTGCATCACCATCGGTCCTCGAAGATCGTCGCAAGGTTCCAGTTCAGCCAATGTGGTGGCGATGCCCCAAGTATCCGTACCTCCTTGGTCTTTCACGTGCAATGTCGTGGACCATGTGGAGTCCGCTTGATCGTACCATTCCACGAGGAGACTGTCGTTCTGCGCGCACCACCCGAAGAAGGAACGATCGAACAATGCGGTGTCCTGTGCAGGGGACAATGCCGTGGAGAAGTCCCATGACGGATCGCTCCTTCGCACGATGTGCAGGTCGCAGGGCGAACAGCCGGGTTCGCTGGCTGTATGGGTCTGCCACGGTGCCAGTGGCGTTCCCGCCCCTCCTTGATATCGTCGGGACCCGTCCATGATCAGGTTGTCCCCCGAAAAGGCGATCCCGCCCCGCCCGATCTCGATGCGCTGGAATTCTGAAAGTGTGCCGTTGCACATGCTCGCAGGATCGAGCGTGGCATCGAACCAGGTCGTGTCCAAGGACCAACCCGCAGGAGCAAGAGGATCCCTTTCGTAGATGTGTACCGTGCCGATGTTCTTCATGGCCACACCGGAATTGAAACCGGAAAAAGGCGCGGCCACGGCGATCCAGTGGTCCGAGGCCGCCAACGACATCCCGAACCAGCGCAGAAAAGGCACCTGCACATCGGAAGACTGTGCTGGCAGTATCGCGACAGGTGCGAATGCTCCTGAAACCTCCGCACACAGGAAGACCGCGCCCGTCATGCGGAGCAATGATCGACCCATGGCGCTCGCGAGCAAGGTGTCACCGGCCCACGCCATGGCAAAACCGAAGCGGTCGTTGGTGACCGCATCAGGCACTACCATCACGTTCTGTTCTTCGATCGGCGCGTTCAGGTCGCTGGCGTCCACGCGATACATGTGTATGGCACCGGTGAAAGGACCCGCGATGTCCGACCCTGGTGCCCCGATCGCCAAGTGACCATGATGCAGCGCCAGTGCATGGCCGAACCAAGGCTCACTTCGTGTGATCGTGCCCAGTGATCCCCACTGGTCTTGTCCCCCTTGGTGTTGCGCGTAGAGGAAGACCGAGCCTCCAAACTCGTCGCTCACTCCCACGGCCAGGATCCCATCCTCCAATGTCAATGCGATATCGGCTTGTTGCGATGCGGTGTCCACATCGATGTTCGTCACGTGGTCCCACGACTGCCCCATGGAGAACAGGGTCGTGCTGATGATCGCCATGCACGAGAGCAAGCGCGGGATCAATGGAATGCGAGCCGCAACGTTCATGGGAGAAGGATGATCCAGCGGCTTGATGACCGCTGGCGGGGATCGGACGGGGACCAGGTGAACAGATAAGCACCAACGGAAAGACCGGCCAACGGGAAGACCGTTCCGGCGTGAGCCCGCTGTTCGCGCACCAAGCAGCCGTGAGTATCGCGCAAAGTCAACGATCCCTGGATGTCCGCGTTCACATGCACATGCACGGACCCCGATGCCGAGAGCGAACATGGGTTCGGCGCGATGCTCCATTCCGGACCACGCATTTTCTGATCGATGCCCGCAAAGGGATCCATGTACACATAGACCTCGCCTAGATCCAGTTCACCATAAAAGGGAGCGCCGATCGCCACCATGCCATCACCCATGGCCACGGCCCTGCCGAACTGGTCCCCATAGTGGGGATCGGATGGCACGAGGTAGGCCAAGCGTTCCCACCGCGCCATGGGATCCGCTGAAGGCGCATACACTTCCGCGTGTCCGTTCGGGGTGAAGAAGACGTCGCCATAAGCCCCGATAACCGCTCGATCGCCGAGAAGATCCATCCCTTCGCCCCAACCCCACCACTCAATGGATAGTTGCGTAGAGTCCGGCATCATGTATCCCTGCTGGGTGAGGCTACCGGAACCATCATCAACAAATGACACGACGTGTGGCGCGATCGCTCCGTTCCCATGATGGACATCGAGGAGCAATCGTTCGTTGTTGGCGACCGCACCGAAATACCGGAAGTCCGCCGCATTGTAACCGAACGTGTCCGCGAGCTGGATCCGCTCCGGTGCCGGAATATCCGCATCGGATTGAAGGAGCGGCTCCAGCGGAACGCGGAAGGTGGTAAGTGAACGCGAGCCGCAATAGAGTTTGTCCTGGAAGCGAGCGAACCATCCGCTCAGTGCCGGACGTTGTGTTGAATTTACCAGTGAATCTCCCCGAACGAACCGGATCTGATCGTAAAGCCCGGAAGGGTTGCGCTGAAAGATGGCGCATCCACCTACGCCTGGATAGGCATCGTTCACGTTCTCATCATATCCCGGACAGTTTACGAAGAGCTGGTCCCCTGATGCCAGGAAGCGCTGTCCGAAACCGAGCGAATTCTGGACTTGGTCCACCACGATCTTCTGTTTGAAGCCCCAATTGTCCGCGCCTCCCAGGTCGCGTTCATAAACGTAGACCGCACCTGTGGCCACTCCAAGGTTGAGGTCGCCCGGTGCGGCGATGAACGCTCGCCCATCAGCCACCTGCACCTTCTCACCGAAACGGGCATCGGGGTATGATATGGGAGGTACCAGTTGTTCCACCAGTTCCCATGCGTTGGCGCCTCCTTCGTTCCGGTTGAACAAATAGGCGGCACCGGAGGAGTTGGCTTCGAGATCCGTACCCGGAGCCCCGGCCAGCAACCAGTCGCCCTCCACATCCAGTGCGGCTCCGAACTCACCGGATGCGGTCACCCCTACGGGAGCCGGTATGATCAGCTCCGGCCAATATTGCGCATTGGCCGCCAAAGCCCCGAAGAACTGAAGGACCAACGTCAGGATCGCGGCTCTACCCGGTATGCACATTCCCATGCGGAGGATCAGGCTGAAAGATAGGAGGGGTATGGCGAGATCCTTACGGCACAGCCTTTGGCAATTCCGGCTTCCCTATCTTTCACCGACGAACAAAGCCTCCCCCATGCAACCGTGTATTCCCCTGATCCGATGCGTCGTTCCGGCGATCGCACTGCTGATCTTCCAAGATCGGGCACTCGCCCAACATTCACCCTGCGGCGGGCCCATGATCGACCCCATCCCCAGCACCACCTTCACATGGACCACTGTGGCCAACGCTGATGGATACATCATACAGCTGGATACCACGCCGAATTTCACTCCGGTACTCATGAGCGCCGCCACTCCCGGGCTCACCGCACAATTCGGGCTGATGTACGGCAAACACTATTACTGGCATGTAGCGCCCACTTTCCAAGGGTCTTGGGGCAGCTTCAGCTTTCCGAGTTGCGAACTGTACACCATAGCGGTGGCAGGGCCGCCCATTGCCGCACCATCGATGTACACAGCGGATGGAGCCAACGGCTTCGGCGCTTCCGCATCAGTGGGCTGGGCCTTTCTGGCCGGCGCGGCCGATTATGAATACCAATTCAGCACCAGCAGCACCCTCTCCGGAGCGGCCACCGTGGTGGTCACTACGCGCAGCTTCACGGCCACCGGCCTCTCGCCCGGTGGCACGTACTACTATCGCATTCGTGGCAGGAACAGCGCAGGCAGTGGTCCTTGGACGACGATACGCTCGCTCTATACTGAGACCGTGGCCACAACGCTCAACCTGAAGGTCTTCCTCCAGGGTCCGTTGGTGGCTTCTTCACCACCACTGATGAGCGATGGCCTGCGGTCGGCTGGTGTCTTGCAAGCTTGGGATCCATACACGAACCTGAACATGGGACCGATCACCAATTCTCTCACCGCCAACGTTACCGCCGCGCAGCTTGCGGTCACCGGCGATAATGCGATCGTGGATTGGGTATTGGTGGAGGTCAAGCATGGAGTGACCAACGTCGCGATCCGAAAATACGCGATGCTCGTGCAGCGCGATGGTGATGTGATGATGCCCAATGGATCGGTCCCCAGCTTCACCTACCCGATGAACCCGGTGAGGATCGCGGTGCGCCATCGGAACCACTTGGGGATCATGGCCGGCTCCACCGTGGCCCCCGCCGGAACAGCGCTCACCGTCGACCTGACCCAGACCGCGACTTCGGTCTATGGAACCAACCCCACGGCGACCGTCGCCTCGCGCAGGGCGATGTGGGCTGGAGATGTCACCGGGGACGGCACGATCAAGTATACAGGTCTCACCAATGACCGCGATCCGATCCTCACCGCTGTGGGCGGAACAACTCCGAACAGTTCGGTCAGCAACGTATATGACCGCCTCGATGTGAACATGGACGGCTCTGTGAAATACACGGGAGCCAACAATGACCGCGACCCTATCCTCCTGACCGTGGGGAGTACCATACCGACGAATACGATCACCCAGCAGTTGTTGCCCTGAAAAAAAGTCCTTCTACATCCATCGCGAACACGCTATGCCCATGTCGTTCCATGCTTCGCGCTGGGCGGTGATGATCATCGCTCTTGCGCCCTTCACTCACGCACAAGCCCAGACCAGTCCTTGTAATGGGGATACAGTGGATCCATTCCCATCGGTCACACTAACGTGGTATGACCAAGGACCCGGGTACAGCTACGAAGTGCAGATCGCGTTCGATGGCTACTACACGATGGGGGCCGGAGGATCGCTCATCTCCTGGGTCAGCGGCCTGAACACACCGTTGCTCAACTCGACCATCTGTACCTACGACACCACTTATTTCTGGCGCATCCGCTCCCACTTCGGCGACGTATGGGGTGATTGGGCCGGTCAGGGGTGTAATTTCTTCACCATCGCTGCACCACTGAACGCACCGGACCAAGCGCCCACTGCGACCAGCCCGGCGGATGGAGCGCACTGCGTGGATCCGTTCAGTTGGCTCGTCTGGTCACCTTTGGGAGGGATCCTCCAGTACCGCGTAGCCGTCGATACGCTGCCCTCGTTCGCTTCCGCCGATACAACTGTTGTCCTCTCCCCTTTTGCCACCCTGAATTCCCTTTTTGGTGGCCTCCTTCCCGGAGCGACCTGTTACTGGAAGGTCTGCGCCGAGAACGCGTTGGGCACCGGAACATGGAGCACCCCATGGAGTTTCACCACATATGAGGATGTTACCGACTCCGATGGTGATGGCACTGCTGATTGTTCGGATGGCTGCCCCAACGATCCGAACAAGATCGCTCCGGGTATCTGCGGCTGTGGTGTGAGCGATGTGGATAGCGATGCGGACCTCATGCCGGACTGTATCGATAGCTGTCCATTTGTCCCGGGCGGGGTAGGTTGGACTTGCGATGATGGTCTTTACTGGACCCATAACGACAGCTTGAATACCATGTGCGAGTGCGTTGGTGAGCTGATCATGGGGACCATTCCTGCTCACGGTCCTTCGTTTTCGTTCGATCTTTCCCCCAATCCTGCTGCCGACCAACTCACCATCCGATCGCGAGGTGAGGATGGACCTGTACACTTCGACCTGATCGACGTTTCGGGACGCGTTGTCATGAGCGAAGAAACGTGGCTCATCTCCGGACTGCCGCACACCATGCGGTTGGGGGACGCGTTCGCAAGAGGATCCTATTCACTGCGATGCATAGGAGCGCGCGGCAGCTACGCGCAACGTGTTATGATCCGTTGATCGCTGGCGCGCGGTCCGCGATGCTTCCAGGTTACTGAGCGATCAGGAGTTCGGAGTCCACAACTCTTCCGTCGCTCGTTCTCAGTATGACGACATACGTGCCTGCGGACAATCCATTCGCATCGCAACGGATCCATTGTTCTCCGGAAGCGATCGCTTTCTGAAAACAGAGCCTCCCCTGAACATCGGTGATCCGAAGCACGGCTTCCTGTTGCAGGCGACCACCCAATTCAATGACGAACGAATCGCGAAAGGGGTTCGGACCGATCGACAGGCGCCCTCCGCCCAATTCGTTCACACCCGTGAGCCACTCATGATAGTACCGCACCCTGCCGCCGGTTTCCGGAGGGGTATTGTTCCACGGTGCTCCTGAGAGAAATCCGTCCGGAACGAGCGCCACCGAATGTCCGAAGCGCTCAACGGGTTCTTCCGCAGGAACGCGCGCGACCTGGCTCCAGGCAAGCCCGTCGGTCGTTCCGACGAAGAGATAGGTCGCACCATCCTGGTGGATGGTTCCCATATCGGCATCGTCACGCGGCGCGCCAATGGCGATCACGCGATCGCGGATATCCACTGACCAACCGAACTGCATGTTGGCGACGGGATCAGCGGGACCGAGCATCGCGGCTTCACCCCAATTGCCAGCGAAGCCCAAGTCGCGAAGGAAGACGTAGGCCGCGCCGGATACCGCGCCTGAGACCGCACGGAACGCCGCAGCCACCACCGCGCGGTCGTCATGCACGGCCAACGCCGAACCGAACCGGTCGCCCGAAAGGCCGTTCGATGCGAGCACTTTGCGCGAGAGACCCCACGCGTCCGCTCCTCCCGCATCACGATCATGCACGTAGACGGCACCAGCATCGACGCCCAGCGCATCATCGCCCGGCGCACCGATCCAGAGCCAGCCGCTGTTCAGTGCTATCGGGTCGCCGAAGCCGTCATTGTTCGCGTTGGTGAGATCACCTGCGGTGATCGTCCTGTACACGCCCCAAGCATCGGCGGTCGGGTAGTCCTTCTTGAAAAGAACCACCGCTTCGCGCGCGCCGTACGCGGTGTTCACCCGACCACCACCGATCGCGAGGATGTCGCCGTCCAATGCGATGGAGCGACCGAATGTTCCTCCGACGATCGCGTCCGGGCCATCGCTCGGCGGAAAGAATCTCTTCACCTGATGCCACACCACATCACCCGTACGATCGAAAAGCGATACCCAACAACCACTATCGCCGACTCCGCATTCAACGGCTTTGTTGCTCACGGCGAGCAGATCGCCCGATAAGACCACATGGGTCCCGAACTCCTTTCCGCTGCCAGCCGGATCATCCGTGAGATGTGCCTCTTGCTCCCACCTGTCCTCATCCGCGTTGTACGAATAGATGTATGCCAGCCCATTGTCCTGGTATCCGAGCGTATCGCTCTTCGGCGCGCCAACAGCCATCCGATCGCCATCCGCCGAAAGGCTCCATCCAAAATAATCGGCTGCTGCTCCGTGCGGAAAGATCTCCTGCACCAATGATTGCCCGTGAGCACCAGCGGAACAGAGCACGACCGCGGCGATAGTGTTCGTTACGTCTATGCGCATGTTCGATGTGGCCGGTGAAAATAGTGGAAGACGGATGAAGGCCTGCACTTTACAAGGATGGTCTTGTTCACGCATGTCCCAACGACCGCTATCGCATCCAACACATGAGAACGTTTCCTCTCAGGATCAGCGTCACTACTATGGCACCCACTTGCCACCGCGACAGACTGAAAGACTTGCCAACCACAGTGGCACCGCAGGCCCATCTGGTGGCGGGCTAGCGGTTGGGGGGAGATAAGCGTGGAACGGCGGCGGTAGCGTTCGGCCTTGCAGCGGACCACTACCTTTCGCTGGATCGCTCCCGGACCATGAGCACCTTGAGAAATGCCGCAATGAAATACCTCCCCAAGGCCGCTTTGGCCTTTTCCGTGACGGGGGTCGCAGGCATGCCGATCGCTATGGTCATCGACCAGGACTGGGGCACGGCCGCCGCTGGCATCGCACTCGCAGTGGGTGCTCTCTTGGCGCTGGTGTACGGTCTGGTTACGGCATCCGCCTCGGCCAGGGTGGTAAAGTGGTGCATGGTATTGTACCTCGTGGGCATGGCGTTCAAGTTCCAGCACTATTCAGGCGCGGGCGCCTTGGTGATAGTGGCCTTCGGTGTGCCCATGGTGCTTTTTCTGGCGGGCACGCTGGCGCTGCCGTTCCGTTACAAGGGCAACTTGTTCCTGATCCTCGTTGGCGGTGCGGCCGGACTGGTATTGATGACCGGGTACCTGGCCTCGATGAGCAAGATGATGTACTGGCCGAAAGGTGATCTCCTGTTCAGTTGGTTCGCACCCGGTTATGTGGTTGTCACGATCGCGCTGTTGGTGGGTATCCAGATCACGGACTTCGTGCAATGGGATCCGGCACCGCGCCGCTTCCTTACCAACAACATCCTGCTACCATGGGCCTTCCTCTTTCTGGTGGGCGGGTCCATCCTGCTGCTGCCCAAACAGTATTTCAACCTCGTGAGCAGCGAGCGTGATTGGGGTATGGTGAAGGAAGCACCGCCCGATGGCCTATAGCCCAATGTCCTCCCGCTCCTCCTGCCGCAAGGTGCGGATGGGGCCGAAGACCTTCTGCTCACGAACCAAGCGGATCACCTGATCGGGGTCGGCCACCACGCGCCGCAAACGTTCCGCCTCATCGATGTAATAGAGGTAGCGACCATCGGGGCTGAACCGCGCCCTGCGCCCTTTCAAGGTGAGCAATCGCGTAAGGCCATGGTTGAAGTTGATGTCACCATCCACCAGGTCCTCGCATGTCACGTTCTGCTGGTTCATCGCACTGATCCCAATGTATCCGTAGTCCTCCTCTTGATCCACCACTACGTTCATGTCCCGTCCGATCAATTGGTTCAGCGGCCGCGATACGTTCCGGTTCACCACCAAACTGAAATTCCCCGAATTGATGTCCTCCCGGAGAATGGTGTCGTGCGTCACGATACGATACTCGGTGATCATGAAATCGCGCTTGGGACTGAAACGCGCATAGGTGATCGGTTTTCGAGAACGCGCATCAATGATGTTCCGCTCATCGGCAATGACGCTTCCGTGGAGGTCGGCGATGAACCAACTGCTGTCGGAACAAGCGGCCAACACATAGGTCTTCCCCACCACGGGTTCCACGGATGTGACATCCCCTTGGCGATGAACGGTGTGCAGCACGTCATAGCCCTTCGACCCCTGCTTCCAAATTATCAATGTGCTGTCCGCCGATGCCGAGACCAAGCTGCCTGCTTTCTCCGGCCAACCCACTGCCAGCACCGGTCCACGGTGGCCACGCAAGATCGCCCGTTCGCGACCGGTCATGTCCGCAATGCGCACGGTGCTATCCTTTGCGGCATAGACGAACGAACACCCATCGGCACTGAACGCGGCCACGTTCTCGCAATTCCGCAGGTCAACATACGGATGGAAGGTGGCGACCAGCGCTCCCGCCAACGTGTACAATCCGAGTTGTTCGTTCCCCTTCAACACCAGCACATGTGCCGAGTCTGACGCGAACTTCACCCAGTGCGCGGCGGTGTCACATCCGGTCTCCATGCTTCCAACCAGCTTGCCGGCCTCGCTCCACATGTTCACCTGTCCACCGTCCATGATGGTGGCCACATGCCGTGATCGTTCCGCGATGCTGTAGGTTGCAACAGCATCGGCATTGAAGGGCAACCTCTTCTCACCGGTCGGGTTCTTCACCAGGATCACCCGCTTGTGTCCGTTGCGCAGCACTATGGACCCATCGTCCAAGAGTTGTTGCATGATCAACGTTCCCGTGGACCGGAAGATGTACTGCCGCAGTTTCGTATCCATACCGGCCACTTGCACCTCATGGCCATCGCTGAGGGTTGCGGAGAATTCACCGCTAGCGGACAGGATCGTTGGACCAACGAACGTGAACGCGAGTTTCCCCGTGTGCGGATCGATCTGCACGGCGAGCGGTTGTCCACGGGATAATTCGTAGGCGGCGGACCATTCGGTCCCCATGGCCTTGGCGCCTTCTTCGACTTTACCGACCTCAAAGGACTCCTTGCCCAGGTTGAGGAGCAGGCCCTTGTCCCAGATCCGATCGGCATAGGACATCTCCGCATCTTCGATCCGGTTGAGGAAGTAGCCTTCCGGTCTATATGTCGGTGCGACCGGCAAGGTGCTGATGATGTTGCCGAGCGTATCCATTACCACCATGCCGCAGAACACAGCACCCTTATCCAAATAGGAGAGCACGCGGTACCGCGCGGTAGAGGAGAACACCCTTACGTACGGCGCGGCAACGGGAACAGCAGCGCTTGCACTTTGCCGATGCAGCAATTCGCCGTCCTCTGACCAGGTGTCAAAGGCCCTGTTCTTCTCATCGAACAACACGAACGATGTGCCGGCCGGGTTGACGAAACAGCGCGACATATCCAATGGCGTGCAGGGGATGCTATGGAGCACCGCACCACCCAGTGCCTGTATCTCCACATGATGCTCGAAAATAACGAGTACCCTGTTCGATCGCAGCGGGAAGAAGGAGACGGACGTTTCGGGGAGCATGGCTTTCGCAGAGCGCTGCCACACCGTGTCACCTTCCTTCGAGTACAGCCTCCAGATCTCCGTGTCCGATACATAGGAATGGTGGATGAAACTGAGCCGATCACCGATCACACGACAGGCGTCCTCGCCTGGTGAACTTTCCAGCTTCACTGCTTTCAATTCATGCCCGTCTACATCCCAGAAGCGCAGCACGCTGTCCGTTGCCGTGGTGAACAAGTGCCTGCCGTCCGCGAAGAAACCCAGGTTCGTTACCCGGCCGTGATGCCCCTTCAACACCGCCATCACCGTACCATCCATATCACGGATGGACACCGTACTGTCCTGGTCCTGATAGACCCCGCTCCAGCTAATGCGATAACCTCCGTAGGCTGAAGGACCGATCGTTGCGATGTAGTTGCCATCGGGCGAAAGCGTTGGCTTGAGGCCATCGAATTCGCTGGCGAACGGCCCGTTGTAGAACGCGTTGATCAGTGCCTTTTCAACAAGCGTGGTGCGCTCCACGGCATCGGACTCCTCGGCCAGTAGAAAACTGTAGGTGGGATCGGTTGTGGCGGAGAGCAACGCCACGGCGCCCAGTTCGTTCGCGCGGCTCGTCCGTCCACGATCATAGAAGAAGTACGCTGTTGCAGCGACAAGGAGCAACAAGCCCACCATGGAGAAGATGTTCACCTTGCGCTTCAAGTGTTGCGCAGAGCGGATGTCGTCCCGGCAATGCGCAACGAACCCGGACAGTTCATCGGAAAGGAAGAGCTTGTCCTCGTACGGTGCGATGTATTCCAGATCGATCGGCCGCAATGGGATCCCACGTTTCCGATAGTTGCCATGAGCGCTCTCGATGAACTGCCGCACCTCCAGCAGTTCCTTCTCCACCAAGGTGACCTTCTCGAAGATCTTCGCGGCCAACGCATCGTGCAGCAGCTCGTAGCGATCGTGATCGTCCTTGTCGCGCAGGATCCGCAGGCCAACGAAGCGCAGCACCATGTCGCGCACATCGCTGATGGGAACATCGCGGCCCAGCGTAAGGGCATGGCCACGCACCTCCTCCACGGTGTTCTGCCGTTTCGTGCCGCGCACCGACACGAAGGCCTTGAGCACTGTGAGCGCGCTGGCCGGGTCGGGCATCTGCGCCACCTGTTCCTCCAGGAAGCCGCCGAGCAGATCGGTGATGCTGCCCGCACGATCCAACATGGTGTCGTCGAATGCTCGTGCTTCATCCGCGCTTCCATCACCAGCCAAGCGATAGAGCTTATCGAGGTACACCTGCAGGTAGCTCAACTCCACTCCCTGCCCATTGGGGTCAAGACGATCGACCATCGATCCGCGGAACTCCGCTGAAGTAGTGATGTGGTTCGCAGCGCACAGCTTCTCGACGACCTCCACGGCCTGGCGACGCGCCATGCGCTCCACCCGATAACGGTTCTCGATCAACCCCGGGATCAGATGCTCGTATCGTGTGAGCTCCGCCAGATATTCCTCCCGCACGATGAAGATCACGTGCGCGTTGCGCTCCTTCTCCAAGAGCGCGTGGATCGCATTGAAGAACGCCTCACCTTCCTCTCGCCTTCCGAAAATGAACAGCTCCTCGAACTGATCGAAGATGAACCAGACCGGCTTGAAGTGATCCAGATAAAGGTTGGAGACTTGCTCGCCGAGATCATCGCTCTTGCTCGGTGTGAGCGTGTTCGCTGCGATCGCCTCGGTGAGCGAAGTGAGCATGTCGCCAGAGCGGCGCACCATCACCGGCAGCCAATCGCTCTCGTTGAACTTCGACTGCAAGCCGCATTGCACCAAGGATGTCTTGCCCGTGCCGCTGCCGCCATACACCACCAGGATCGGCGAAGTGAAGCACAACCGGAACAGCTCCGCAGTTTCCCGCTCCCGACCGAAGAAGGTGGCGATGTCCTCCTTCGCGTAGCTGTCGAGGAATTTGAAGGGAGAAGTGGTCATGCCAATGCCGATGGGGATCGGTGCAAGTTCATTGTCTTCGAGGATCCCATTTAGGCCGTATCAGCCGGGCTTCGCGCCCTTGTTCCACAACCACCGGACCACCAGACCGCTCAATAGCAAGACCAATAGACCCTTCCCGAACAACGCCCAAGAAATGAAATAATGCCCAGGCTGAAGATCCTCGGGGATCGGTGTCATGTGCGCGTACGAATCGCCATACACCTTCTCCTTCTCGATCATGTGCAGGATGCTGCTCGGAAGCACGGGGTACCGCTCGAACTTCTGCTTGAAGCGGTGCGAGGTGAGGATCATGCCGTTGCCGAGGGGGAAAGCGTAGCCGTCATGCTGTGCACCAAGCCGTCCGTCGGCGATCACCGCGAAGCCATCATCCGTTACACCCCTCAATTCCGGCTTCGTGAGGAGCACACTGCGGCTGTCGATCGATGTGAGATGCTCCAACAGGGGATCATCGATCTCCACGGTATCTGTCGTACAGTCCGTGAGGTCCATGATCAGGCAGGCCATACCTGACTTGCCTATTTGCTGTTCACCACCCACCACCCAGTCCCGGTTCTTCTCCCCTCCGATAGCGAACAGCCCTCGGCCATCCCCACTGAGCACCACATCGCCCAACCCAATGCCCGTGCCCTTCCACTGGCATTGTACCGCGCCGGTGGTTCCGTTCACGGTCGCCACCTCCACTTCGATCCGATCGTCCCAACCGTTGATATGATCGGTCGCGATCACAAGATCATCCATGCCACGAGGGAAGATCCTGTACCCGTCATCCTTGCTATGGCGCTGAAGGATGTCGGCTTTCAGCATCCTGTGAACATTGCCGCGTTGATCCAACTCCAGAACGCGGGCGCGGCTCCGATACACCAGAGGAGGCATACGATGGATCAAACTGTCGAAGCGAAGACTGTCCATGAAAAGAACGCTGCCCGTGGTGTCCCATCGGCCTATGCCACCGCAGGTCAGCTGATACTCTGGGCTGGTAACCACGGCGGTGTCGAAAGCCTGGTCATCGTGCGGATCGATCGCAACGACTGTATCGCTCCTCTCGTCCCCGTTTGCGGCCCGTTCTGCTTTAACCAATGAGTCTACCTTTGCCCACGCCTCCGCGGCCTTACTCGCTTTGCGCGAATCGATCAACCCGCTTGGTCCCGGCTTGTTGCGCTCCTTGCCGCGCTGTTCGGACCCGTTCAAAGAGTCATGCTTCGCCATCGCGCGATCCATGGCTTGGTTCAATGCGTTGATCAGATCGGGTCGAAGGAGTTCGGATTGGGCATTCCTCACGACCAATGTATCGGCAGCGCCGTGCCGCCGATAAATGGTGTCCAACCGGCTGACATCCGGAGCCAGTTGATAGATCACCGAACCGGACCGATCAAGATGAGCTTCGCCGAGCTGTGATCGCGCTTTGGGCAGATCCATTTTCCAAGAGCGATCGCCATCGAGCAACCAATACTCTTCTCCCGCCATCATGCCCCATTGCGCTTCCTCGCCGACACACCACGCCAGCGCCGGTGCACCATGCCCGTTCGTAGCAATAGGGAACTTGTGCTGCATCACGAAGCTGTCGCCCTTCAATTCGAGAACGTCGATGGATCCAGTGTGCCAGTTCCTGCAATAGATGTGACCCTGGCGCTCGAACACGCTCAGACTGTCCACCGCATCCCCTCTCCAGACACCGTTGGGCAATGCATCATTCAGCACTCCCACTCGCTGAGCGGGGATCGTATATGGACCAGAGATCATGCTGCGCGATTGACCCACGCGCGCGATGCCCTTGGGTGTGGAGACAAGGATCTCGTCGTGATCCGCACCGGTGGTCGCATCATGCACGCGGATCGATGCGAAGCGCATGTCATCCATTGCAGGCAGCACCGTGATGACGGAAAGCAGGCTGTCCAGGATGATGTATTCGCCAATGCTGTTCACGCTCCCTGAAGTCTTCAATGCCATATAGCCGTTGCCGATGGACCGAAGACCTCTACCAGAAGCTTCGGCATGGATCCTTGCCGATCGGACCGAACGCAGATCGCGGCCATCCAGCAGTTCGATCAGCATTCCACCCGCCTGCCAGCCCATGCACGCATACATGTTGCCTACCCTGCACATGAACGTGGTGGACATTCCGTACTTCACGTACCTGGCCTCCTGGTGGTGCGCACCCACCAGTTCCCATACGGAACTTTCGTTCTTGTAAGTGAGCAACACGAAAGGACCCGCCACCGCATCGTACCTTATCGTCTTCGGGTCGCCGAAGGTGGTCATCACTTTTCCCTCATCGTTCAACCATCGGAAGATGCCATCCGGGTCCTCGCTTCTCTTGCCATAGACCGTCTCCGTCACGCGGCCACCACCATCTTTCTTGCTGAAGAAAACTGGGGTCTTCCCGCTTCTTTCCCACGACAGATCAACGGACTTATCGAAACCATCGTTCTTCAGCAGGTGATGGATGTTGAACTGCGATGCATCCCGCACTACCTCAAAGAGTCCATCCTCATCATAGAACTGGAAGCTGTTCCCGACGCGCAGGATCGATATCGACCCATCGCCATGACCTCTCTTGCTCGCCGCGTCCGGTGGCTTGTCCCGCACTTTCAGGTAGCGCTCCCGGAAGAGACCGCCGAAGGAGTTGAACCGGTGGAAGGTGATCCCGCGCGCCGAGGTGACGAAGCACCATTCATCATCCCACAGCCGGAAGCGCCAGTTGTAAGAGATCTCGTTCGTGCCAAAACCGAGCTGCTTCACATCGAAGCGCGCGATCGTGTCCAGCGTGGAGGTGAACAAATACAGGCCGCTGTCCGCCTGCAAACCGAAGTAGGATCTGCCATGGATGTCCGTTTGCGGATCGAAGACCCAACCGTCATTCTTGTAGGGCAGAGACTTGAGCACTTCTCCGTGAATACCGATCACCACCATGTGATGATCCTGCGTGGGACAAACGATGAGCGAGTCAGCCACGAACTTGCAGCGGTCATCGATGATCATCGAATCCACCGTCGCGATGAGTTGGAACAACCGGTCGTAGATGTTGATGGTGCCGCTGCGATCGTAACCGATCAGGTAGTAGTTCATCGAGGGCGGCCAGAGCACCACGTTGCCTTCGTATCGCGCAATCTCGTTGTAGCCCCTGTCGTACGCCGCGGTCAATGCCTTGATCGACGCCTCGTTGGAATCGAGCAGGAAGGACGTGCGCGCATACGCCAGCGCCTGCATCGGATCTTTGTCCAGCAGGCTCATGGCCCTTTCCGCGCGCTGGTGGCTTTCGCCTTGGCGGCGTTCGACCTTCAGTTCGTTGATCTTGCTTCCCGCGAAGAGACCAAGGGCCACGAAGCCCAGCAGCGCGGCCAATGCCAGGAATACGCGCGTTCGCTTTTGTCGGCGCGCTTTTCGGAGTTCCTCCCCGAACGCATCCTCCACGAAAACGGCGATGTCCCCCTTCAAATGCAATTGCGCCCGGTACGGCCGCAGATAGTTCAAGTCGTTCTTCGTCAGCTTGACCCCACGTTTCTGGTACTGCCCATGCGCTTGCTGCACGAATTGCCTTACTTCGATCAGCTCCTGCTCCGCTCGCGTGATCCGCTTGAAGATCTGACGCGCCAGCGCGTCGTGCAGCAACTCATAGCGACCGCGTTCGTCCCGGTCTTTCAGCAATCGCTTCGCTACGAAGATTTGCAGAAGACGATCCACTTCGTCGGGCTCCATCGCGGTGCCGATGGCATTCACCCATTCGTGCGCTTCATCGGAAGTGAGTTGCCGCTTGGTACCTTGATCGCTGACGAAAGCTTTCAACAAGCTCTCTGATCGCTGCGGATCCGGAGTATCCGCTACCTGTTCATCCAAGAATGCTCCGAGCAGATCGTCCACATAGCCGATGCGTTCCAGCAGTTGCGTGGAGAACGCTTCGTCATTCGTGCGCGAGCGCCAGCAGCGATCGAGATAGACCTGCAAGTAGCTCAACTCCACGCCCTGCCCTTCGCTGTTCAGCCGATCCACCATCGCTTCGCTGAAGCCCGGTGCGCAGGTGATGCCCTTCGACGCGCAAAGTTTCTCCACCACTTCCACCGCACGGCCGCGCTGCATCCGCTCCACGCGGAAGCGGTTCTCGATCAGCTCCGGGATGATCTCCTCGAAGCGCGTGAGTTCCGCCAGATATTCCTCCCGCACGATGAAGATCACGTGCGCGTTGCGCTCCTTCTCGAGCAATGCGCGGATGGCGCTGAAGAACGCTTCGCCTTCTTCGCGCCTTCCGAAAATGAACAGCTCCTCGAACTGGTCGAAGATGAACCAGACGGGCTTGAAGTGATCCAGGTAGAGGTTGGAGACCTGCGCGCCAAGGTTATCGCTCTTGCTCGGTGTGAGGGTGTGCGATGCGATCGCTTCGGAGAGCGAGGTGAGCATATCGCCCGAGCGCCTTACCATCACCGGAAGCCAGTCACTCTCGGAAAAACGCGAGG
>JANMKC010000135.1:0-18488 GCA_031371785.1 Flavobacteriales bacterium | reverse complement strand
CGAACACACCGTGGCGGTGCGTGCAGGACAACCAGAGGTCTTATCGACCTTCAGTTACATCGAGGATGTGCTGAAGACAAAAGGGGAATTGATAACGGCGTGACGTGTCACGACGATATTTTGGTAGGGGCGACGTTCACGTCGCCCAGGATGAAAAGAAGGAATGAGCAAGACAGGGAACATAGAGCAGGACGGCGTCATCAAAGAGGCGCTGAGCAATGCCATGTTCCGTGTAGAGTTGGAGAACGGCCACATCATCGTGGCGCATATAAGCGGAAAGATGCGGATGCACTACATCCGGATCCTTCCAGGAGACAAAGTGAAAGTGGAGATGAGCCCCTACGATCTGAGCAAAGGCCGCATCTCGTTCCGATACAAGACCTGAAGAAAAGAGAACACAACGACCCGCCGATCAGTCGGCATGAAGCACATGAAGATCAGGGCCTCTATCAAGAAGCGTTCGGTGGACTGCAAGCTGGTCCGCCGCAAGGGACGCCTGTACATCATCAACAAGAAGAACCCGAAGTTCAAACAGCGTCAAGGCTGATAATCGAACGAGCATGGCACGTATAGCAGGTATCGACCTACCCAAACAGAAGCGGGGCTGCATTGGCCTCACGTACATCTACGGCATCGGCCGCAGCACCGCCCTCACCATTCTGGAGAAGGCGGAAGTGGATCCCGACACCAAGGTGGACGCATGGACCGATGAGGAACAAGGCCGCATCCGCACGGCGATCAACGAGAACTTCAAAGTGGAGGGTGCGTTGCGCAGTGAAGTGCAGTTGAGCATCAAACGCCTGGTGGACATCAACAGCTACCGCGGGCATCGCCATCGCAACGGCCTGCCGGTGCGTGGCCAACGCACACGTACGAACAGCCGCACCCGCAAGGGCAAACGCAAGACAGTGGCCAACAAGAAGAAGGCAACGAAATAATCGTAGGGGCGACGTTGACTTGACGTCGCCCTAACCCGATAGACCCATGGCAAAACAGACAACAGAAGGCAAAGGCGGCACAGCGGCCCCCGGCAAGAAGAAGAAGAAAACCGTGCATGTGGAGACCTATGGACAGGCCCATATCCGCGCCACCTTCAACAACCTGATCGTGAGCCTCACCAACACGAAAGGTGAAGTGATCAGCTGGGCCAGCGGCGGGAAGCTCGGCTTCCGCGGAAGCAAGAAGAACACGCCGTATGCCGGACAGGTGAGCGCTGAAGAAGCCGCACGCGAAGCCTTCGAACTGGGCCTGCGCAAGGTGAAGGTCTTCGTGAAAGGCCCCGGAAGTGGACGCGAAAGCTGCATCCGCGCATTGCACAACAGCGGCATCGAGGTCACCGAGATCATCGACCTGACCCCCATGCCCCACAACGGCTGCCGCCCACCGAAAAAGCGCCGCGTATAACAAAACGAGCAAGGGCGATGCATGCATCGCCTCAACACCATGGCACGATACACAGGACCCAAAACGCGGATCGCCCGCAAGTTCAAGGAGCCGATCTTCGGACCGGACAAGTGGATGGAGCGCAAGCCCCATGCACCCGGCCAGCACGGCCTTACGGCGAAGCGCCGCAAGAAGGAAAGCGAATACAGCACGCAGCTGCAGGAGAAGCAGAAGGCCAAATACATCTATGGCATTCTCGAACGGCAGTTCGAAAAAATGTTCGTGACGGCCGCCAGCAAGAAAGGCATCACCGGCGAGGTGCTGTTGAGCCTTTGCGAAGCACGTCTGGACAACACGGTATACCGTCTCGGCATCGCGCCCACGCGTCGCGCAGCGCGCCAGATCGTTGGGCATGGGCACATCACCGTGAACAATGTGGTGGTGAACATCGCCAGCTACACGCTGCGCCCCGGCGACATGGTGGCCGTGCGTGAGCGCAGCCGCAGTATGGAGGCCATCACCAATAGCGTGAGCGTGAACCCACGTCGCTTCGACTGGCTCGACTTCAACCCGGCCACGATGACCGGCAAGATGATCGCCATGCCCGAGCGCGCGCAGATCCCGGAGAACATCCGTGAGCAGCTCATCGTGGAATTGTACTCGAAGTAAGAAGCCCTCAGGGGCAGGAACAGGAGCAGGAAGCGAACGTCAACCAACAACGAACAACCAACGAACCAACATGCCCATCCTTGATTTCCAACGACCGGACAAGGTCGTGATGATCGAAGCCGATGACCAACGCGGGATCTTCGAATTCCGCCCGCTCGAACCGGGCTACGGGATCACCATCGGCAACGCGCTGCGCCGCATTCTGCTCAGCAGCCTCGAAGGCCATGCGATCACGAGCTTGCGCATCGATGGCGTCGAGCACGAGTTCAGCACCATCAAAGGCGTGATCGAGGACGTGACCGAGATCGTGCTCAACCTCAAGCAGGTGCGCTTCCGCCGCCAGTTGGAGGACGTGAGCACGGAGAAGGTGTCCTTCACTGTCAGCGGCAAGGACGGCTTCACCGCCGGTGACATCGGCAAGCACACCACCGGCTTCCAGGTACTGAACCCGGAACTGGCGATCTGCCACATGGAAGGCAACGTGAAACTCAACGTGGAAGTGACCATCGGCAAAGGCCGCGGTTACGTGCCCGCTGATGAGAACAAGGTGGAAGGCTCGCCCATCGGCACCATCTTCATCGACTCCATCTTCACGCCGATCAAGAACGTGAAATACAGCGTGGACAACACCCGCGTGGAGCAGAAGACCGACTATGAGAAGCTCACGCTGGAGCTCGTCACCGACGGCAGTATCAACCCGAAGAACGCGTTGCAGGAAGCCGCCAAGATCCTGATCCATCACTTCATGTTGTTCAGTGATGAACGCATCACGCTGGAACTGGAGGACCGCCCTGCCAGCGGTGGCAGCAGCCGTGGGGATCACGACGATCTGGACGAGACCAGCCTGCACATGCGCCAGCTCCTGAAAACCAAACTGGTGGATATGGACCTGAGCGTACGCGCGCTGAACTGCTTGAAAGCCGCTGACATCGAAACGCTCGGCGACCTGGTGAGCTACAACAAGAACGACCTGTTGAAGTTCCGCAACTTCGGCAAGAAAAGCCTGACCGAACTGGAGGACCTCGTAGAGAACAAGGGCCTGAGCTTCGGTATGAACGTGAGCAAGTACAAACTGGACAAGGAGTAAAGCGCGGTATGGGTGATGCATGCATCGCCCATAAGTGCTCAAAGCGAGACGACCATGAGACACGGAAACAAGAACAACAACCTCAGCCGGACCAAGGCGCACCGCGAGGCGCTCCTTAGCAACATGGCCTGCTCGCTCATCGAGCACAAGCGGATCAACACCACGTTGGCCAAGGCCCGTGCATTGCGCCGCTTCGTGGAACCCCTGCTCACGAAAGGCAAGGCGGACAATACGCACAGCCGCCGCATCGTGTTCACCTATTTGCAGAACAAAGAGGCCGTGGCCGCGCTGTTCCGTGATGTGGCACCGAAGATCGCCGACCGTCCGGGCGGGTACACGCGCATCATCAAACTGGGCAACCGCCTGGGTGATGCCAGCGAGATGGCCATGATCGAGCTCGTGGATTTCAACACGCTGTACTCGGCGAAAGAGAAGGCTGGTGCTGAAGTGAAGAAGACCCGTCGTTCGCGTCGCAGCACGGGTGCGAAAACGGCCGCCGGTACTGATGCTGCACCGAAAGCGGACGAGGCGAAGAGCGAGTGATCCATTGACGAACACCTGGAAGAAAGCGCCGCAAGGCGCTTTCTTCGTTCACCCCTGATCCTTTCGCCGGCATCCTGCGGATATTCGCAACGCATGGGCTTGGGCACCTTCCTCATCGATCGCTTCGGCATGCGCCGCAAGTACCAGTCGTTCTTCGAGCGGCTGATCCGCGTCGGAGCGGCGGGCCTTGGGCATGGAGCACCAAGTTCCATCCCATTGCTGGAAGAACGGACGATCAAGGATGCGTTCGCGAAGCATGCATCGAGCGAACTGGTGATCTTCGACGTCGGCGCGAACGAAGGCGACTATACCGAACTGGTGTTGGGAGCCCTGCGCGATCGGAAGTTGACGATCCATGCGTTCGAGCCGGACAAGGACACAATGCAACGCATGAAGCTCCGATTCGTGGGCAATGATCGCATACGTATGGTGAACAATGGCTTGAGCGACAAGCCCGGCACAACGAGCTTCTACAAGTACCCCGGCGGCCGATTATCGTCGGTACATGACGCGGAGCAGCACAAGAGCCGCTACCGCACGCGACCAACGGAGGAGATCGTCACCATCGAACTGACAACGGTTGATCGCTACTGCCAGGAGAACGGGATCAACGCCATCGACCTGTTGAAGATCGACACCGAAGGCCACGATTGGTTCGTGCTGCAAGGCGCGCGCGAGATGATCGGTTCCGGTCGCGTGCGGAACATACAGTTCGAATTCAGCGAAATGAACGTTGTGTCGCGCACCTTCTTCGCCGACTTCTGGAAATTCCTCAGCCCGCAGTATGAACTGTTCCGGATGTGCAAGGATGGACTAGTGCCGATCGGAGCATACGATTCGTTGTTACACGAGGTGTATTACGTGGCCAACTTCTTCGCGATCGCGAAGAAATGATCCGTGGATCATGGTCAACGTTTTACGAGGCGCAGGTCACGGACGGGTCCGTTGCTTCCATTCAACCGCAAGAAATACGTGCCGGGATCCAGTGCGCTGACATTGAGTTCGTCGTTCTCCAAGTTTCCATTTCCAATGAGCCTGCCGTCCGCTGTGAACAGGCTGCACGCAGCGTTCGGTCTCGCGTTCACTACGTGCACCCGGTCGAGGGCAGGGTTCGGAATTGTATACGGCAGCATCGATCGCGTGATCTCCTCGATCGAGTTCGGGATGCTGTTGCCGCAGACCACATTGCCCTTTCGGAAACGGACCAGCGCCTTCCAATAAATGTTATCGGCTGTTTGGTAGGAGTAGTAAGGGCCGCCGCAGCCTCTGACAACCCGTGAACTCCAGCCGGGTGCTTCGAAACAAGTGTCTTCCGTGTCCGACCAGGAATCCCAAGCATCCGTTCCGCAGAGACCCGCTCCGAGGGCCATCGAGTCGAGAACCGTTGCACAGTATGCTTGAGGATGGACGAACTGGGTCGCAGCGGAATCAAGATCCGTATACGACAGTGTGATGGTTTCATTGCTGAAGTACGGCGCGTCACCCATCATCGCAGGCGGCTGGTAGAAGAAGTGATGTGAGATGTAAGAGACGGTGGCGCTGTCGACCGACCAGGACTTGCTCAGTATGGAATCCGTAGCGTATGTCCCTGGCCCATTCCATGTGTTCGTTCCCTGCAGCACGTGGGAAGAGAATACATCGCCTGGGTCAAAGTCATACACCTCTCGGTTGGTGAGGAAGGATTGCCCCTGAGCCAAGGCAGCAACACATGCGAGAAAGGTGACAACGATGATCCGCATGATATTTCAGAAGTGCTCCCGAAATTAGGGAACCCTGGATGGTCAGGTCCAGCAAGGTTCCTAACACCTGTGCAGAACAAGCGCTGGCCCGCAAAGCCGGTCCCGGTATCTTCGCGCCCGACTTGGGAAAAGCATGCTCGTAACCCATCGCCCGGAAGCCCTTCTGCTGCTCGCGGACGGCACAGTTTTCAGAGGGCGGGCCATTGGCGCGACGGGCACCACTGTTGGCGAGATCTGTTTCAACACCGGCATGACCGGCTACCAGGAGATCTTCACAGATCCGAGCTACACCGGCCAGATCATGACGATGGCCACACCGCACGTGGGCAACTACGGCGTAATGGGCGCCGACGTGGAAAGCGGCAGCATCAGGATCGCCGGACTGGTGGTGAAGAAGTTCAGCGAGGTATGGAGCCGCTACGGCGAAAGCACATCGCTCGATGACTACCTGAAGAAAAGCGGCATCGTCGGCATCAGCGACATCGATACGCGCAAGCTGGTTCGTCACATCCGCGATAACGGCGCGCAGAACGCGATCATCAGCAGCGTGGAGATGGATATGGGCGTGCTGAAGAAAAGGCTCGCCGCCGCACCGAGCATGGAAGGTCTCGAACTGAGCAGCCGGGTAAGCACCGCGCGATCATACACCGTTGGCGATGGGAAGGCGGCATTGCGTGTGGCATTGGTGGACTTCGGCGTGAAGACCAACATCGAACGTTGCTTGACCGAGCGCGGATGCTTCGTGAACGTTTTTCCGATGTCGGCCGCGCTGGAGGAAATGCTCGCGTGGGAGCCGCACGGGTTCATGCTCAGCAATGGTCCAGGCGATCCCGGGGCGATGCCGAAGAGCATTGAACTCGTGAAGGCGATCGTGGGCTCCGGCCTTCCGGTGTTCGGCATCTGCCTTGGTCATCAACTGCTCGCGGAAAGCCAAGGCATCGGCACGGAGAAGATGCACCACGGCCATCGCGGCATCAATCACCCGGTCAAGAACCTGATCACCGGTGGCGATGAAGTGACCTCGCAGAACCACGGCTTCGTGGCGAACCGCGCGGAGACCGAGCGCAACCCGGCTGTCGAGATCACGCATGTTCACTTGAACGACGGCAGCATTGCGGGCATCCGATTGAAGGGCCGTCCGGTGTTCAGTGTGCAATACCATCCCGAAGCATCCCCCGGCCCGCTGGATGCGCGCTACCTCTTCGATCAATTCGTGGACAGCATGCGCGGTCCGTTGTTCACCCTCCCCGATCCATCCACCACTCAACAGAAGACCGTCCACGCATGAGCCTTATCGCCAAGATCCAAGCACGCGAGATCCTCGATTCACGCGGCAACCCGACCGTTGAGGTGGATGTGTACACGGATGGTGGCCACATGGGCCGGGCTGCTGTTCCGAGCGGAGCGAGCACAGGCGCGCATGAAGCGATGGAGCTGCGCGATGGCGACAAGAAACGCTACCTCGGCAAGGGTGTGCTGAAAGCCGTGGACCATGTGAACGAAACGCTCAACAATGAACTGCACGGCGCATCCGTGAGCGAGCAGGCGATGATCGATCGCGCGATGATGGGATTGGACGGAACGGCGAACAAGAGCAACCTTGGCGCGAACGCGATCCTCGGTGTGTCCTTGGCCGTGGCGAAAGCGGCAGCCAGCGAGTCAGGGCTTCCGCTCTATCGGTACGTCGGTGGAGCGAACGCATGCACGTTGCCCGTGCCCATGATGAACATCGTGAACGGCGGTGCGCATGCCGACAACAAGGTGGACGTGCAGGAGTTCATGATCATGCCCGTGGGCGCGGAAACGTTCTCGCAAGGCTTGCGCATGGGCGCGGAAGTGTTCCATCACCTCAAAGCGGTGCTGAAGAGCAAAGGTCTCAGCACGAACGTGGGCGATGAAGGTGGTTTCGCACCGGACCTCAAGAGCAACGAGGATGCGCTCAAGCTGGTGATGCAGGCCATCGAAAAGGCGGGCTACAAGCCGGGAGAGGATGTGGTGATCGCGCTGGATTGCGCGAGCACTGAATTCTACGATGCGAAGAAAAAGCGCTACGTGCTGGAAAGTACGGGCGAGAGCCTGACGAGCGATGACCTCGTGTCGATGTGGAAAGGCTGGTGCAAGAAATACCCGATCGTGAGCATCGAGGACGGCATGAGCGAGGACGATTGGGACGGCTGGAAGAAACTCACCGACGCGCTCGGCGATAAAGTGCAGCTCGTGGGCGATGATCTTTTCGTCACGAACACCGAACGCCTTTCACAGGGCATCGAAAAGAAGATCGCCAACAGCATCCTCATCAAGGTGAACCAGATCGGCACGCTTACCGAAACACTGGAGGCTGTTGACATGGCGCACCGCGCGAGCTACACCGCTGTGATGAGCCATCGCAGTGGTGAGACCGAGGACAGCACCATCGCCGACCTGGCCGTCGCAACAAATTGCGGCATGATCAAGACGGGAAGCCTGAGCCGCAGCGACAGGATCGCCAAGTACAACCAGTTGCTGCGCATCGAGGAGCAACTGAGCAAGAGCGCGCGCTATCCTGGAAGGGATCTGCGATACGTGGGCTGAGCCCGGAGGTTCACTGGTTGAAACCGATGTAGCGATCGATCAGTACTTGCAGGTGTGCCTTGCCGATCGTCAACAAGCGACCCTGATCGGCCATACGCGCGCTGTCGCCTGGTTCGAGGATGCGCTGTCCGGCTTCATCGAACACGACGCACTGCGAACTGTCCGCGATGCCGAAGCCATCGTTGAAGGTCCAGAAGGCGCTGTGCGGAACGGATGGATCGAACAGGTCGTGGCTCCAGTCGAACGCGCGGTGATCGAGCCCAAGTTGGGAAAGCAGCGTGGCAGGAACGTCGACGTGGCATGCGAACGTGCTGTCCGTGGTGCCACGGAGTTCATCGCGCAAAGCGCCACCGGCGATAAGGAACGGGATGCGGTGCCGGGCGGCGCTGGACTGATCTCGGTAATGCGGCAGGTAGTGCCCATGGTCCGCCACGATGAGGATGAGCGTGTTCGCGTACCACTCCTCCTTCTTCGCTTCATCGAGGAATGCACCGAGGCAACGATCCGTGTAGTGAACAGTGTTGCGATAAAGCTGCGGATCGCTGCGGCCATCGAAGCCCTCATGCACGGGCGCATCGAAAGGCTCGTGGCTGGTGGCGGTCATGATGATGTTGAAGAACGGCTGCTGTTGCGTGGAGCTTTCGCGCAAATGGAAGCCGAAGAGTTCTTCATCGAATGCGCCCCAGCGTGTTCGCTGCCGAATAGGGAAGGAGTTCTCGTCATGCACCTTGTCGAAGCCCATCGCTTCGAGGTAAGCGCGTGTGTTCGCGAAGGCGACATCCCCCGCGTAGAAATAGGTCGATCGATAGCCAGCTGACCCCAGCACGCCGACCAGGCTGGGGAGCCGATCGAATTTTCCGTAGTTGCGGATGATGGTGGTGGTGGGCTGTGATGGGAACGCGCTGATCAGGGCGCACAGGCCCTGTTCGGTCCTGAATCCGGTGGAGTAGAAGTGATCGAACAACAGTCCGTCTTTGCACAGGCGGGTGAATTGCGGTGTCACACCGCTATCGCCACCGAGCGGTTCGATCACGTCCGCGGTCCAGCTCTCCAGCATGATGAGAAGGATGTTGGGTCGCGCGATCTTCAGGATCGATCGGGATGATCCGGCGCCCGGCGGATGCTGGACGTGGAAGATGCGATCGGCCTCGGCGGTCGGCATGGCCACGTATAAGTTGCGCTCCAGATCCGCAGGTTGCGCCGCGAGTTCCAGCGTGTTCCAAAGGCCGTTGAGCGCCGCGAGGTTGAGCACGGTGTGGCGGGAGAAATAGCTCCAACTTTTTTCGATCGGCAGGTCCTGGAGACCACCGCGCGCTGCGATCCCGCACAAGGCCGGCAGGAGCACTGCGCTTGCGATGCGCGCGGCCAGTGGGCCGCTGGTGAACGATCGGCGATGATCAATGCGCATGAGCAACCAGCCGAACAATGCGATCTGCAGGAGCGCAATAGCGATCAGTGTCAACAACCATTTCACCGAGATGGACGCGATGGCTTCTTTTGGAAAGGCCAAGTAGGAGATCGCCTTGCGGTCGATGCGCGATCCCCACGCTTCGAACAGGCCGATGTCAACTGAAGTGATGATGGCGGTGACGACAAGGACAACGGCGGTCGAGAGAAAGATCGTGCGGCGGATCCACGCCACTTCGCGGAAGAGGAGAGGAACGCAGAGCAGTGCTGATAACAGGAGAATGTAGCCCGTGGTGGACAGGTCCATCGGCAGACCGTGGATCTGGCATCCTACGAATGCCTGCCAGCCGATGCCGTGCAACTTGTTGTGCGCGAAAAACAGGAACAGAATTCGTTCAGTGAGGAAGAGCCCCATCCACCACAACGCCATCAGCAGGAACCAACGCCACCAATTCTTCATGCGTTGAAGTAGCGGAAGCTGTAGGGTAGTGACGACATCGGGGTCCGTCTCAACGGGCGATCACGAGATGGCCCAGCGCCACCGTGCCTTCACCGGGAATGATCGCCGTGAGGAAGACGTTCCCTGCGGAAAGGGACCGGAGGTCGATCCGCGTGTGTGCGCCGGTGAGCGGCCGATCGGCGAGCATGCGGCCCTGCACATCCTGCACGAGCAGGTGCGCGCCTTGGTTCCGAGCCGCGCGTGGTGCTTCGATCGTCACGAGGTCATCGGTGGGGTTCGGGAAGAAATGCCAGCCGGTAAGCGCATCGCCATGATCGTGGATGCCGGTCGCGCTCTTGCGCCATCCCACGGTGAGGTCACCCGTGCCGATGTTCGTTGTGGTAAGTCGCGCGTATCCGTCGGCATGGTTGCCGCCGAGGAAACTGATCTGTGTTCCGGCCAGCATCGCCCACGGGAAGTGGGCATTGGGGCGGTAGAGCAACACGAGGCTGTCCTCCATGAAAACGGTATTTCCCGAATTCTGCACCAGTCCGGGATCGAAGGAGGTAAGGCTGGCCGGGCGACCATCCACGGTAATGCGCGCGTTCACTTCCGCACCCGGGGGCAACTGCCCAGTGATGCGCCACCAGCGATCGGGCGATACCACGAACGCGAAAGGCTCGGCGGTGTAGTCGTCCGCCGCCACCCAGAACTCCTCGATGCGCAGTGGAGCAGGAGAGGGGATCGCGTTCACCACGAGGGTGATGTCGGCCAGGTTGAAGGTGACCGTCGCCGTTTGCGTGAGCGTATCCTCTTGCACGGTGGTCGCCAGCGCAAGGCGTTGATCGGCATTGATGAACGCTTGGACGGGCGCGAAAGGCGGCGCGCTGGTGATCGTCTGGAACTCGCCACCGAGCAGGACGGGCGATGGATCGGTCCAACGCTCACCCGTGGCGCTCTCGAAGGAGATCGTTACCGGCACCTGCTCATAGAAATGATCGGCGTGATCGAGTTTCTGTTGAACAAATACCGTGGTCGGCCATAGGTCGCCGTTCTGGACGGAAGTGATCGAATCCACTTCGAAGGCGGCCCAACCGGGTTGCAGGGTCCAGTCGCTGAAGAAATGGGCGAGGTCGATCCCTGTGGCGGCGGTCAGGCTGTCGCGCAATTCCGCGGTGCTCATGTCGCTGAACGCATCATTGGCAAGCACCCGCTTGAAACCAAGGCTGAACAGGGAGTCGCCCAGATAGCCGCGCAGCGTGCGCCACACATCCGTTCCCTTGTAGTAGGAATGATCACCGTACGTAACGCTCTGCGGGACATCGGCCAAGGCGAACCAACCACCATCTGTCAAATGCGCCCGTCCGATCATCTTGTGATGGTTCGCGCGGATACGTGCATCATAGTCCGCGCGGCCATGCAACGCTTCGAAGAAGAGATAGCTTCCATATTCGGCGAAGCCCTCGTTGATGTACATCTCCTCGGCCCGACTACAAGTGATCAGATCCCCGAACCAATGATGGGCAAGCTCATGCGCGATCCGGGCCTCGTCTGTCACGGTGCCGTCAACGGTACTTACGGGAAAGCAGATGTTGGTCGCGTGCTCCATCGCACCCACCGGGGTAAGCACGAACCCGACACGCTCCCAACGATAAGGGCCGAACCAGTTTTCAAGCGTGTGGAAAGCATTTGGGAGGTGGATGAACGTGCCCTTCATCGCGGTGGTGTCCGCAGGTTTCGCTACCAAGGTCACCGGGATGGTCGCTCCGGTCATGCTGGTCAATGTGTCATGCACGGCCACATAATTGGTTGATGCCACGGAGGCCAGGTAGGAGGGTATCGCTTCGGCCAACGACCAATGCGTGAGCAGCTCCCCACCGCCCAGATCCGTTTCGCTGATGAGGGAGCCATTGGCGAAGACCGTGCGATCGGCCGAAGTGCGTACGATGAACTCGAAGGTGCATCGCTCCACGAAATTGTCGAAGCAGGGGAACCAGCTACGGCCGTATGAATGCGGCATATCGTTCAGCGCCACACCGATGTCGTACTGGTACGCGCTTGTGGTGTAGAACCCGCCGAACCCGCTGGTGCCGGGATCCGTCGGCGGATCGCCATGGTAGAAGATGTCCACTTCCAGCGTATCGGCGGAGCTGAAGGATCCGCCGAGATCAACGAGGAATACCTGGCCACCCTGCGCGAAGCTGAGCGGCATACCGTTCTTGCGCACGGAATCAACTTGTAGCTGCAGGAGGTCCAACGGAAGCGTGGTGATGCCTGTCACTTTCGGCGTGAAGCGCAGGGTGGTCTTTGCGGCGATCACCCCGGTCCCCACCTGGGTAAGGTCCAACTCGATGCGTGTGTGCAGGATGTCGATGCTATCACTGCGCGTGATGCTGCCCACTTGGGCGGAAGCGACCAAGCTCTGGAAGAGCCACAGCGCCATGAATGGAAGGGAACGGAGAAGCATTTTGGAAGTGACGCGGAAATGATCCGCACGAAAGTAAGGTCGGTCCGTCCAGCTGTAAGGCATGATCGGCGGGGGCTGGTAGGATCCCTACTTTTGGGCCACCAACTTGCGATCCTGAGCGTCTAACCACTGGATCCCCGCATGAAGCCGAGCACCGAACTCCATGACCTGATCAAGTCGCTGACCAAGTCGGAGAAGCGGTTCTTCAAATTGCACAGCGCCCTGCAGAGCGGCGACAAGAACTACCTGCGGATCTTCGAGGCCATTGATAAGCAGAAGGTCTACGACGAGGACGGGCTGAAGAAAAGCTTCGCGAAAGAGATCTTCATCAAGCACTTCCCTTCGGAGAAGAACCATCTCTACAAGTTGATCCTGAAGGCGCTGCGCGCCTACCACGCGGAGGCCACGGTAAGCGGGCAGTTGAAGCAGGAGATCAAGAACATCGAGATCCTGTACGACAAGGCGTTGTACGGCGAGGCGAACAAGACACTGCATCGCGCGAAGCGGATCGCGCGCGCGAACGAGCGCTTCTACTATTGGTTCGAACTGCTCAACTGGGAGAAGCAATTGCTGGAAGAAGCATACGAGAGCGGCGAGTTCACCAAGGATCTCGACGCGTTGATCGAAGAGGAGCGCGACGTGATCGAGAAGCTGCGCAACCTGGCGGCGTACCACATCCTGTATTCCAAGATCAACTACGTGTTCCGCAGCGGCGGCTACGTGCGCAGCGACGAGGAGCACGCGATGGTGGAGGAGATCAGCGAGCATCCGTTGATCAAGGGCAAGAACACAGCGCTCAGCAAGCGGGCAGCCACGATCTGCTACTATACCCAGGGATTCTGCCAGTGGGCCAAGCGCGACTGGCGCATGAGCCTGGAAAAATTCGCGCGTGTCCGGCAGATCCTCGACGAACACCCGCAGCTGAAGGCCGACCTGCCCAAGCGCTACGTGCGCACCATGCAGTACATCGTGCAGTGCCAGATCGAACTGGGCGAGTTCAAGCAGGCACGGGACAACATACGCCTCATGCGGCAGGTGCATGTGGAGACCGGGTTCGCGGGCATCGACATCGCCGTGCAAGTGTTCCACGCGAGCTACCTGAGCGAACTGCGCCTGCTGGACCGTATGGGTGAATTCGACAAAGCGGTGGAACTGGTGGAACCCATCATGCACGGGTTGGAAGAGTATGGCGTGCGCATGCACAAGGAGCACCAGCTCGAGTTCTACTACAGCCTGGCCTGCGTACACTTCGGGGCGGAACAGACCAACAAAGCACTCTTCTGGTTGAACAAGGTGTTGAACGACCCGGAGCCCACGCTGCGCCAGGACATCTTCACATACGCCCGTCTCTTCAACCTGGTGATCCACTATGAGCTGGGCAATTTCGACCTGCTGGAGTACATCGTGCGCAGTACCTATCGCTTCCTCAACAAGCGCCACCGTGCGCACCTGGTGGAAACACTGCTGATCGACAGTGTGAAAAAACTGGCGCGTGCCACGCAGCCCACGCTCAAGCGCGACCTGCACAGATCCCTTCGCGATGGCCTCGTAAGGCTGATGAAGGACCCCAACGAGAGCATGGTGCTGAAGTACTTCGACTTCCTCTCCTGGGCCGATGCCAAGGTGGATGGCACCACCTACGCGGAAGTGGTGCGCGCGAAACTCAAGCGTTGATACTGGCGAAGGGCCCGCTCGGAGGCCCCTTCACATCGGTCAACGGCCGATGTCGGATCAGGACATCGTTCAACGCTTCTGCGCGAAGTCCTTTATCCCGACGACCTTGAATTCCGTTCGGCGGTTGGCCTGGTGCGCTTCCTCCGTGCATTTCACGCCGTTGGAGCACTGGTTCACCAGTTGGGTTTCGCCGTAGCCTTTGCCCGTAAGGCGGTCCGGATCCACGCCTTGCTGGATGAGATAGTTGACCGCACTGTGCGCGCGCGCATCGCTGAGCACGAGGTTGTAATTGTCACCACCCCGGCTGTCGGTGTGGGAGCTGAGTTCGAAGCTGAGCCCCGGATTGTCCTTGAACAGTCGCGCGAGTTTATCCAGTTCCACAGCGGCATCCGGGCGTATGTCCCACTTGTCCAGATCATAGTAGATGTTCTTCACCGCGATGGGCTGATCGATCACAAGGGAGTTCAGGCCGAGATCAACGCGGATGGTATCACTGCGCGTCAGGCCATTGGTGCTGATCGAACGGGACTGTGAGATGGCATCCTCGTGCTCGGCCTTCACGCTGTAGTCCGTGTTGGGTTTCAGTTTGAAGCGGAATTTGCCGTCAGGACCGGTGATCATCGAGGTGTCCTCCTGTGTCAAGAGCTCCGTCAGCGTCACCGTTGTATTGGGCAGAAAGCGGCTTGAATCGTCCTTCACTGTACCGTCCACATAGAACGTGTGCTCGTTCAACCAGAAGGTGTACACGTTGTCGCGTCCGTCGCGATCGCTGCTCAAGTAGCCACTGGCGCCGTTCGTGCCAAGGGCATTGGCCTTTTCGTCGAGCACGAAGGAGAAATCGTCATGCACGGTATTGATCGGGAAGTTCATGTTCAGGGGATCGCTCCAATGGCCGTTCTGCTCGTGCGTTTCAAAGATGTCAAGCCCGCCCATGTTCTCGTGCGCGGTGCTCGAGAAGTAGAGGGCCTCGCCATTGATCACGGGGAAGAGTTCGTTCCCTGGCGTGTTCACGGAAGCTCCGAGGTTCTGCGGCGTGCTCCATCCAGTGCCGTTGTCGCGGCTGCGCCAGATGTCGGTGCCTCCGAAGCCACCGGGCCGGTCGCTGGCGAAGTACAGCGTCTTTCCATCCGCGCTCAGCGCTGGATGGCCGACGGAGAAATCCTCGCCATTGTATGCGAACTCGTGCAGATCACCCCAGTTGCCCAAGGTGTCGCGCGTGGCGCGGAAGAGCTTCAGGTGGCTGGTATTGCCTGCATCCTTGGCGAGCTTCCGTTGGTAGTAGTTGCTTCGGGTGAAATACAACATGCGACCATCCGCACTGATCACGGCCGGGCCTTCATGAAAAGGGCCGTTCACGATACCGGGCAATGGAGCGGCGGGCAGCCAGGTGACGATGGTCTTCTTCTCGCAGTAGTAGAGGTCCAGGAACGATGACCCGCTCCATGGATCGGCTTTCGCCTTGGGTGCATCCTGTTCACCGGCCACGAGCAGTCCATGCTTGTAGGGCACAGCGCTGAAGGTGGCGCGCATCCCTGGAAGGGTAAGGGCGTTCACCACGAAACGTTCACTATCGGCGAAGAACGATCGGAAGCCTTGGCAGGAACCGTACAGGTCCAGCGCTGCGGCATCTTCCGGCCGTTCCTTGAGCACGCGGAGGAAACAGGCTTCCGCCGAAGAGGCACGACCAAGGCCCATAAGCACCTGCCCATAGTGCAGGGCGTCATCGCCGGAGAGCTTGGAGAGGCTGTCGGCGCGCTGGTAATGCAGGTCGGCGAGCACGAGTTCGTTCTGCCTGCGGCAAGCATCAGCGGCGCGCAGGAGCACAGCGCGATCATGCGTGCGGTCGATCACGCGCTCGTAGTGGCGTTGCGCTTTGGCGTACGCCAGCAGGGCATAAGCCTGATCGCCTTTGCGCACATGGTAGCCCGCGCAGGAGGCCAGCGAGCCGATGACGAACAGCGCATAGAGGAACTTCTTCATGAGCTGTGCCATCAGAAGTAGCGCGGTGATTTGATCCGGATCAATTCTTTGCCGAGGTCGATACCGAGCATGATCTCGTGCGACCCACCGGCATACGTCCGCAAACGTGACGTGGTCATGTCATACGCATATCCCACGCGGAAGTGCGGGTCCACCTGATATTCGACCATGCCGACCAGCGCATCACCGGTGCGGTATCCGGCACCGAGCCAGAAGCGTTCCTTATAGAGCACGTTGCAATTGATGTCCACTTCAGGCGGTGCTTGCGGTTCGTATTTCAGGAGTACCGACGGCTTCACATCGAACGATTCGTTTATCTGGAAGACGTGACCCGCGTTCAGGTAGTAGTGGCGGGCGAAATAGTGATCGGTGCCGTTCGTTGTGGCGGTGGTGATCTTCCCATCAGCGGCATAAATGGTGGGTGCCGAGAGACCGATGAACGAGCGTTCATCATGCCAGTAGAGGCCGAAACCGAATTTGCCAACGAGCGCGTTCTTGATGTCCTGTTGGTATACCTGGTCGTTCTGGTCCCAGTAGGTGAGCTCGCCGAGGTGCGCGCTGTAGAGGGAGAGTCCTGCCTTCAATCCGAAAGCGAGGCGACCGTTCGTTCCCGTGCGGATGCTGTACGCGAAATGGCCCGCCAACTCCATGTCGCGACTGATGCCGATACGATCATGCACCAATGTGAATCCCAGTCCCATGCGATCGTTCCACGCTGGACCATCGATCGCGATCATGCTGGTAACCGGCGCGCCTTCGATGTTCGCCCATTGTTCGCGATGCAAGAGGCTTCCGCTCATATACGGATGGCTGCCAGCATAGGCGGGGTTGAGGAAGAGCCCGTTGAACATGTACTGGCTCACCATCACCTCCTGCTGCGCGCTGACGGTAGCGGCACCGATCGTGAACGCGGTGATCAACGTGATATGTCGCATGGCGCGCATGGTGTTCATGATCCGATGTTCAACGGCGCAGGTCCACATAGTTCTGCAGGGTGAGGCCACCATCGTTCAAACGGAGGATGACGAAATAGGTGCCATCGGGCAGCATTTGTCCTTGCTGGTTCTCGCCGCGCCAGTCGTTCTTGTAGTTCAACTGATCGAAGACGATGTTGCCCCAGCGATTGAAGATCACGAGCTGGTTGCTGGCGTACGCTTCGAGGCCGTGGATGACGAACGCATCGTTGCTTCCATCGCCGTTCGGCGTGAAGCCTGTGGGCATTTCCAGATCGTTCGGTTGGTGCAGGATGAACTCCAGCGCGAGGGAACAGCCGCTCGCATCGGTGATCGTCACCGTGTACGTGCCAGCGGCCAGGCCTTGCTGTTCCGCTGTGGTCGCACCATTGCTCCATGCATAGGTGTAAGGAGCGGTGCCTCCGTTCGCGATCACCGCGATGCTGCCGTCGTGAGCGCCATAGGCCGAGATGTTGTTGCCGTCAGCGAAAAGCGAGAGGTCGCTGTCAGCGCTGATAGCCGATGGCTGATCGATGGTGAAGACATCGCTCCATACGCACCCGTTCGCATCGCTCACATTCACTTGATAGCCACCGGCGGCAAGACCGCTGATGTCCTCGTCGGTCGATCCGCCGGTCCAATGGAACGTGAAAGGTGCGGTTCCGCTGGTCATGCTCAGGTCGATCATGCCATCGCTGCCGCCGTTGCAGAGCGCATCACCGACCACAGCGCTACCGAGCGCGGGTGGCGCACCGATCACCAGCACTTGCATGGTGTCGTTGCAACCGTTCACATCGGACACGGTGATGGTGTACAGGTTGGCCGCGAGGCCGCTCAGATCCTGCGTGAAGGCGCCATTGCTCCAAGCGTACGTATAGGGCGCGCTGCCACCGTTCACGCTCGCATCGATGGTGCCATTGTTCTGGCCGCAGGACGCGCCGGAACTGGTAGCTGTCACGTCCAGTGCTTGCGGCGCGATCAGCATGATGCAGTCCTGCGCGGTGCAATTGTTCGCGTCGGTGATCTGTGTGCAGTACTGGCCTGCGGCAAGCGCACCGATGTTCGTGCTATTGCTGGTGAAGCCGTTGGGTCCGGTCCATTGCACTGCGTAGTTGGGCGCGCCACCGGTGATGGCCAGGTCGATGGAGCCATCGTTCGCGCTCGCGCAACTGATGTTGCTTCCGCTCGGGAAGCTCGAAGAAGCAAGCACGGGGTCGATCGGTAGCGGCGCGATCACATCGACATCCTGCGTGAGCAGGCACCCGTTCAGGTCCTGTACGCCCAGGGTGTATGTGCCCGCGACGAGTCCGCCAATGCTGTCCGCGCTGCTGGTGAACCCGTTCGGGCCGCTCCAAGAGATCGTGTATGACGGACTTCCACCGGTGATGTCGAGCGCGATGCTGCCATCACTGCTGCTGCTGCATGATGTGTTGAAGCCATTATGCTGCGAGAGCGAAATGCCCGCGTCGATCGGTGGCGGCCCGGTGAGCAGTATGCTGGTGTTGAACGAGCACTGGTTGGTATCGGTGATCACCACGTCATACGTCCCAGCGACCAGGCTGCTGATATCCTCCGT
>JANMKC010000133.1:0-10867 GCA_031371785.1 Flavobacteriales bacterium | reverse complement strand
CCCTTCCACCAAACGGTCCAATTCGTTCGTAGTGGTATACACGTTCGGTGTAACGCGCACATGGTTGAAAGGTGCTTCGACCCCAGGAATTCCATCACGCTGGATCGCCACGGTATGCACTTTCCATTTCGTGAAGAGCTGTTCCGCCAGTTCGCCGGCCTTCTTTCCTTCGATGCCGAACACACCGATCGCACAACCGTACGCCGGATCAATTGATGTCTTGAAGTAGATACCCTGCACGTTTTTCACGCGCTCCATCCAGTAGTTCTTCAAGTAGTGGACGCGCTGTTGCTTGCGCTTCAGACCGATGAGGTTGTGCAGGTCGAGCGAGTAGCCTGTGGCCATCTCTATCGGGAAGCTGCGCGTGCCGAGCGTTTCGAATTTGCGGATGTCGTCGCTTTCCGGTTCCTGGTTGCTCAACAGCGGCCACAGCTTCGCGATCTTCTCCTTCTTGATCCACAGCATGCCCGTTCCGATGGGTGCGCAGAGCCACTTGTGAAGGCTGGTGCCCCAGTAATCGCAACCGAGATCGGGGATCCTGTAGTCGAGCAACGCGAAGGAATGCGCGCTGTCCACCAATACTTCGATGCCACGCTTGTGCGCTTCGTCGGCGATCTTCCGCACCGGCATGATCTGCCCGTTCCAGTTCACGATGTGCGTGATGTGTACCAGTTTGGTGCGTGCGCTGAATTTGCTCACATAGGCCTCCACGATCGCCGTTTCGTCCTCCGAGGGCAACTGCGGTTCCGCCCGCACCAGCACGACGCCATCGCGCAGTTCGCGTTGCTTCCACGCGTTGGCCATGTTCGGATAATCATACGTGCTCATCACGACCTCATCCCCTTTGGAAAGCCGCAGACCGAAGATCACCGTGTTGAGCGCCTCGGTCGCATTGCGCACGATGGCGAGCTCATCATGCGATACGCCGGCGAGTTGTGCGAGGTTCATCCGCAGCGGCTCGCGATCCAGATCGAGGATGCGCCACATATAGTAGGATGGCGCTTCATTGCACATGCGGTTGTAGTGGTCCAACGCTTCCATAGTGGCGCGCGGTGCAGGGCTCACACCTCCGTTGTTCAGGTTGATCAGCGTAGGGCTGCACGCATACGCCGCGCGGACCTGCCTCCAGAAGTCATCCTCATCGCCCTGATCATCGATCACCGTTGATGAAGGCAGGCCGGGGAACGCGGCTTCCGCTGTGTGGTGAAGGGCAAGCCCACCGAGCAGTGCGGCGCTCTGCTGGATGAAGGAACGACGGTCGGTCATTGAGCGAATGTTGCGGATGGCACCGAAGCTAACCGCCATCTTCATTTTTCTTCCGCGACCGACCTGATATCCCGGTTCTCGTAGATCCCACACGCCCCACCATCCATCCCCACCTTCACCATGGCCTTCGCGAGCTGAACGGAAGTGAGGCCGGCGTTGGGTGCGAGCCACGAAAACATGGGCTTCCACAGCACACGGAAGATCACGTAGGTCGTGTTGGGTTCTTTGCGCTTCTCCACCGGGTAGATGTAGCCTGGCCGGAACACATGTAGCCGATCGAAATGCAAGCCGACGAGCATATTCTCCGCCGCGCCTTTGTCACGCGCGAACATCATGCGGCTCTTCTCCGTGCGGTCGCTGCCCTGGCCGCTCAACAGGCAGAACGCGACATGTGGGCTGGCCGCCTTCAATGCTGTTGCGAAGGCAGCGGTAAAGTCCACCGTGATCTTCCGGAACTCAGCGGGGGGCACTGCTCCCGTATAAACTCCGATGCAGAAAAAGCACACATCCTGATCATTCAACCCGGCGCTGATGGGCGACAGATCAAGCACGTTTTCATGCACGACCTCATTGAGCTTCGCGTGCTTGATCCCTGTCGGTTTGCGTACGATGGTCGTTACGCGCGCGACATCGAGTCGTTCAAGGCATTCGCGCAGTACAAGGCCGCCGATCATGCCGCTGCTTCCAGTGATGATGATGTTCTTCATGCCGAACGACCGTCCTTTGGATGGTAGCAAAGATGGCTGACCATCGCGGCTCGCAGTGGCATCCCTTCCTTTGCGCCCCATCATCTTTCCATCCCTACCACTATGAGCGACGGCTACGTGAAGAGCGAAGAGAACAGCGGCATTGCCACGGTCACCTTCCATCACCCCAAGAGCAACAGCCTGCCCGGCCATGTGCTGCGCGATATGGCCAAGGCCATCGAGGACGCGGGCCGGGATCCGGGTGTGCGCGTGATCATCCTGCGCAGCGATGGTGACAAGGCGTTCTGCGCGGGCGCGAGCTTCGATGAATTGATCGCGATCGACAGCGAGGCGAAGGGCTACACCTTCTTCAATGGCTTCGCCGTGGTGATCAACGCCATTCGAAAAGCGTCCTGTTTCGTAATCGGCCGCATACACGGTCATACGGTCGGTGGTGGTGTGGGCCTCGCTTGCGCGGTGGACATCGCTTATGCGCACGAAGGTGCCAGCGCCCGCTTGAGCGAACTGGCCATCGGCATCGGGCCTTTCGTGGTGGGCCCTGCGGTGGAGCGCAAGGTCGGCGCGACCACATTCGGCCTGTTATCGGCCACGCCCGCAACACGACGCAGCGCGGAATGGTGCGAGCAGCGAGGCTTGTACGCCGAGGTCTTCACGAGCATTGAAGCGTTGGACAACGCCGTGCATGCGCTGGCAACGGAACTCAGCCGTTACAGCCCCGATGCGATTACCGAATTGAAAAAGGTGATGTGGCGCGGCACAGAGGATTGGGACACGTTGCTCAAGGAGCGCGCAGCCATCAGCGGGAAACTCGTGCTGAGCGATTTCACACGGAACGCGATCGCGAAGTTCAAGGCGGAGGCGGCGAGGAAATGAGATCGAACGCAGTCGCTTCATAAGTGATGAGTGGTCAGTGGACAGTTAAGACAGTGGTCAGTGGTCAGTAAGACAGTGGTCAGTGGGGCAGTGGTCAGTAGTGAGTAACGCGGTCTGATCTCGGGAACTCCTCGGGGGTGTTCCTTTGGAGCATAGACTTGGAAACCAACACCACCCGACATGAGCATCCAGAAATTCGAGGACTCCTTCGCCTGGCAGAAGGCGATGGACCTGTGTGAACTGGTCGATATCGAGTTCGAGAACAGCAAGCGATTCGCGTTCAAGGACCAGATCTTCCGGGCCTCCCTTTCCATTTGCAACAACATCGCGGAGGGCTTCGAGATGAGTACCAGAGCGCACCGTATCAAGTATCTCGTGATCGCCAAGGGATCGTGCAATGAGGTCAGGTCGATGTTGCATTTCGCAAAGCGGCGTGGATACATGGACGCACAACAAGTGGAGAAGGCGCTCCGACTTTGCGATGAAGTGGGCAAGCTCCTGCGGAAATACATGGACAACAGCGCGGGCGGCTGGGGACGTTTGCCCGGCGCTATCCCACTGATGCTTATCTGGGCAACGCTGACTTGATCAGCGAAAACCGACTCATCACTGACCACTGACCTACTGATCACTTCGTAGCAACTCGAAGGTCTCATCCGGAGAACAAAGGAGGGAGCGCGATCAGGGTTCTATCCACGATCCAGCGCTATTGTTCACAAGCGCGGAGACGCGCGAGCACCTAAGCGCATCGTTGTTGAAAACGTTCCGATCGCACCCTTGATGACATCGAGGTGTTGACAATTCCAACGTGTCCTAACAGGTTTTGACGAAACGCAGGGGTCTACTTTCGGCCCCGTCGTTGAAGTGTTGACCCAACGCGTACGGAACATCCCACCAACATCACCTTACCATGGCCAAGATCATTGCGATAGTGAATCAGAAAGGCGGCGTAGGCAAGACCACCACCGCCATCAACCTGGCCGCCTGCCTAGGAGCACTGGAGCGTCGAACACTGCTCGTGGACGCCGATCCACAGGCGAACGCTACCAGTGGCACCGGCTATGACCCCCGCGAGGTGAAGGCCAGCATCTACGAGAGCCTCATCAATGGTGCATCGGCCACCGATGTGATCAAGAACACCGACAATCCCAACCTCGATCTGCTCCCCGGCCATATCGACCTGGTGGGCGCGGAGATCGAGATGATCGACATGCCCGAACGGGAGAAGCAGATGAAGCGTGTGCTCGATCCACTGCGCGAACTCTATGACTTCATCATCATCGACTGCTCTCCTTCCCTCGGCCTCATCACTGTGAACGCATTGACGTGCGCGGACAGCGTGATCGTGCCGGTGCAGTGCGAATACTTCGCGCTCGAAGGCTTGGGCAAATTGTTGAACACGATCAAGATCATCCAACAGCGACTGAACCCGGAGTTGCTGATCGAAGGCATGCTGCTCACCATGTATGACAGCCGCTTGCGCCTCGCGAACCAAGTGGTGGACGAAGTGAAGACGCATTTCCAACAACTCGTCTTCGATACGGTGATCCACCGCAACGTGGCACTGGGTGAAGCACCGAGCCATGGGCAAACGATCATCATGCACGACGCGAGCAGCAAGGGTGCCACGAACTACCTGAACCTGGCGCGCGAGATCCTGCAGAAGAACGACCTCACACGCATCCGCGAAGCGGAACGCATCATCGCCATCGCCGAGTGAACATGACGAAGAAGCGCGGACTGGGCCGTGGGCTCAGTGCCTTGTTGGAAGACAGCAGCACGGACATCACCGAGCGCGATCCGGCCACGGGGCTCGGCGGCACGCGGGTGGCAGGCGGCGTGGCGAACATCCTCATCGCGCACATCGAACCCAATCCGTTCCAGCCGCGCACAACGTTCAGCCAAGAGGCGTTGGCGGAACTCGCCCAAAGCATCAAGGAACTCGGCATCATACAGCCCGTCACCGTGCGCAAGCTGGGCTACGATCGCTACCAGCTCATCAGCGGTGAGCGCCGCTACCGTGCCTCACAACTGGCCGGGCTAACCGAAGTGCCTGCTTACATCCGCATCGCCAACGATGAAGGCATGCTGGAAATGGCGTTGGTGGAGAATATCCAGCGCGAAGAACTCGACGCTATCGAAGTGGCGATCAGCTTCCAACGGCTGGTTGACGAAGTGAAGCTCACGCAGGAAGCGTTGAGCGAAAAGGTGGGCAAGGACCGCGCGACCGTGGCCAACTACCTGCGTTTGTTGAAACTTCCGCCGGAGATCCAACTCGGTCTGCGACAGCGGCACATCGGTATGGGCCATGCGCGGGCGCTCATCAGCATCAGCGATCCGCGCAAGCAGCTCGAACTCTTTCAGCGCATCATCGAAAGCCAGTTGACGGTGCGGCAAGTGGAAGAGGCGGCGCGTGACAAAAGTCCGTTCGGTCGCGGAGCCACCATCATACGCATGAGCAGTGCGCGGCAGCAACAGTTGAGCAAGTATTTCGCGGGCATCTTCGGAACGAAGGTCACCGTGAAGCAGAGCGACAGCGGCAAAGGCCGGATCGAGATCGCCTTCAAGAATGACGAAGAACTGGAGCGGATCAAGCGCTTGCTGGAAAGCAGATAGCCCGATCAGAAGTACTTGCTTGGCCCGATCTTCGCGGCACCGGCCGTGATAATGAGGTCCCCTTCCTTGCTTTCGTTCGCACCGCTCGCGCGCGTCCACGCCCGTGCGCTCGTATTCCGAGCGTCCACGCTCGCGATGATCCTCGCTTGTACACCGAAGACCTCAGCCCAACAGGACAGCGCTCGCACCATCACGTTTTCCACCGACAGTCTCCAGCACCTCGACTGGCGCATGCGCCACAAGCCCGGTCGTGCGGCCTTGTATTCCGCGATCATTCCCGGCGCGGGGCAGATCTACAACCGCAAGCATTGGAAAGCGCCCATCGCGTGGATCGGCCTCGGCACCTGCGTCTACTTCATCCACCAGAACAACACACAGTACGTCCGGTACCGCGACGACTATGTGGCCATCGTTGACAGCGATCCGAACACCGTGGATGAATTCGGCGGAACGATCCCATCGGATGCGATCCGCAGTGTAGCGGACACCTACCACAAGTGGCGCGACCTGAGCTACATCTTCCTCGCCGGTGTGTACGTCCTGAACGTGATGGATGCCGCTGTTGACGGCTACTTCGTGCGGTTCGATGTGAGCAATGACCTCTCGTTGGATCTGCGGCCTTCATTGCCGTTGGCTGCGCGCGGTGCGTTGGGCGTTTCGATCTCCGTGCATCTTTGAACAGGCTCTCGCGGCCATCCCATGAAAATCGCCCTTTACGGTTACGGCAAAATGGGCAAGGCCATCGAACAGGTCGCGCTTGCACGTGGTCATGCTATTGGGTTGAAAGTTGATGCCACGAATGCAGGCTCCTCGCCGATCGGTAGCGAAGTCGCGATCGAATTCAGCAGGCCCGACAGCGTGATCGCGAACATCAAGCTCTGCCTCGAAGCCGACGTAGCCGTGGTCGTGGGTACCACAGGCTGGTACGATCGGATGAACGAAGTACGGGCGATGGTGCAAGCACAGAACGGCGCATTGCTGTGGGCAAGCAACTTCAGCATCGGGGTCAATCTCTTCTTCCGCGTGAACAAGTATCTCGCAGGTTTGATGGACCCGCAGAACGGTTACCATGTGCACATTGATGAAGTACACCACGTTCACAAGCTGGATGCACCCAGCGGCACGGCCATCACATTGGCGCGCGACATCGACATGAAAACGCAACGGTATTCGGGTTGGCGGTTGGATGGCTCCGAGCTGGCCGCACCAGCAACCAACCCCCGGCCTGCGCCGGGGCATCAACCAATAACCATCAGGAGCGAACGCACCGGCGAAATACCCGGCAAGCATAGCGTGACCTGGACCAGCGCTGAAGACAAGATCACCATCACCCACGATGCGTTCGGTCGGCAGGGTTTCGCCGCTGGGGCTGTGGTCGCCGCCGAATGGCTCAAGGGCAGGCGCGGCTTCTTCACGATGGATGATGTGCTTTCACTTCCGTGATCACCGTTGATGGGGATAGTTCATCCTCGCGTTCGCCCGTTCACGCATTTTCACGTTCCCCGCATGGCGGTATTCCCCACATTCGCGCTCCATCACAAGATCATCCATCGGTCGCCGAAGCTTGGCGAAGGTGACTGATCGACCCATTATCCGATCGACCTCATGATCCCCTGGCTTCTGCTCCTCGCCTACTTCGTTGTGCTCTTCGCTTGCTTGCCAAAGATCTTCGCAAAAGCGGGTTCGCCCGCGTGGGCCGGGCTGGTGCCGGGTTACAACTTCTTCATCTGGAACCGCATCCTCGGCAAGCCTTGGTACTGGATCATCCTGTTGCTGGTGCCGGGCATCAACTTGCTGCTCCTCATCATCTACAACGTGAACACGAGCATCGCGTTCGGCGAGCGCACATTGAAGCAGCACATTGTGGCCGTGTTCGCGTCGTGGATCACCCTTCCACGGTTCGCGTTCAAGGAGGAGCACAAGTGGGTCGGGCCGATCCCGGTGGGCCATCGCAAACGCGCCTTCATCGGGCAATGGGGTGATGCCATACTCTTCGCGGTGATCGTGGCAACGACGTTCCGCGTGTTCACTTTCGAGGCCTTCACGATCCCGACGGAATCGGAGGAGAAGACCCTGTTGGTGGGCGACTATCTCTTTGTTAGCAAACTCAGTTACGGCGCGCGCTTGCCGATGACGCCGATCACCTTCCCCTTCACGCATCACACGCTTCCGCTCACCGATCACACGCCGAGCTTCACCAACTGGTTCCACCTCGGTTACTTCCGCTTGCCGGGCTTCGGAAAACCACAGCGCGGTGACGCCGTGGTCTTCAATTTTCCCGAAGGCGATACCGTGGTGGCGAACTACCAGAACATGAGCTACTACCAGCTCGTGCGCATGTGTGGCCGCAAGAACCTGCTGGATCGTGATCGTGTTGTCTTCACCTTGCCCGATGGCCGCAGTGGCAGCGCGCCGACCGGTGGGATCCTCATCCGCCCGGTGGACAAGCAGGAGAATTACATCAAGCGATGCGTGGCGGTTTCAGGCGATACCGTGCAGGTGCGCGATGGGCTGCTCTTCGTCAACGGCAAGGAATCGCCATTGCCGCCGATGGGCCAACTCGCCTACAAGTTCAAACTGAAGAGCATGTTCAATACCCGCATGCTGAAGGAGAAATTCGACATCACCACCACCGATGTGGAACAGGATGGCCTTTCCGCCGACATACCGCTCACCGCTGAACGCGCTGTGGCCCTGAGCAAATTCAGTAACGTGGACAGCATGTGGCGCCAGAACAAAGCACGCGGCTTCTACAAACCCGGGGACAACAACTTCATGCCCATCTTCCCGAATGATCCACGGTACGATTGGAGCGAAGACAACTTCGGACCACTGTGGATCCCGAAGGCTGGCGCTACCATCAAACTGACGCTGGAGAACCTTCCGCTCTATCGCCGCGCGATCCAGGTGTACGAGTACAACACGGTGGAAACGCATGGCAACGACATCCTGATCAACGGTGCGAAAGCGGACGGCTACACCTTCAAGCAGGACTACTACTGGATGATGGGCGATAACCGCCATCGCTCGCAGGACGCTCGCTTCTGGGGCTTCGTGCCCTTCGATCACATCGTGGGCAAGGCGGTGCTCGTATGGCTCACCACCGATCCGGAGAAAGGCGGATTCCCCGGTGGCATCCGGTGGAAGCGGGTATTCTCGTTGGTGCGATAATAGATGTTGGTTGTTGGTTGTTAGTTGGTTGTTAGTTGTTGGTTGTTGGTTGTTGGTTATTCGGCTTGATGTACCGGCATGGTGGACCAGCAACCAACAACCAACAACCATCAACAACGCCGCAGCCTGCGGCAACGCTGGTCCGCATTGAACGACTGGCTCAAGGCCCTGCTGATCGCCTTCGTGATGCTCGCGATCGCGCATGTGTTCATTCTGCGCTGGGTAACGGTGCGAAGCACGAGCATGTACGCCACCCTGCTGCCTGGCGATCTTGTCGGTGTCGCACGCTGGCCTGTGTGGACGGGTTTCCATCGCGGCGACATCGCGGTGTTCCATGATCCGATCCAGGACGATCGTGCGATGGCGCGCAGGCAATTGCTGGTGAAGCGTATCGTGGGTCTTCCTGGTGATGTGGTGGAACTGCGCGATGGAAAACTCTTCGTGAACAACAAACGCGTGGATGACGTTCCGCAGGAAACAAAAAGTTGGTTGGTGCGCCTGAAGCACAGCGCGGATCCACAGGCACTACTGCGCGAAATGGGCCTTCCACCCGCCTTCGTTCTACCGGACGGTGATGAAGTGGAACTGCCGTTGAACATGGCCATGGCGGCAGCACTGCGGGAACGTCCGGACATTGTGAGCGCTGAACCCATGCGCTTGGACCATGGTTCACCGGGGCACATCTTTCCCTTCAGCCCGAACTACCCGTGGAACAGCGACGACTATGGCCCGATCATCGTTCCGCACAAAGGCGATCACGTCCGCGTGGACGTCAGCACGCTTCCGCTGTTCGACCGGATCATCACACGCTATGAGGGGAACAAGCTGGAAGCGGCCCAGAACGAAGTGTGCATCAACGGCGCGGAAACACACAGCTATGTGGTCCAGCAGGACTACTACTTCGTCCTCGGGGATAGTCGCCACTACAGTGAGGACAGCCGCCATTGGGGCTTCGTACCAGGGGACCACCTCGTGGGGCGGGCGGCCTTCGCGCTGCTCAGCAGCGATCCAGCGAACGGCGCAGTACGGGGCGATCGATGGTGTACGAGACTGGAATAAGCAGCGGCGATCGTTGACCGCCGCTGCCTACCAAGGATGTGTTCCCACTGCCGCGCGTCGAACTTCACGTTGCGCGATCACCTCATCGTTCAGCAAGAATGACCAGATGCAGGTGAAGGTTCCGGCATCGGATCGGTCCTCGCGGAGCGTGTTCAGTTGGCGGCCATCGGAAGTGCTCACCAACAATTTCGGATCCCGGCGCTCGGGTGTTTCCCGAGTGCCGCATGCTCCCCGACCCGCGCTCGGCTGTGCGCTGTGGAAGGGGATCCCGGCGCTTATTCTATGACAGGTCCAAGCGGATGAGGAGTTCGAGTTGTTCGGTGGTGATCGTCGCGTTCATCGTGCAATGTTACTTGAGGAGTTCGAAGGCTTGGGGGGTCACCCATTCAGCAGTTCCAGCATTCGAGGCACGACGCCCTCGACCGAACCGATGCCAGCTTCGATCGAGAAGCCCTTCGCCACGCATTCGAATACGCTGTCATGGAATGCCAGAATGAAATGCTTGAATCCGAATAGTTGGTCGGGCCGATGGTTCGGGTGAACTGAGTTCATATCGCTCAAGGCACGTATCCACGACGATTCTTCAACGACTGCAGCGGAATACCGCTCAAGTCCCCGGCTCGCGAGTGGATGGCCGGAGAACGCCTCGTCATTGGGCGGCCCAAATAGACTGGCGAGACACGACTCGAAACACAAGATCACTACGTCCTTGCCGACCGAAGATGCGCGACCATCCCAATAAGGCAATTTATTCTGTGGATAGTAGGCCACTAACGTGACATTTTCATTGCTCAACACAATTGGGCATGGTGCGCCGACCGACATCTGCGGTATGTCAGTCAATTCCATAACGCGATCTCTGTCGTCAACTTGATACATGGAAATCGTAGCTCGTTCATGCCGAACTCTGTATTATCTGATCACATGATCGCTCACCTCCTCATCCCCTGCGCCTGTTGCACCTGCGATCATCGCTTTCATCTTCGTCTTGTCCCACATCATCCGCTAGCTTGCGCGTCTCCTCTAACTGCTATCAGGGTAGTTCGAAGAACCTGTTGAGAAGTTGATGGGTACGGGATCTTGACAAAGTGCTTGGTGATCGATCTCTTTGTCAGATGAGCAAACGCCCCAGTCGCAGCCTGTTCGATGAGCAGCACAAGCACCAGAAGCTTGAA